>NZ_JANEZT010000373.1 GCF_025403405.1 Frankia tisae
GTCCGCTGGCGTTCCTCGACCGCGCCCAGCAGCACCTCGACGCCGCGCGGCGGCATCGGCTTCACCAGGAACGCGGACGCGGCCCGCTGGGCGACCCGTGCCACGGTGCCGCCCGGTGCCCGGCCGCGCAGGTGGCAGGACTCGACGGCACGGCCCGCGCAGCCGCCCTCGATGAGCATCGCCTCCAGATGGCCCCGGGTGGTGAGGTAGGTACCGGTGGGCCGGTGGCCGGCCGCGTCGACCAGGTCGGCGAGCTGCGCCCGCAGGCCGGCCACCGCACCGTCGTCGGCACCGCCCGACAGCACCCCGCTCACCCGCAGCGTCGGCGCGCCGCCGACGCCGGCCGCCGGCGCGGAGTAGGCGACGCAGGTCGACCACAGGCTCTCCGGTGCGCCGCCGGGCGCGGAGATCCAGTCCTGCCACGCGGCCAGCACGTCGGCGGCGTCGTCCCAGGCCCAGTGGTAGGTGAACAGCACCAGCGGTGTCGCCCGGTGGGTGGCGAAGGTGAACGAGGTGACGATGCCGACGTTGCCACCGCCCGCGCCGCGCAACGCCCAGAACAGATCCGGCTCGTGGTCAGCGTCGGTGTGCACGACCTCCCCGGAAGCGAGCACCACCTCGGCGGAGACCATCCGGTCGCAGGTGAGGCCGTAGCGGCGGCCGAGCACGCCGATCCCGCCGCCCAGGGCAAGCCCGGCGATGCCCACGGTCGGGCAGGAACCTGCCGGTAGTGCCAGCCCCGCCCGCGCGAGACCGGAGTACACGTCGACGAGCAGGGCGCCGGCCCCGATCCGCGCGACCTGGCCGGGCGCCGCGGCCACCTCGGCCATCGGGGTGACATCCACGACCAGGCCGGTCGTCGTCGAATAACCGCCGTAGCTGTGCCCGCCGGCGCGGACGGTCAGCGGCAACGCCGTCCGGCGGGCGAAGTCGACGCACGCCTGGACGTCGGCGACGGAGGTGGCCTGGGCGACCGCCTGCGGCCGGATCGCGTCGAAGGCCGGGTCGAACAGCGTGCTGGCCGCGGCGTATCGCGGGTCCGCCGGGCGCAGCAGCGGGCCGGTCAGGCGCCTGTCGAGGGCCTGCCAGTCGATGCCGGAGGGGGCAGGGCGGGTGTCTGTGTGGCAGCCGGCGAGTAGCGTACTGCCCAGTCCGGCGCCGACGAGGGCCAGCCCGCCGCCGCCCGCGGCCCGTAACACCGACCGCCGGTCGGGTCCGCCCACGCGTCCTCCCAGAGAGCCATCCCGAACCCGCCGCCCGCCCGCCGCGGTGCCACCGGCATGCCGACCAGCCGGCGCATGCAGTGTGATGGGCGGCGACCGGCTGGTGGCACTGATCGGGACGGCGGGACTACCGGCGAACGTATGCCAATCCACGCGGCGACGGTGCCTCGCCGGCACGAGTGGGCTGCCGACGGCCGGCGAGTACGGCACCGAAGCCACCGCGGCCGAGCTCGTAGCCGGGCAGTGCGGCCGCCACGCGCTCGATGTCCGCGTGGTCTGTCATCCGGGCCGGGCGATCGTCGAGATCGTGCCGGCCGGGTCGATGCGCCGAACCTGGTCGTTGCCGTTGTCCGCGATGTACACGGCGCCGCTGCCGTCGACGACCGCCGAACTCGGGTTTTTGAACTGGGCCGCCATCGCC
The DNA here is from genome assembly GCF_025403405.1 of Frankia tisae. Classification (GTDB taxonomy): domain Bacteria; phylum Actinomycetota; class Actinomycetes; order Frankiales; family Frankiaceae; genus Frankia; species Frankia tisai. The sequence goes on from NZ_JANEZT010000373.1 coordinate 1,645, forward strand.
GGGCCACCGTCACCGCCGGCGCCCTCGGTACCGGTGCCCGCGATGGTGGTGATGATGCCGTTCGGGTCGATCTTCCGGATCCGGTTGTTGCGGTAGTCGGCGATGTAGAAGGTCTTCCCGTCCGGTGCGATGGACAGGGATGGCACGTTCAGCTTGGCCGACCGGGCCGGGCCGCCGTCTCCGGCGTAGCCGCTCTCCCCGGTGCCGGCGATCGTGCTGATGATGCCGTTCGGGTCGACCTTCTGGATGGTGCTGCTGCCGAGATCGGCGAAGTAGAGCGTGCCATCGTCGGCCATCGTGATGTCGTTCGGGCCGTTGATCTTCGCCTGGGTCGCCGCGCCGCCGGCGCCGCTGTAGCCGGCGACGCCGGTACCCACGTACGTCGTGATGATCCCCGCCGGGTCGATCTTCCGGATGCGGTGGTTCTCGTAGTCGGAGAAGTACACGCTGCCGTCAGGCCCGGTGGTCACCTTCTCGGCGCTGTTGAGCTGGGCGGCGGCGGCCGGGCCGCCGTCGCCGCTGTAACCCGCGGTGCCGGTGCCGGCGATCGTGGAGATCACCCCGGCGGGGGTGACTTTCCGGATGCGGCTGTTCTTCGCGTCGCCGATGTAGATGTTGCCGGCCTTGTCCCGGGCGGTGGAGCCTGGTCCGTCGAGCTGGGCCGAGGTGGCCGGGCCGCCGTCGCCGCTGCTCCCGCCCGCGCCGGTGCCCGCGAAGTCATTCTCGGCGCCCACCGGTGTGATCTTCTGGATCCGGTCGGTCGCCAGGCTGGACACGAGCAGCGAGCCGTCGGGATCGATGGCGAGGCTGTAGGGGCTCAGCCCCTGCACGGACAGGGCCGGTCCACGGTAGGCGGTGACGACCCGGGCGGCGACCGTGCGGCTGGGGTCATCCCCGCCGCCGGAGCTCGCCACGGCAAGGGCGATGCCGACGGTAAGCGCGACGACGAGGACGAAGGCGACACCGCCGATGATCCACGGATTGCGGTTGCGGGCGCCCGCGGCCTGGCGGCGCCCGGCCTGACGGGCGGGGTGCAGCGGCGCCGGCGTGGTCCCGGGCGGGTAGCCGCCCCACCCACCCGGTCCGGGTCCCTGACCGCCCCGCACCGTGGGGGCGGCGGTGAAGCCGGGGCCGCCGGGGCCGGCTGGCGTGCCAGGACGTCCCTGGTAGCCACCAGGCGGCGGGTAGCCACCCACCCTCGGTCCGCCAGGCCCAGGTCCGCCAGGCCCACTCCGGCCGCCGGATCCGCCGGGCCAGGCCGGGCCGCCGGCACCGGCGGGGATACCGAACGCGCCAGGCCCGGCTGGGTACCCGGGCCTGGCTGGGCCGGATCCCTGGGCGGGCCCGACCGGGTAACCCGGCGAGCCCGAGGTCGGCGGCCGCGGGGTGGTCGAGACGCCGAGCGCCGCCTCCCGGATCTCATCGTCCACCCGAACCTTGACCTCCGACCGGGACAGCCAGTTCGGCCCGAAGGCCCGGCTGCCGGCGCGGGCGAGTTCGAGGGCGAAATCCGCCGCGTCCGCGAAGCGGGTGTTCGGGTCCTTCGCCAGCGCACGCATGATCACCATTGAGACCGGCGGCGGAACCATGGTGAGCGGCTCCGGCATGACAGTCAGATGGTGGTGGGTAAGCGGCTGCACCGCCATCTGGCGGCCGAACAGCGGTCGGCCGGCAATCATCTCGTAGAGCACCCCGGCGAGGGCGTAGAGGTCCGTCGACGGGAACAACCGCACCCCCATGATCTGCTCGGGGGCCATGTACCGCGGGGTGCCGAGGATTGCGCTGGCCGTTGTCTCCGCCCCGTCGAAGATCTTGGCGATGCCGAAGTCGGTGACCTTGAGCAGGCCGTCGCCGGCGAACATGATGTTGTCCGGTTTGATGTCGCGGTGCAGCACGCCCTGCATGTGGGCGTTGGCCAGGGCGGCGGCGGCGGCCAGGCCGATCGAGCAGGTCGTCTCCGGGGACACCGGACCCGCGCTGATCCGCTGCTTGAGGGTGCCGCCGGAGAGCAGCTCCATCACCAGCAGGCAGGTGCCCTCGTGTTCGACGTAGTCATGGATGCGCACGATGTGCGGGTGGTCGAGCTCGGCCAGTACCCGGGCCTCGGACAGGAAGCGGGCCCGCAGACCGGGATCGTCGGAGGTGTCCAGCAGGATCTTGATGGCGACCTTGCGTCCGATGAGCCGATGCTGGCCGGCGAGGACGAGACCGTACCCGCCGCGGCCCAGGTCGCCCTCGACGGTGTAACCCGGAAGCGCCGCCTCCACGAGTGATCTGTCAATCAACAAGGTTCAGATCCGTCCGCTAACGCCGTCGGGCAGCCCGCCGCACCGCCGTCCCCGTCCCGAGCGCGGCATCCTGGCCTGCAATGACACCTTCGTCGGGTTCCTGGCGATCCTACGACCCCGACCTTCCCATTCCGCCGCCCGTCCGGGGGCGCCCCACGACGTCGGATCGGCGACATGTGCATGCTGCTGGGGTCGACAAGTGTCGGCGCCGCCACGGTCTGGATGATGCGACAGGCGTCGGATGACGGGCAGGAGTCCGGATGACGCGCCACGGACACCGATGGTGATTGTGGCGGCACACGTGTTGAACCTGCGAGGAAGGGCGTCCCACGTCATGTCGACAACCGAGCCCGCTGCCCTGGTGGCTCCGCCCGACATCACCGCGACGGCGGAATGGGCGGCGCTGACCGCGCATCTGCACGAGATGTCCGAGGTGTCGCTGCGGAGTCTGTTCGGCGCCGATCCCACCCGCGGGGAGGCGTTCACCGCTGAAACGGACGGGCTCTATCTCGACTACTCCAAGAACCGGCTGACGGCGCGCACCGTCGAGCTGCTCGCGGCGCTCGCCGGGCGGGCCCGGCTTGCCGAGCGGATCGAGGCCATGTTCCGCGGCGATCGGATCAACGTCACCGAGGACCGGCCGGTGCTGCACGTCGCGCTGCGGGCCGCGGCGGGGACCCGGATCGAGGTCGACGGGGTGGACGTGGTGCCCGAGGTGCACCGGGTGCTGGACCGGATGGCCGCCTTCGCGGAGAAGGTGCGTTCGGGCGAGTGGCGCGGGGCGACCGGCGAGCGGATCACCACCGTCGTGAACATCGGCATCGGCGGCTCCGATCTGGGCCCGGCGATGGCGTACGACGCCCTGCGCGACTACTCCGACCGCGGGCTCGCGGTCCGCTTCGTCTCCAACGTCGACCCGACCGACGTCTGGGAGGCGACGGTCGACCTCGACCCGGCGCGGACCCTGTTCATCGTCGCGTCGAAGACGTTCACCACCCTGGAGACGCTCGCCAACGCGCGGGCCGCCCGTTCCTGGCTGACGGGGACCCTCGGCGAGGACGCGGTTGCCCACCATTTCGTCGCGGTCTCGACGAATGCGGAGAAGGTTGCCGAGTTCGGCATCGACACCGAGAACATGTTCGAGTTCTGGGACTGGGTGGGCGGCCGGTATTCGGTCGGTTCGGCGATCGGGCTGTCCGTGATGATCGCGATCGGGCCGGTGGCCTTCCGCGAGTTCCTCGACGGGTTCGCCGCGATGGACACGCACTTCCGGACCGCGCCGTTCGAGCGGAACCTGCCCGTGCTGCTCGGGCTGATCGGTGTGTGGTATCGCGACTTCTACGGATTTTCCTCGCATGCCGTGCTGCCCTACAGCCAGTACCTCGGCCGCTTTCCGGCCTATCTGCAGCAGCTCGACATGGAGAGCAACGGCAAGCGCGTCGATCTCGCCGGCAGGCCGGTGGGGACACAGACCGGACCGGTGGTCTGGGGAACGCCGGGGACGAACGGGCAGCACGCCTACTACCAGCTGCTGCACCAGGGGACGACGATCGTCCCGGCCGATTTTCTCGGCTTCGTCGAGCCGAACCATCCCGGCGTGGGGCCGGCGGACGGGCCGGACCAGCACGCGCTGCTGCTGGCGAACTTCCTCGCCCAGACCGAGGCCCTCGCCTTCGGCAAGCCCGCCGCGGAGGTGGCCGCCGAGGGGATCGCCCCGGACCTCGTCCCGCACCGGACCTTCCCGGGCAACCGGCCGACCAACACCCTGCTTGCCCCGAAGCTGACTCCGTTCGTGCTCGGGCAGCTCATCGCGTTGTACGAGCACAAGGTGTTCACCCAGGGGACCATCTGGGGCATCAACAGCTTCGACCAGTGGGGTGTCGAACTCGGCAAGGTGCTCGCCGGGCGCATCGTGCCCGAGCTGACCTCCCCCGGTGCGTCGGGCTCCGCGGACTCCCTGCAGCCCCGCCACGACAGCTCGACGAACGCGTTGATCAGGCGGCTGCGCGGCGCCTGATCAATGTCGGACAGCGGCCACCCTGACCCCGTCATGTTACTCTCCGTAAACAGTTCGGGGGGTCGGTCCCGCACGGTGATCAGGACTTCGGGGGGCGGGCAGCATGCGGGTCGACGCCGGAGCCCTGACCATGTCCGTGCGGCGGTCAGGCGAGGACGTGCTCATCGAGCTCTCCGGTGAGCTCGACACCGCCGGCCGGCTGCGGTTCCGCGAGCAGATCGGCGAGTTGCTGGGCCGGGGCGGGGGGACGGTGACGGTGGACGTCGCGGGCCTGCAGCTGATCGACATCCCCGGGCTCGCCGCTCTGCTCCGGGCCGATCTGCTGCTCCGTCGCGTCCACTCCGAACTGCGGATTTCCTCGCCGACCCCGGCATTCGCCGCCCTGCTGCGCGAGACCGGCCTCGACGGTCGCCTCCGCGTCGGCGAGGGCTCTCGCCGACCCTGACGCCGATCACCTCTGCGCCGTCGGGCCGGCTGCTTCGAGAACGACGGCCCCGCGACCCGGCCGGCCGGCACCGCCGCCGTCAGCCCGCCAGCGGCGGGG
>NZ_JANEZT010000374.1 GCF_025403405.1 Frankia tisae
TCCACCGCCCGGTACACATTCTCGCCGCCGTTACGCTCGATCTCCCTCGAAATCACCGAGTGATGCCTGCCGAGCGCCTTCGCGATGAACCGCGCCGAACGATTCTTGCCCAACTCGCGGGAAATAACCTCCCGCTCCTCGATCGTCAACTGCTCCCGCCGACCCATCCACCATCCAGCCCCTCGACGCCAACACGATCATCCTATCGAGGCGTCGCTACGACCATTTGACCCCGCCCCCTCTCGGGTGGAGAGACGTTCCTGGCAAGCCTGGCCTTGGCCTTGGCGCTGGTGGAACTCACCTCTCGCGGTGGCGGACGAGTCGAAGCGCTGTTCCTCGACGAAGGATTCGGCTCCCTGGACACCAACATCCTCGGCGACGCCTTGGAGGCACTCACCCGCCAAGCCAGCGGCGGCCGGCTGGTCGCCGTGATCAGCCACATGCGTGACGTCGCCGAGAACTTCGACAACGTCCTCCTGGTTACCCGGTCCTTGGGCGGTAGCCAGGCGCGCTGGCTAACCTCTGCCGAGCGCGACCAGCTCGTCACCGACGAACTGACCTCTGGGCTGCTCACATAGCCACGAGCTGCCACGGAAGCCCGCTGTCTGGCCAGTTGCTCGACCGTACGTTCTAGTACGGCGGCCGCGGAACATTCGGTCCACGTCCGTCACCGAACAGGATGGGTAGCCGTGAACCTGCTGTCCGCTCCCGCCTGGCTCCTGGTCGCCCTGCTCTTCCTGCTCGTCGTCATCGTGGTCGGACCAGAGCGCCCCTACCAGCGCGCCGTCGGGCTGCTCCAGGCGTTCCGCGGGACCGGGCCGGAGGGCCAGCCGACGCCAGCGTCCAGCGAGGGCCCAGCAGCGCCCCGGCCACAGGGCTCGGAAGGGAGTGCCTCAGCCGACGAGCGGCACATCTGACCTACGCAGCAGCGAGAACGCGGTGACGCCGAGCCGTCAGTCCGCTGCGGCGGCGCCCGCCCGGCTTGACGGGTCATCCTTCGCTCGGAGGATCTACCTGTCGAATCGTGACGTCCTCGGGACGAGGATCGCGTCCAAGGACGAGACGGTGATGCTCCCGGCCGTGCTCGATACAGGTCGGCAGACGTAGGTCGCCGTCCACGAAGGAGCGGTCGCCCAGCAGCGGACTGTCAGCCGGCACCGAGCCGTGCGCGGTTTGCGTACACCGGCTCATGCCACACTCTCTGTCGTTCATCACCGGCATGATTCTCCACGATGGTCACCGCGCGTCGCAGTATGTCGGTGTGGTTCCCGCGATCCTCGACGCGATCGCGGCAGCCACACTCGCTGTGCCAGCTCGGTGCAGGCTGGACCGTACCTAGCGCCTCCGTGACCAGCGCCGTGAAATGATCGTCTACGTGAGTGCGGACCTGGAACAGATCGCCGGCCTGCTGCAGCAGCGCAACGCCCTCGACGCCCAGATCGCCGCCGTCATCGACCGACCGGTGACGGCCGGGCACCTCGGTGAGTGGATCGCGGCGCGCGTCTTCGGGGTGGAGCTCGAGCGATCGGCGACGGCAGCCGCGATCGACGGCCGTTTCACCTCCGGCTCGCTGCAAGGGCGGACCGTGAATGTGAAGTGGTATCCCAAGCGGGAAAACCTGCTCGACTTCACCGAGTCGGCCGCGCTGGACTACTACCTGGTCTTCACCGGTCCGGTCTCGCCGGCGGTCTCGTCACGCGGTGGATCCCGCCCCTGGATCATCACGGCGGTCTACCTGTTCGACGCTCAGAGGGTACTCGGCGATCTCCGCGCCCAACGCCTCAAGATCAAAAGTCCGGCGAGTGTGCGGGCTGCGCAGTGGGAAGCGGCCGAGATCTTCCCGCGGGCGAACAGCGACCTGCTGACGGTTGACCCGGAGCAGGCACGTCTGCTGCGCCTGTTCGCGCCGGCGGCGAGCAGTGCTCCCTGACAGTGGAGACGCTGCCGACACGGCCTCCGACGCCGTGACGCGGTCGCGGAGAAGCCGCTGACTCACCTGATGCACGCTCCGGCCCGTCGATCACCCCGAGCGGCTCGCCTTCCGGTTCCGTCGACGAGAACCGCAGCGAGCTCGATCAGCCGGTCGGCGTAGGCGAGCGTGTAGGCGCGACCGCCGGCGCCCCAGGGCAGGCCCGCGAAGGCGAGCAGGCCGGCGAAGAGCACGAGCAGCAGCGCGGGGAGTGCGCCAGCGACCGGCTGGACGATCTCGCGTAGCCCGGTGAGCCAGGGCAGGGGCATGGAGATATCTCCTCTATCCGAAACTCTTCATAGGGGTAGCGCTGCAATCGTAGGGTGGCGACCGCGAGTCGCGGTTATCGATCAGGGTGGGGAACCTGGGCGGCGCGCAGCTCGCCCGCGGTGCGGGTAGCTGTGACGCGCACGCACAGCGCCCACCACAGCAGCCGCCAGCCGCGGTAGTGAGTGCGGTGGTCGGCCCATTCCTCAACGAACCGCTCCCGGAACGATTCGGGAATAACCCGCGCTCCCCGAGCCAGCAGGTGATTAATGGCTCTATCGATTGGCCCGCCGGTCTGCGATCGGATCGCACCGCCGGCGTAGGCGACTCGGTTGCGCGCCTGCCGTGGAGATGCCCCCTCATCTCCCCTCCGCTCACGCAGGGAGCTTTCCGTCAAGGAACGGGCCCTTCTCCCGACAAGGGCGGCGCCAGCGATGACGACACCGCCGACAAACTGGCGGTACCAGCTGTGACGATGGCATCGGCGGGCACGAGGACGATGGCGGCGACAAGGATGACGCCGGCGGTGGCACTGCTGACAGCGCCGGCGACGCGTATGGCCCGGGCAGCGACAGAGCCGCGGACGATAGCAAGAACGGCGGCATTTGCGTGGAGCTCGGTGCCATCGGCGCGCATGAGGGTGATGCCAGCACCAGCAGCATCGGTACGGACAGCGGTGCCGTCGGGAGCGGTGACAGTGCAGGTGAAGGCGGTACCGTCTACCTCGGCGGCGCGGACTATGGTGCCATTGACGTGGGCGAGGACAGCGACGGCGGCGAGGACAACGACCGTGCAGGCGGCGGCGGTGCTGGCGATTCCGCTGTCTTCGAGTATGGCAACGGCGGCGAAGATGGCGGCAACTGCGGGGAGAAGGAAGTGGAAAGCGTCCAGGGTTTTGCCACGGGGCCGGGTCACGCGGTTTCCCCTTGGGGCCGTGCTGCTTGAGTCAAGCCGCCGAGGCGCCTCAGGGCGGTGGTCACAGCCTCCCGGGCGGCGGTCGCGCCATGGCCGGTGAGTCGGTACATCCGCCGACGTGGCCGCTCCAGCTCGGCGGGCTCACCTTCTTCCCAGTAGCTGGCCATCCAGCCGGCGGCCTCCAACCGGGCGAGGATCGGATAGATCGTCCCGGACGGGAACCCGGAGGCCTTGGCGAGGTCGAACCCGTAGTAGTCGGCGGTCGGGTTCTCCAACATCAGCCGGAGGACCGCCGCGGTGGGCAGCGTGATCTGCGGCCCGGACTGTCGACGTTTCCCCATGCCGCACAGCGTACCCGAAACTCTATATAGGGGTGGAGGGTAGCCCTCTTCGTACCACCTGCTGGCGGATCAGGCCACGCCCCGGTCGCCGCGCGGTGCCGGCTGGCCAGCACGCCCGGCGGCGTTCGGAGATTCCTTCGCAACGGTGGGGCCGCCCGATGGAGGCACAGCCGACCTGGATGCGGATAGGCCCTGGCTCTGCTCGGCGGCAGCCACCGCGCCCGCGGCGGCCCGCAGCGGCTCGCCGCGCCGGTCGACGCCTACCGGATGAAGGATGCCTTCGCTAGAGCAGCAACAGCTGTTCGCCGTCGGGAAGGTCAAAGTGGATCACGCGGCCAGGATCGATCTTTTCGGTGTCGATGATCTGCTGCGCCTCACGGGCGTTCCGCACAAAGACGGGCACGGCGGAGGGAAGCCGATGCATCGACGCCGGGCTGGGACGGAGGACGCCGTACCGCCGGTAGCGCTGGTAGATCGCGATGCCGTATGCGTTCTCCACGGTAGGTCCTTCAGAATCGAACTCGACGCGGAGGCCCTTCTTCCGCAGCGATCCGGTCACCGCGGCGCGAAACTGCTCAAGCTGCGTGGAGGACAGGTCGTCCCACCAGATGCGCGCGGCCTGCTGCTCGCGTTGCTCCTGCTGGAGCCGTTCCCGCTCGGCTGCCCGATCCAGCTCTTGCTGCTGGCGTAGTTCGGCTTCTCGCCTGGGTCGGCGCTGCTCGGCCTCGGCAGCCCACTTTCGCCGCAGCTCCTCCGCGCGGGCACGCTCGGCCTCCTGCCGGATCGCGCGTTGGCGTTCCTCTTCTCGTCGGCGGGCCTCGGCTTCCTCCTGGCGGCGCTGCTCGGCTTGTCGCTCCCGTTCCTCTTGCTGCTGCTTCCATGCTTCCTGGCGTTGGCGCATCGCGTCATGGCGGGCTTCGCTGCTGATACTTCGCGGGGTCGTCCAGATCGTCTGGCGGCGGGTGTAACGCCGCTGGTCGCCGTGCCAGATCCGTCGGTAGCGGGGCAGGATGCGGTGAGTGATCGTCTGCCCGTGCAGGACCCACCGGATGAAGGTGATCAGCGGCAGGTCGTCGACGATGCTCCAGACGCCGTCCTCGTAGTCGAAGCCGGCCACCCCGTCGACAACGGTCCACGGCCGCTCCCCGTGGGGATCACAGACCTGAATGGAGGGCACGACGCCCATCCAGGGCAGCCGCTCGGCGACACCAACCCAGCACACCCCGATGCCCTCAGCCTGGTAGCGGGATGTCCGATCATGAATGTCCTCATGGGTGATCGGCGAGAGCTGGGCTTCCCACGCCACGCGGCGGGTCCCGTCCGCAGAGAACGCGAGCACATCGGCACGCCAGGTTCCGTCAGCGGCGCGGACCTCCATCTGGGCGTGCCAGCCCACGGTTCGAATCGCCGTCGCCAATTCCAGCTTCAGTAAGTGATGCTCCAGCGATTCGTTGAGCCAGGAGCAGTCTGCAGGGCGCCCGGGGTCATGGGCGAAGTACCGCAGCTTGAAGGGGGAGAGCTTGGCGTGAACGCCGTGTCCGCATTCGGGACACCGCAGTGCGATCCGGGGCCGAACCTTGTACACCGACCCCCAGGCCAGACCGCAGCCGAGGTCCGGCAAGGTGGCGTCGATACGGCCGGCCTCGGGGTGGATCGCGGCGAACGCCATGTCAGCGACTGCGCTCGATCTGATGGCGACGGGCCGCGGGATCAGCGGATACACGGCGACAGGTTCCAGGACGAACTGAGCCATGCCCAAGGGAACGATCGTCCATGAATCATCCGTATCACCCCCTGTCGCCGACGGGTTCCGTTTCGCACCAGGCGGGCGGTCGGGTGCGCCGCCTGCGTGACGGTGATCAGCTTTCCACCCTCGCTCGCGCTGGCTCGGCCGATCGACACACTCGTCCCACCCAGCGCTCGAGGGCGCCCGCTGGTCTACGAGCCGAAATGGGACGGATTCCGCGATGTTGTCCACGGATCCCTAATCTGGTCGCGGCACCAGCGTGAACTGACCCGCTTCTTCCCGACCTGTCCCTGACGCTCGCCGTCGCTCTGCCTGGCGGGCTCGTGGTCGACGGTGAGGTGGTCTGCTGGGACTGCGCGGCCGGCCGGCTTGACTGCGCCGACCTCACCCGCCGCTCACGGCGGGGCGAGGCCTCGCACGGCGGGCGGCCGAGCACCCGGCTCAGTTCGTGGCGTTCGACGTGCTGGCCGCTGCCGCTGCCGTTGGCCGCCCGGTGCCAGGCATTCGTCGCGGAGCTCGCCGGCGTCGGGCCGCCGGTGACGCCCTCAGCAGGCGCCTTGCGCGCGATTGCTGGCTCAGGGCAGGGGCTGGCCGCAAGCTCCGCAGAATGCGGCCCCAACAGCACGTGGGGTGCCGCATCCAGTGCAGAAGCGTGCGCCGTGCCCTGGCGCGCCGGCAGCGACAATCGGCGAGGCAGCAACCGTAGACACGTTCAGGCGTGTAGCACTCTGGTGACTTCCGCCTACCCGCACTGCCGCCAGTAGCGCCGCTAGCTCGATTTCCAGTCGTGCAGGAATATACTTCTCGACGCCAAAGGTTGCCTCCGCATCGTCGAAAACAACCCGGAGCATGGTGTCCACGTGTCGTCGTGTTGTCAATACATTCATGATGGTTGCGAAGGCGGCTCCTTCCAATGCGCCAGAGATTCCGAATCCGCCGCCGAACCACCCGCCACCTGTGGTGTACTCGCCTGCGCCGCCAATCTGTATTCCGCGAATCTCGGTCGGAGATCGAACAAATCTGGCTGTCGGGGAGAACGCTGAAATTCCCGTCCCCGACAGTGCAATGATGGAAGCCTCGTCGGAGGCTACTAGTCCGATTTGAAGAGTGTGCATGATTCTGCTGTCATAGAAACATGATTATCGATGGACGGGCTCTTCCGCGGGAAACCCAAGAGGACATCCGCATGCGGGCTGTCGACCTCTTCGAGAAGAA
>NZ_JANEZT010000375.1 GCF_025403405.1 Frankia tisae
GGCGGTCGGGGAGAGCTCAACGGCGTCCCGCGGCGGATTCGTGCGCAGGGCCAGATCCCCGAGGGGGCTGGTCACGCCGAGCCAGTAGCGCTCGTTGCGGTAGTGGTGCAGGCGATGGCCGCGCCAGACCCGCCGGTAGTACGCCGTCCGCGGTGGGACCCGGGTGTGGATGAGGAAGTGCGTCCAGTCGTAGGCGAGCACGCCGACACCCGCGCACAGCGCCGCGGTCGCCGCCGAGGGCGGTCCGAGCAGCGCCGGCAGGGCCGCCGCGGCCGTTCCGGTGATGACCTCGCGTGGGCGCAGGAACATGGTGTCCAGGTCGGCCGGATCACGGTGGTGCTGCTCGTGGCCATAGCCGGCGAGCTGGTAGCCGACGGCGCCCAGCCGGCTGGCCGGGCGGGCGTGCAGCACCAGCCGGTGCACACCCCATTCGACGAACGGCTGCGCGACGGCGGCAGCCACGGCGATCCGAGTGTCCCGGGCCCGCCACGGCCCGCGGGCCGCGCGCACGGCGGCGAGCCCCCCCACGCAGCCGAGCAGCACCGGCGGGCGGGGATGGGCGAGGAACCGGCGGGCGGCAGCCGCCAGCGTGCGGACCTCCGCCGCACTGCCATGCGGCCCTGGCCGGTCGAGCCGGACGAACAACGCCGCGGGGGACAGCCGCGCCACGCGATCGCCTCCCGGCGGTGAGATCAGAACGGAACGGTGGAGTAGGCCTGCAGCTTGGTGAGCTGATGCTGGCTGTCGACCCGGCGAATCGTGCCCGAGCGGGAGCGCATCACCAGTGACGACGTGCTGGCGCCACCCGGGCGGTACCGTACCCCGGCCAGCAGCTCACCATCTGTGATTCCCGTTGCAACGAAGAAGACGTTGTCGCTGGCAACGAGGTCGCGGGTGGACAGCACCCGCTCCGGGTTGTGCCCGAGCGCGACGACCTTGCTCCGCTCGGCCTCGTCCTTGGGCCACAACCGGCCCTGGATCACCCCGCCCAGGCACGTCACGGCGCAGGCGGTGATGATCCCCTCCGGCGTGCCACCGATGCCGAGCAGCAGGTCGACACCGGTGTCGGCGGAGGCGGCCATCACGGCGCCGGCGACGTCGCCGTCGGAGATGAGCTTCACGCGGGCGCCGGCGGCGCGGATCTCCTCGACGAGCTCGGTGTGCCGCGGGCGGTCCAGGACGACCACGGTGACGTCGCGCGGGTGGATCGCCTTCGCCTTCGCCACGGCCCGGATGTTGTCCTCGACGGAGGCGGTGATGTCGACGACGTCCGCCGCCTCCGGCCCGGCGACCAGCTTCTCCATGTAGAAGCAGGCGCTCGCGTCGTACATCGAGCCGCGTTCGCTGACCGCCATGACGGACACGGCGTTGTTCATGCCCTTGGCGGTGAGCGTGGTGCCGTCGACGGGGTCGACGGCGACGTCGCACTCCGGGCCCTCGCCCGAGCCGACCTGCTCGCCGTTGAACAGCATCGGGGCCTCGTCCTTCTCCCCCTCACCGATGACGACGACACCGCGCATCGACACGGTGCCGACGAGCCGTCGCATCGCGTCGACGGCGGCACCGTCGGCGCCGTTCTTGTCACCGCGGCCGACCCAGCGCGCCGCGGCGAGCGCGGCGGCCTCGGTCACCCGGACGAGTTCGAGGGCAAGGTTGCGGTCCGGGGCCTGCCCCTGCACGGCCAGCGTGTCGGGCACAGCCGAGGAGTCGGAGGACCTGGCGGCGAAGGCATCGGGAGCGGAAGGCACGGCTGTGAGCCTAGTTCGGCTACCCCGCAGGCGCCCGAGATAGCCAGCCTCGCGACAGGCTAAGCCCCGCCAAACATATCCCGGAGCATCGCTCGGTGTCAGACGAACCGAGGCATCCAGTCTGTCGTGCGCGTGACAGCCGGGGAGTCGAAAACTTGCGCGCAACCTTCCGGTGCATACAGGCGTCAAACGCTTCGATCGGGCGGCCGTCACGCGGAGGGGGCGTGACGGCTGCCCGTCGGCGTTCCACCCCCCTCCACGGCACCCACTGTGGGCGAGATCCCCGCCACACCGGTGCCGTAAGGGGCCGCCCGAACCGGTCCCGGCCCACCACCGGCCCCCCGAGACCTGGAAGATGGGGGCGTGGCACAACGACAGCGACGCGGCCAGGAAACGATCAGAGACATGATCCTCTCCCTCGCCGCGGTCATGGCGGGCGTTCTGGTCTTCGTCATCTTCGTGATGCCGCGAGGCAGCGACGAGACAGCGGTCAAGGTCGTCGCGACGGCCGGGCCGATGGCGGCCTTCGCCCGGCAGACGTCCTACACCCCGCTCGCCCCCGCCGGACTGCCCGGGTACTGGAAGCCGACCTCGCTGCGGCTGACCGGCCCCACCGGCAGCTCCGACGGCGGCAACATCGCCGAGGCGACGATCGGCTACGTCATCGACCGGTCCGGCCATCGGACGTACGCCCGGCTGCGGGAGAGCAACGCGCCGAAGGCGGTGCAGAAGCTGCTCGGCAACCGGCCGCCGCACGGGACCGTGGACGTCGACGGGGCTCCCTGGGAGCAGCGCCCGGACGCCGACGGCCATCTCGCGATCAGCCGGACCGACAGGGACCTCACGGTCATCATCGACGACGGCGGCGGGAAGGGCGGCGCGACCCAGGCCGACCTGGTCGCCCTCGCCGAATCGCTCCAGTCGGTCCAGCCCAGCGGGGCCTGACGGCCCGCGGATCGTCCGCGCGGGAACCCGAACGCAAAGCCGAGAGCGACGCGGAACGCCGAGCATCCCGGTGGATGTTTCCGGCCGCCATCTCCGCAAGATACTTAAATTTACCCAAATGGTAAGAATCGATTTGTCCGCCGAGACTTCGCGTCGAATGGCTCGCGGCCCGGGGCGGCACGCACGCAATGTGCGCCGAATGGCCCGGAGCCGATGCCAGCCGCTGTCGACGCCGCGGGCTGGATACCCGGACCTGCGGGTCCGGGTATCCAGTACTGCCGGAATCGTTGCGATGGCGGGGCCGACCTCGACTACCTCAGCGCTGGCTGGCTCCCGCGGCTACGGGAGGCCGCTCGGACGGCACAGGATGGCCGTGCGAGCCGTGCGAGCCATCCCAGGCGTTAGCCGCCGGGATGAGCACCGCCAGACCGAGGATGAGACCAGCCGCGCGCCGCAGCAGCGGCCCGCCGGCCAGGATGCGCCGGTTGGCCCGGTCACCCCGACCGCCCTGATCGGTGGAGCTGGTGTCGCGAGACGCCGTGCCGGCGAGGTCGTGCCGCAGCAGGACCGAACCTCTCGGGGAGGCGGGTGGGACTCGCCCCCGGGAGCGACCGACGACGGCCTGGCGTCGGAGCGACGGACGTGCGCCGGGCATGTGGTGTACCTCCGGACCGCCCGAAGCGGACGGGCGGCCAGCCGAGTGGGGCCCGCACATTCACGGACCACCACCAATCTGAAACGTCCTGCAGTGACCTTGCACTATGGATCTCCGCCAGGCCAACCCGCTTCGACCATGATTGTCGCCCGATTGATATCACGTTGCGCCGACGGAGTGCGGCATTTCCGGCTTCGGGTGGCGCCCGGCGTGGCGCCGGATCCGGTCGGGAATACTCGTGACACGCCGCGTCGAATTTTCGCCCGAGCCGCGCGGAGGTACGAGGCGTCACGATCGGGCCATGGCATCGCATTGGCCAGAAATTGGGTATGCAGGGGCGCGGAGGTGGCGATGTCTGAAAGTCCTGGTTCCACAACGTTCGGCGACTCTCCCGGGAGCGGGCGGCCCGCACGACCGAACCGAAGCGCACCGAACTCGCCCGCACCGGAAGCGCCCGATCCCCCTGGGCCGCCGGCGGTCAGTTACGAGACCGCCCGCGCCGAGCTGGAGGAGGTCGTCCGCCAGCTCGAGGCGGGCGGGGTGACCCTGGAGCAGTCACTGGCCCTGTGGGAGCGCGGGGAGGAGCTGGCCCGGACCTGCCAGGCCCTGCTCGACGGCGCCCGTGCCCGGCTTGCCGCCACCGACCCCACCCGCGACGCCTGACGCCGACGCCCGCGCTGTGGTCGGTTCAGTCCTCGGTGACGGCGGCCCCGAGTGCCCCGCCCGCCACCCGGATGGCGAGCCGCTCGCCCGGTCCGACCTCCGCGGGGTCGCGCACGACCGCGCGGTCCGCCGCGCGCTGCACGACGGCGTACCCACGGTCGAGGGTCGCCGCCGGGGACAGCGCCCGCACCCGGGCGCGGGTGGCGACCAGATCGCGTGCCGTCACGTCCAGCGCGTGATGCACGCAGCGCCGGGAGCGGGCCAGCAGGGCGGCGACGTCGTCCGAGCGCCGGGCGAGGTCGCGGGCGGGCACCGCGAGGACCGGGCGGCCCCGCATGTCCGCGAGCCGGCGCTCCTCCCGGTCCAGCCGGTGCTCGACGACGCGGCGCGCCCGCGCCCGCAGCTGGGCGACCGCGACGGACTGCTCGCCGACGTCGGGCACCACCCGCTTGGCGGCATCGGTGGGGGTCGAGGCGCGCACGTCGGCGACGAAGTCGAGCAGCGGCGCATCCTGCTCGTGTCCGATCGCCGACACGACCGGGGTGCGAGCGGCCACCACGGCGCGCACCAGCGCCTCGTCGGAGAACGGCAGCAGGTCCTCCATCGACCCGCCGCCACGGGCGATGACGATCACCTCGACCTCGGCCCGACCGTCAAGCTCGCGCAGCGCGTCGATGACCTGGGACACCGCCAGCGGGCCCTGGACGGCCACCTCCCGCAGCACGATCCGCACCGCCGGCCAGCGGCGGCGCGCGTTCTCGACGACGTCGCGCTCCGCGGCGCTGGCGCGCCCGGTGATCAACCCGACGGCCGAGGGCAGGAACGGCGGGCGCCGCTTGCGGGACGCCGCGAACAGGCCCTCCGCGGCCAGCGTGGCCTTGAGCTGCTCCAGCCGGGCCAGCAGGGCACCCGCGCCGAGCGGACGGATCTCCACCACCGCGAGGGCGAGCGTGCCGCGGGCGGGGTGGAAGGACGGCTTGCCCCACACGACGACCCGAGCGCCGTCCACGAGCGCGGGGCCGACAGCGTCACTGACCGCTCGCGAGCAGGTAACCCGCAGCGACACATCCGCGACGGGGTCCCTGAGGGTGAGGAAAACAGTGCCCATTCCGGGCCGGCGAACGAGCTGCGTGACCTGTCCCTCAACCCACACCCGGCCGAGCCGGTGGACCCAGTCGCCGACGGCGCGCGAGACCGTGCGAACCGGCAAGGGTTGTTCGGGTGTCGAGGTCAGGGCCATTCGGGCACCGTAGCCGGTCCGTCCGACAGGTCCAGAAGAGTCCGCGCGACCGTGGCCGGAGGTGGAGCGGACGATGTCGCCGACACGTGATGCATCGCCCGCGGCTCTTCCAGCAGGGCCCTCACCGCGTAGACTGACCAGCATGGGCCGGGTCCTTCTTGCCAAGCCGCGCGGCTACTGCGCCGGTGTCGATCGAGCTGTCGTGACCGTGGAGAAGGCGCTGGAGCTCTACGGATCGCCGGTCTACGTACGTAAGCAGATCGTGCACAACCTCCACGTCGTACGGACGTTGGAGGCCAAGGGCGCGATCTTCGTTGACGAGACCGACGAGGTACCACAGGGCGCCACCGTGGTCTTCTCAGCGCACGGGGTCGCGCCGACCGTGCACGAGGAGGCTTCCTCGCGTCAACTGCGCACCATTGACGCAACCTGTCCGCTCGTCAGCAAGGTGCATTCCGAGGCGCGTCGGTTTGCCCGCGAGGATTACGACATCCTGCTCATCGGCCATGAGGGCCACGAGGAGGTCGTCGGCACCACCGGCCAGGCACCTGACCGCATTCACCTGGTGGACGGTCCCGAGGATGCCGCCAAGGTGAAGGTGCGCGACCCCGAGCACGTCGCCTTCCTCTCCCAGACCACCCTCTCCGTCGACGAGACGCAGACGACCGTCAAGGCCCTGCGCGAGCGCTTCCCGCACCTGCAGGGCCCGCCGAGCGACGACATCTGCTACGCGACGCAGAACCGTCAGGTGGCCGTCAAGGAGATCTCCAGCGCGGTCGACCTGGTCATCGTCGTCGGCTCGCCGAACTCCTCGAACTCGGTGCGTCTGGTCGAGGTCGCGCTCGACGCCGGCGCACCGGCTGCCCACCTCGTCGACGACTCCACCGAGGTGGACGCGAGCTGGCTGGAGGGCGTCGAGACCGTCGGCGTCACCAGCGGCGCCTCGGTCCCCGAGGAGCTGGTCACCGGCGTCATGGTCTGGCTGGCCGAGCGTGGGTTCAACGACGTCGAGGAGGTCACCTCCGCCGACGAGCACCTCCTGTTCGCCCTCCCGCCCGAGCTGCGCCGTGACATCCGCGCCCGCGAGCGTGAGACCGCCGCTTCCTAAGCGGCGCCACCCAACAACGACGCCCACTGCCCCGCCCCGTGGCATCGACGCCACGCGGCAGGGTAGTGGGCGTCTCTCATTGGCGACC
>NZ_JANEZT010000376.1 GCF_025403405.1 Frankia tisae
TCCCCGCCGGCCCCGCCCGCGGCCACCAGTGCGCGGGCCGGGCCGGCCAGCCTGAGCCCGGTCCCCCCGGCGCACTCGACCGCCAGCGCCCCCTGGCCGGGCGCCGGCAGCATGACCTCAGGTTCGAGGATCTCCGTGACGGCGTCCAGCCGGTCCAGGCGCGCCAGACCCGCATACGCCAGAACGACGGCGTCGACCTCGCCGTCGATGGCCTTCTTCAACCGGGTGTCGACGTTGCCGCGGATCGCGACCACGTCGAGTCCGAGCCCGAGCGCCCGCAGCTGGGCCGCGCGGCGCGGGGCACCGGTGGCGACCCGGGCGCCCGGCCCGAGCGCGGCGAGCCCCCGCCCGCTGGGCGAGACGAGCACATCCCGAGTGTCCTCCCGGGTCGGGACGGCTGCCAGCACGAGGCCGGGCGGGGTGGCCGTCGGCAGGTCCTTCAGCGAGTGCACGGCCAGGTCGATCTCGCCGGCCAGCAGAGCGTCGCGCAACGCGCTGACGAACACGCCGGTACCGCCGATCTGACTGATCTCCGCGGGTGACCGGTCACCTGCGGTTACGATCGGGATGAGGTCGACCGCGCAGCCCACCCTCGCCCGCAACTGCGCGGCGATCATCCCGGATTGGGCCAGGGCGAGCGCTGAGCGGCGTGTCCCCAGCCGTAGCCGGCGACCCGTGAACCGGGCCAGCAACGTGGCGCCCGGGGCCGTCGAATCGGTTTTGGTGCTGGTCGGCTCCATCGCCGTCACGAACGCTCCACAAGATCAAGATCGGGCGCGGACACCACGGCGGGCACCTCGCGCGGAAGATCGAACAGTTCCCGCAGGGCCTCGGCGTAGGAATCGCCTCCGGGCGCCCCGGCCAGCTGCTGCACCCGCACGGTCGGGGCGTGCAGCAGCTTGTCGACGACGCGGCGAACCGCGCCCTCCACCAACTCCCACTCCCGATCGTCGAGGTCGGGCAGGCGGGACTGCAACCGGGCCAGTTCGCCGTGCACGACGGCGTCGGCATGCGCACGCAGGGCGACCACGGTCGGCGCGACCCGGCCCGCGCGGCGACGGTCGAGGAACCCTGCGACCTCGGTGGAGACCAGGGCGCGGACCGCCTCCACGTCGTGCGCCACCTGGGCGCCGTCGAGCGCGACCCGCAGCGCCTCCAGGTCAAGCAGGCTCACGCCGGGCAGGGCCCGCACGCCCGGGTCGATGTCGTGCGGCAACGCCAGATCGAGGAACACCAGCGGCCGCCCGCCGCGCCCGGGCAGCGCGGCGGCGACCAGGTCGTGCTCGACGACCAGGCCGGACGCACCGGTCGAGGAGATCACCAGGTCGGCCATGAGGATCTCGTGCGGGAGGTCGGCCAGGCCGACGGCCCGGCAGTCGTGCATCTCGGCGACCCGGGCCGCCCGGGCCGGGGTCCGGTTGGCGACCACGATCTGCGCGGCGCCGGCCCGGCGGGCGGTCTGCGCCGCCAACGAGCCGACTGCGCCGGCGCCGATGAGCAGGACGCGGGCGCCCGCCAGCGGCGGCGGCTCGACCACCGGCGTCGAGAACGCCGGAGCATCCCCGAGCTCGCTCACGGCCCCGCCCGGTGGCGAGACCGGGACGGCCGGCGCCTCGCTGAGAATCCCGAGGCTGGAGGCGGCCAGCCGGATACCCACCGCGACGATCGAGGCGCCGGCGGCGTCGATCGACGTCTCGGAGTGGGCCCGCTTACCGACCCGCAACGCCGCCTGGAACAGTCCGGACAGAGCGCTGCTCGCGACCCCGGCCGCCTGTCCGGCCCGGAAGGCGCCGCGCACCTGCCCGAGGATCTGCGACTCGCCGACGAGCATCGAGTCCAGCCCACAGACCACCGAGAACAGGTGGCCGACCGCGCGGGCGTCGTGGTGGACGTACAGATGACCGGCCAGATCACCGAGGTCGATCCCGCAGATCCGGCTGAGCTGGTCAGAGATGTCGGCCACGCCGCCGTGGAAGGTCTCGACGTCGGCGTAGATCTCGGTCCGGTTGCAGGTGGAGAGCACGACCGCCTCGGTGACGTGCGCCGCGGCGGTAAGATCATGCAGAACCTTCGGGGTGTCGTCGCCGGACACCGATGCCTGCTCGAGCAGCGTGGTCGGGGCGGTCCGGTGGTTGAGGCCCACCACAAGCAGGCTCATGACGCTCCGCCCTCCGCCGGAACCGCCTGCACCGGCCGCGTCTGTCCGGCTTGACGAGTCACCCGCACGACCCCATCCGTCTCGGTCCTCACCCTGTCTGTTCGGGGCGTTGCCCCGTCCGTGCCCGTCGTCACGCCCGCTGCGAGGGACGTCTCACCGGCATGCCCCGGGACCTCACCCGCCGGCAGCGGCGGCGGTGCCTGTCGGGCCCGGTCGGGCCTGACGCCGCGAGGCGACGCCCCGCCGGGGCCCGTCGCGCTGCCGGGGCCGGCCTGCGTGGACCCGTTGGGCGGCGCCTCGCGCGGCGAGGGTGGACGTTTCCGTGCCTCATGGAACGAAAGGATCTGAAGTTCCACGGCGAGGTCGACCTTACGCACGTCTACCCCTTCCGGCACCGACAGCACCGTGGGGGCGAAGTTGAGAATGCTCGTGACCCCCGCAGCGACCAACCGGTCACACACCTGTTGCGCCGCGGCGGCCGGAGTGCAGATCACGCCGATCGTGACCGCGCATTCGGCGATGACCTGCTCCAGCTCGTCAACGGGTCGGACGATGACCGCACCGACCCGTTCGCCGACCCGGTCCGGATCCGCGTCGACCAACGCCACGATACGGAAACCGCGGGCGTGGAAACCG
Source organism: Frankia tisae (assembly GCF_025403405.1). Taxonomy (GTDB): domain Bacteria; phylum Actinomycetota; class Actinomycetes; order Frankiales; family Frankiaceae; genus Frankia; species Frankia tisai. The sequence goes on from NZ_JANEZT010000376.1 coordinate 2,795, forward strand.
CCGTAGCCGGCCAGAGCGTGACCGAGGTTGCCAACGCCGACGAGCACCACCGAACGGTCCTCGGTGAGGCCGAGCTTCGCGGCGATGCAGTCGAGCAGGACGTCGACCTCGTAACCGACGCCCCGCGTGCCGTAGGAGCCGAGATGTGACAGGTCCTTGCGAACCTTCGCCGGGGTGACGCCGGCGGCGGCGGCCAGGGTGTCCGAAGACACAGTGTGAACCCCACCCTCCGCCAGCGTAGTCAGTACCCGGAGGTAAAGGGGCAGCCGGGCCACCGTGGCCTCCGGCACCGCGGAGCGGCCGGAAAGCGGTTCACTGCGGGCTCGTCGCCGGATCACCGCTGGGCGACGCCGGGGCTGGCTCATCCGCGGCTCCGATCTGTGGGCGCGCGTCGTGGCCCGGAGCTGTGCGCCCGAATCCGTGGCCCCGCCGGCCTCCGGCACGCGGTTGCCGGCGCCACAAGTCGGCTGTCGACGGGCAGTGTACGACTTCGTGAAGGGATTCACGAAGTGCCGGGGAGAGCCCGACCAGCGGATCAGCGACCCCCGCCGGAACGCAACGACCACCGGCGTCCGGCCAGCGCCCGCCGTAGCCGATCCTCCTCTACTCGCCAGTAACCATGCTCCCGCCCGTCGACCAGGATGACCGGCACCCGGTCGCCGTACTCGTCGGCCAATCGCGGATCGGCATCGACGTCCAACTCGCGCCATCCGGCCCGCTCCTGCTCCGCCACCCGCATGATCGCGGCCCGCGCGGTGTCGCACAGATGACAGCCCTCCCGGGTGAGCAGGGTGATCCGAGCGCTCCCGCCGCCGAGCTCCGCCGGTCCCGCCCCGTCGTCGTCCATCTCCCGATGGTAAGTCGGCCGCGCAAGGCATTCCGGCGGTAGGCCGACGGTAGGCCGGCGGTAGGACAGTGACCCGGACCGGCACGACCACGATCTACGACTGCCGCGCGTTCGTCTTGCGGCTACACTCAGCTACCTGCGCCCTCACGTGCACCGGGCCCGCCGGCCCGTCCTGTCGCGACTGCATCCTCCGGAGCCGGGCTGTGACCGACTGCACGCTCGCCGACCTCGCCGCCGGCCTCGCCGCGGTGCGGCGCAATCCAAACGCGTGGTCGCGTCCACCGGTCCCCCTGCTGCCCACCGGCACGCAGATCCGCGCCACCCTGAGCCGGTTCTGGCTGGAGATCACGGCGCTGGCCGCTCCCCTGCCGGCGGTCGGGCCGGCCACCGCGGCGCCGCCCCCGGCGGGCGGTGCGGGCCCGGCCGCCGCAACGGCGCCCGCGCACCCGGCCGCCGTCGACACCGACGCCATCCGGCGAGGCTCCGTGACACGCCGCGGCCGGGCTGCCGCCGGGGGGCTCGGGGCGGGTTCCCCCACCCAGGACCGCGACGCGGCCGCCCCCGACGGCCCGACGGAGTCGGAGCGGGCCGCGCTCGTCGCGCGGGCCCGCCACGGCGACAGCGAGGCCTTCGGCCTGCTCTACGACCACTACGCCGAGCTGGTGTTCCGGTACGCGCTGTACCGGCTGGGTGGCGACCCGGTGGCGGCAGAGGACATCGTCAGCGAGACGTTCCTGCGGGCGTTGCGCACCATCGGCGCGTTCCGCTGGCAGGGTCGCGACATCGGCGCATGGTTCGTCACCATCGCCCGCAACCTGCTGATCGACCAGGCCCGCTCGGCGCGGCGCCGGTTCGAGATCCCGACCGCGGACGTCCTCACGGCGGCGGACGAGCGGATCACCGCGCTCGCCGTGCCTGGCCCGGAGGAGTCGATCCTCGCCGTGCTGACCCGCCGCGAGCTGCTGGACGCGGTCCGCCGGCTGCGCCCGGACCAGCAGGAATGCATCGCGCTGCGGTTCCTGGAGGGCCTTTCCGTCCGGGAGACGGCGCTCGCGATGGGGCGCAACGAGGGCGCCGTGCGGGCGTTGCAGCTACGTGCCCTGCGCGCCCTCGCCCGCAGCCTGCCCGCGGCGGGGCCGGCCTGACCCTGCTCGCCCCCCGGACCGGACCGGCAGTGCAAAGAGGATCTGCGGATCGCCCTTGGACCACGACATCTTTCTTGCCTCACCGGCACTTTTGCGCTGCCGGATCTGAGCCGCCTGCAGCCAGCGGTGGGGGTCGAGCCGTAGTCTGGCGGCGTGCCGACGAACCGAGGTGTGGAACCTGACGCGCCGAGGTGGTGACGACGAGTGGGCGGTGGGCCTGTCACCGCCCGGGCCGAGTGTCACCGTCCGGGCCGTGCCCCTCGCTCCACCGCGAACTGCATGGAGATGACTGATGAGGGTGCGACGCAGGGGTGTGGCCGAGATCAGGCAGGCGGCCGAGGCGGCCGCCATAGCCGCGTTGAAGGCTGCGGCCGAAGGGGTTCCCCGGCCCCCGCTCGACGAGTCCGCCGCCGCGTTCTTCGACGTGGACAACACGATGATGGCCGGCGCCTCGATCTTCTACTTCGCCCGCGGTCTCGCCGCGCGGGACTTCTTCGACTCCCGTGACCTCCTCCGGTTCGGTTGGCAGCACGTCACCTACCGGCTGCGCGGCCACGAGAACCCGGACGGGATGCGCGACGCCCGAGAGACGGCACTCGCCTTCGTGGCCGGGCGCTCGGTCGCCGAGATCGTCCGCTACGGCGAAGAGATCTACGACGAGCGCATGGCCGAGCAGATCTACTCCGGGGCGCACGCCCTGGCCCAGCAGCACCTGGACGCCGGCCAGCGGGTGTGGCTGGTCACCGCGACGCCGGTGGAGCTTGCCTCGGTCATCGCCCGGCGACTCAACCTGACCGGCGCGCTCGGCACGGTCAGCGAGGTCACCGACGGCACCTACACCGGCCACCTGGTCGGTGGGCTGCTCCACGGGCAGGCCAAGGCCGAGGCGGTGCAGGCGCTCGCCGAACGGGAGGGGCTGGACCTGACCCGGTGCTGGGCCTACTCCGACTCGATCAACGATCTGCCGATGCTCTCGCTGGTCGGCCACCCGGTGGCGATCAACCCGGATCCCGACCTGAAGACGGTCGCCCGGGAGCGGGAATGGCCGATCAAGGACTTCCGCACGGCCCGAAAGGCAGTCAAGATCGGCATTCCGGCGGCGGCCGGCGCCGGCGCACTGGCCGGCGGCGTCGCCGCCGGCATGGCACTGCGTCGCCGGGTGGTCAGCGCCTGACCGCCGCCGCGGCGCGACGCGGCGGCGCCGGGCGGCCACGGCGCCGTCCGATCAGAAGAACACCGACCGGCGTTGCATCAGCAGGCTGTACAGCGTGTGCTGGATGGTCTCACGGATGCGGTCAGTGAGCTCGAAGACGAGCATCGGATCGTCCGCCGCCTCCGCCGGATAGGAGTCGGTCGGCACCGGCTCCCCGAACTCTATGATCCACTTCGAGGGGAGCGGGATCAGGCCCAGCAGGCCGAGCCACGGGAAGGTGGGCGTGATCGGCAGGTAGGGCAGGCCGAGCAGGCGGGCGAGCGACTTCGCGTTGCCGATCATCGGGTAAATCTCCTCGGCGCCGACAACCGTGCACGGGATGATCGGCACCCCGGCCCGCAACGCCGCCGAGACGAAGCCACCCCGACCAAAGCGTTGCAGCGTGTAACGCTCGTTGAACGGCTTGCCCACCCCCTTGAAAC
>NZ_JANEZT010000377.1 GCF_025403405.1 Frankia tisae
GTCTCGGCGAGATCCTCGAGCAGCCTCAGGTTCTCCCGCAGCCCGAACGCGGGCGGCAGGAACGCGATGAGCTCGTCGGCGAGCGGGACGCTCGGGTCGGCGAGCAGCTCGTCGACGACGGCGGCGGGGTCGCCGTGTTGCACAGGGCTCATCGTGAACCGGGCGGCGGGGGCCGCGACGGGTGCCAGCGCCCCCTCCGGCCGGGAGGCGGCGGGCCCCTGGGTGCGTCGCTCGGCGTCGTAGGCCGCGTAGACGCGGGCGAGCTGCGGCGAGGTGGCGGGCAGCACGGAGCGCGCGACGGCGACCCGCGACGGCGACGTGCCGGGGTGGGCGCCGCGGTAGGCCTCGATGGCCCGGGCGAGCTCCGCGCCGTAGTCGTCGATCTGCCCGCTGAGGATGGTGCTCAGCAGCAGCCGCAGCCCCTGGCGGCCGACCCGCTCGGCGGAGGCGACCGAGCCGCCGCCGTACCAGACCCGTTCGGGCAGGGTGGGGCTCGTCGGGCGGACGAACAGCTCGGTGCCCACGGGGAGCAGCCCCTCGGGGTCGGTGATCTCGCCGACCCGCTCGCCGCGGATGGCGCGCAGGAACGCCGCGAGCCGGTCCTGGGACTGGGCGCGCCCGTCGTTCGGCGCCTGGCCGAAGACGGTGTCGAAGCCGCCCTGGCCGGTCCCGAGTCCGAGCTGCAACCGTCCCGCGCTGAGCAGGTCGGCCGTGCCGGCGGCCTCGGCCAGCAGCACGGGATCCTCGTAGCGGACGCCGATGATGGCCGTGCCGAGGCCGATGCGCTCGGTGTGCTGCGCGACGGCCGCGTGGAACACCATCGGCGAGGCGAGGTAGTTGTCGAAGTGGCGCTGGTAGACCCAGCCGGCGTCGTAGCCGAGCTGCTCGGCGACGCGGAACAGCTCGATGCCGTCGCGCAACGCGGCGCCGGCCTGCCCGGTCGGGAAGGCGATCCGCGCGTTGAAGCCGAGCCGGAGCCGGCGTGGCGTGGGCGTGTCCGCAGGGTCGACGGTGGCGGTGACGGTCGCGGGGGCTGTCATGGGGTGCTCTCCTTCTGCCGGTGAAAGGTCTCGTGGGGTTCGGCGCCGGCGGAGGTGTGCTCGACCCAGGCGGCGTGCAGCTCGGCGTAGCGGCCGGGAACCCGGACGAGGTCGGCGTGGCGTCCGCTCTGGACCAGGCGCCCGCGGTCGAGGACGAGGACGCGGTCGGCGTGCTCGGCCGTCACCATGCGGTGGGCGATCGAGACGGTGGTGCGCCCGACGGTGAGCACGCCGAGTGCGCGCTGGATCCGGACGTCGGTGGCGGGGTCGACGCCGCTGGTCGCCTCGTCGAGCACAAGCAGGTCGGGGTCGAGCAGCGCGGTGCGGGCGAGCGCGACGAGCTGGCGTTCGCCGGCGGACAGGCGCTCGCCCCGGACCCCGACGCGGGTGTCGAGGCCGTCCGGCAGCGTGTCGAGCCACGGGCGCAGGCCGAGCGAGGAGACGATCTCGCCGAGCACGTCGCTGTCGCCATGCACGTCGGTGTCGCCGCGCACTCCGACGCCGATGTTCTCGGCGATCGTGGCGTCGAACAGGAACGGGTCCTGCGGGACGATGGCGACGCGGCGCTGGAACGACGCCTCCGACACCCGGCCGACGGGGATGCCGCCGAGCAGGACGTGGCCGCCGCGCGCCGAGATCTGCCGGGTGAGCAGCTTGGCGAGGGTGCTCTTGCCGGAGCCGGTCTCGCCGACTACGGCGACATGCTCGCCGGGGGCGATGGCGACGGTCAGGTGTTCCACGACGAGCGGGCCCGCCCCGTAGGCGGCGGCGACGTCGTGCAGCTCGACCGCGATCGGTCCGGCGGGCAGCTCGCGCGCGTCGGCGCCGTCGACCACGCCCGACGGCGTCGCGAGGATCTCCAGCGCGCGGCGCCACCCCACGACCGCGTTCTGGATCTCTCCAAGTGTCTGCACGAGGGCCTGCAGGGGCCGGACGAAGAAGCTGACGAGCAGGAGCATCGCGACCAGCTCGCCGGCCGACAGGTGCAGCGTCGGCTCCCACCTGGTGTGCGCGGTCGACCAGCGGGTCCCGGCGACGACGACGAACGCGGTCATGATCGAGATGGCGATCTCGCCGAGGGCGGCGTTGGTGTTCAGCGGCACGAGGGTGTGGCGCTGGGCGGCCGCCGTGCTCTCGACGGCCCGGTCGACGCCGGTCCGGGTCCGTTCCTCGGTCCCCGTCGAGCGGATGACGCCGATGCCGGTGACGGCCTCCCCGACGGTGGACTGCAGGACCGAGACACTCTCGCGCACGGCGGCGTAGCGGCGGGCGACGAGCATCTGCAGGCGGCGCATGCCGAGGAACAGCACCGCCGCCAGGCCCAGCACGGGCAGCGCGAGCTGCCAGGAGTAGAGCATCACAAGGACGCCGGCGATGACCATCTGGGTGAGGTTGACGAGCAGCAGGACGCCGCCGTTCTGCACGAAGGTCGTGACCGCTTCGGGGTCGCTGGTCAGGCGGGTGACGAGGTCGGTGCCGGTGAGCCCCGCGAACGTCTCGGGGGCGATCTCGTGGATGCGGGCGATGCCGCCCGTGCGCAGTTCGGCGAGGGCGGCCTCCGTGCGGTGGTAGAGCCGCCGGTTGAGCGACCAGGAGGCGAACACCGCCGCGACGGTGGCCGCGGCGCCGACGAGCACGGCGTGCAGGACGACGTCGGCGGTGCCGTGGTGCGGGGTGAGCAGGCCGTGGTCGAGGGCGTACTGGACGGTCAGCGCGGTCACGATGCGGCCGGCGCCGGCGACGAACGCCAGCAGGAGGGTCAGCGGCAGGCCCGCCATCACCGCCGGGGTGGTCGACCGGATCAGGCGGCCGAGCTCGCGCGCCCCGACCGAGCCCAGCTCGGCGAGCCCCTGGCCCGTGAGCCCCTGGCCCGTGGTCGCCTGGCCCGTGGTCTCCTGGCTGGCGCGGCTGCGGTCAGCCATGGATCGCGTCCGCCGTTCCGTAGGCCTGCAGGATCCGCCGGTAGTCGGGTTCGGTGCCGAGCAGCTCGGCGTGGGTCCCCACGGCGACGAGCCGGCCCGCGTGCAGGAACGCGACCCGGTCGGCGATCAGCACCGAGCTGGGACGCCCGCCGACGATGAGCACGGTGGTATGCCCGCGCAGGTCCGCCACCGCGGCGAGCACTTCGCGTTCCACGGCCGGGTCGAGGGCGGAGGTGGCGTCGTCGAGCAGGATGGCGCGCGGCGTGCGCAGCAGGGCGCGGGCCAGGCACAGGCGCTGGCGCTGGCCGCCGGACAGCCGGGCGCCGCGCTCGCCGACCCGCGTGTCCAGCCCGTCCGGCAGGTTGCGCACCAGCGTGTCGGCTCCGGCGGCGCCCAGCGCCCGCCAGAGCTCGGCGTCGGTGTAGGGGCGCCGCTCGCGGGGGTGGCCGTCGAGGTGGAGGTTCGCGCGGATGCTGCCGCCGGCCATCCACGGGGTCTGCGACACCACGGCGAGATGCGCGCGGATCTCCCCGCGGGCCAGGTCGGGGGCGCCGATCCCGCCGATCTCGACGACGCCCTCGGCCGGGTCGACCTGGCGACCGAACAGGTCCAGCAGGGTGGACTTGCCCGCGCCGGTGGCGCCCACCAGCGCGACGATCTCTCCGGGGGAGACCTCCAGATCGATGTCCGCGAGCAGGTGCCGCCCGCCCTGGACGTGCCCGACGCCGCGCGCGGCCAGCCCCAGCGGGCCCGCGCCGGCCAGGGCGCGCGTCCCGTAGGCGGTGGTCTCGGCGGAGCCGAGGACGGCGGCGATCCGCGACCGGCCGGCCGCCGACAGGGGCAGCATGCCGAGGAAGCGGCTGATGACGACGAGCGGGATGGAGACGGTGAGCAGCAGGTAGACGACCTCGACGAGCACGCCGACGCTGAGGTCGCCGCTTTCGACGCGGCGGGATCCGACGGCGAGGACGGCGAGGATCGCGCCGGTCGGCAGCAGCTCCAGGATCGGATCGAACAGCGAGCTGATGTCACCCATCGAGATGGTGGCGCGGCGCAGCCGATCCGCGGCGGCCCCGACACGGGCGCGTTCGCGGTCGGCGATGCCCAGCGTCCGCACGACCTGGGCGCCCTCGATGCTCTCCAGGGCGAGGGCGGCGAACTCGCCGCGGCTGTCCTGCACGGCCCGCGCGCGGGCGGCGAGCAGGCGCTGGTACAGCAGGTTCAGGCCGAGGACGGATCCGATGAGGGCGACGCCGACGAGCCCGAGCGCCAGGTCGTGGCGGAACATCTGGCCGATCGCGACGACGAGCATGACGACCATGCCGAGCGCAAAGTACCAGACGACCATCGGGGACCACAGGGCGTCCACGTCGGACACGGCGGTCGACAGCAGCCGGCCGGGCGCGTGCCGGCGGTGCCACGACAGGTCGAGCTCGAGGTAACGGCGGACGACGGCACGGCGGATGCGGGCCTGCGAGCCGTACTGGACGTGGCCGGTGGCGACGCCCCGGACCAGGATCGTCATCCAACGCAGGGTGGAGACGCCGAGGATCGCGCCCGCGGCGATCCACCAGGCGGCGCGGCCGACGTGGCCGCCGTCGAGAGCGGGGACGATCAGATGGTCCGTGGCCCAGCCGATCGCGGCCGCGGACAGGACCATCGTGATGCCGTTGACGACGCCGGTGATGGTGCCGACCAGGGCCGCCTTCGGATGGGCGAACGAGCCGTCCAGCATCGTGCGCAGTCCCACCCAGAAGGTCCCGTCCCCGCTTCGGACCTGCTCCCGCTCCCGCCCGTCGGGTCCCCGCGTCACCCGCGGTCCCGTGCCGGGCCGCGGTGGCGGCCGACCTGCTCGCGGACGGCCGCCACCGCCACCGTCATCGTCCGTCCACTCCCATCGCCGTCATCGCCGCCGTCATCGCCCGCCCGCTGCCGTCGCTGTCGTCGTGCGGGTTGCTGTCGTCGTGCCGGTTGCCGTCAGTGGGCGCCGGCGAGCGCGGCGGCGTCGAAGCCGGGGGCGAGGGCGCCGGGGTGGGCGTCCTGCAGGGCGCCGCGCTGCCCGGTGGCTGCCCGGTGCGCGATCTCCTGGCGTACCAGCGGCAGGACGTGGCGGCCGTAGTCGACGGCGTCCGCGAGGGTGTCGTAGCCGCGGATCGACACCAGGCTCGCGCCCTGGTCGACGTAGTCGAGGATCGCGGCGGCGACCGTCTCCGGGCTGCCCACGAGCGCGGTCGACGCACCCAGCCCGCCGGTCGCGGCCGCGGTGCGGGTCCACAGCGCGCGGTCGTAGACCTCGGACTGCGCGGCGAACGCGAGGGCGCGCTGCGAGCCGACGTTCTGCGGGGCGCCCCTGAGGAAGGCGCGGGCCGGGCCGGCGTTGAAGGTCTGCTCGATCCGGGCGGCGTAGTCGAACGCCTTGCGCCAGGCCAGCTCGTCCGTCCGGGCGATGATCGGGCGGAAGGTCACCCAGATGCGCGGGCGGTCGGTGCGGCCGGCCGCGGCGGCGATGGCGTTGACCCGGTCGATCTCCTTACGCAGGTCGGCCAGCGGCTCGCCCCAGAAGCTGAAGATGTCCGCCTTGGCGCCGCCGACGCCGAACGCGGCGTCGGACTGGCCGCCGATCGAGATCGGGATGGTGCTGCCGTACGGCGCGAAGCCGGGGCCGAACTCGTCGAACTTGTAGAACTCGCCCTCGTGGCTGAACGGGCTGGTCTCGGTCCAGGCGCGGCGCAGCAGGTCGATGAACTCCGACGTGCGCGCGTAACGGCGGTCCTTGGGCAGGTAGTCGCCCTGGCGGGCCTGCTCGGCGTCGTTGCCCCCGGAGATGATGTGGACGACAGCGCGGCCCTCGGTGAGCTGGTCGAGGGTCGCGAGCTTCTGCGCCGCCACCAGCGGGAACGTGGTGTTCGGCCGCAGCGCGACGATGGGGCGCAGGCGCTCGGTCAGCTGGCCGACGGCGGAGGCGAGGACGAACGAGTCGGCGCTGTTGGAGCCGTAGGGCAGCAGGGTGTAGTCGTAGCCCGACTCCTCGAGGGCACGCACGTACTTCTTGAAGTACGGCAGGTCGATGCCGCGGCTGGGCACCGGGTTGAGCTCGGTCGACGGGTTGAGGTGCGACAGGCTGATGAACTCGACCTGCGGGGACGCGGTCTCGGGGATCGCGGTGGGGTTGGTCATTGCGCCAGTCCTTTCGAACGTCTGATCGCTGTCCGGGCACGCGGGAGGTCGTCTCGGGCGGGATCGTGGCGCTGTCGCGCCGCAGGGAGCATCGGGTCTGACTCGGAGTCGGGTTCGCCGTGGCTCGGTGCGCTCGCCCGGTCAGGGCGGCGGTGCTTCGCGGGGCCGACCGGCCCCGACCCGCCCCCTGGCGCCAGGCGCAGGGTCAGACACCGCCCGGATGCGCGGGGCGGCTGAGGTCGACGGTGCAGTTGACGTGCGG
>NZ_JANEZT010000378.1 GCF_025403405.1 Frankia tisae
CACCACCCCCGCCCGCCGCCGGCGGGCCGGCCGCCGCCGGCGTGCCAGTCCCGATCGGGCTCATCGACGTGCCGCAGCGGCGCCGCCAGCCGCCGCTCGTCTACGACGCGGCGCACCTGGACGGGCACCTCGCGATCGTGGGGGCACCCCAGTCGGGCAAGAGCAGCTGCCTGCACGCCATCGTCGCCGGGGCCGCCCTGCGTCATCCGCCGCGCCTGCTGCAGTTCTACGGGGTCGACCTCGGCGCCGGCGGCCTCGGCATGCTCAACGGCCTGCCGCACCTCGGCGCCGTCGCCGTCGCCGCCGAGCCGGACCGGGTCCGCCGCGTTTTCACCGAGTTCGACGCTCTGCTGGACGACCGGGCCCGCCGGTTCCGCGCGCTGGGTGTCGCGTCCATGTCGGACTGGCTGGCCCGCGTGCGCGCCGGCGAACCCGAGGCCGACCGCGGCCACATCGTTCTCCTGCTCGACGGTTACCGCGCGCTGCGCCAGCGCTTCCCCGAGCTGGAAGACACGCTGGGCCGGTTGCTCGCGGAGGGGCCGTCGTTCGGTGTCCACGTCGTGTTCACCAGCGGCCGGTGGGCCGACATCCGCCCACAGCACCTCGACAGCGTCGGCACCCGCGTTGAGCTGCGGCTCAACGACCCGCAGGAGTCGCAGTTCTCCCGCCTCCTCGCGACCGGGGTGCCCCGCGCGATGCCGGGGCGGGGGCTGGTCGACGGCGGGCTGGCTACCCAGCTCGCGTGGGCCGCCCGCGGCGAGTCCCTGCCCCGGCTGGCCACCGAGCTGCGCGCCTACGCCGACCGCCGTTGGCCCGGTTCCGCCGCGCCACCGCTGATCATGCTCAGCGACCTGGACCGCGACGACTGGCTGCGGTTCCCGCGCCGAGAGGCGGCCGCGGGGCGGGCCTGCGTCGGCGTCAGCGAGCAGGGCCCGACCGGGGTTCCGTTCGATCCGCGGGCCGGGAACCTGCTGCACCTCGTCGGCGACGCCGGCACCGGCCGCACGGCTCTACTCGCCCGGCTGGCGCGCGACCTGACGGCCCTCGGCGCAGGCACGCGCCTGTTCGTCGTCGACTACCGGGGCGACCTGAGCCGGCGGCTGCGCGGCGCGGGCGTGGAGTTCGACGGCGCGCACGTGCCGGCCGAGCTGGCGCCGCTGGTCGCGAAGCTCGAGGCCGAGCTGGCCGAGCGACGCTCGGCGGCGTCGGCCGCGCTCGGGGCTGTCGGCGGCCCCGGGGACCAGCAGGGCGACTTCACGCCGGACGGGCCGCCGCTGATGCTCCTCGTCGACGACTTCGAGCTCCTCTACGGGACGGCGCCGCAGCCTTTCAGCAAGCTCGCCCCGTACCTCGCCTATGCGTCGGAGCTGGCGCTGGGTGTCGCCCTGGCCCAGGCGGCCCGCGGCAGCGGATCACGCAGCAGCGACCAGCTGGTCCGCGTCCTCGTCGAGCAGGACGCCCAGCACCTGTTCTTCAGCGTCGAGACCCGCACCGACCTGATGCCGTTCAACGGCCGGCGCGGTCAGATCCTCCCGGCGCACATCGCCACCCTGCAACGCCCCCGCCGCCCCGACACCCTCATCCTCACCACCGCGCCCGCCTGACTCGGACCCACACGGTCTCGCGCCGCAAGAAGTCAGACTCCAGGGTCGAACCGAGCCGCGGGCTGTGGATCGACCTCAACGAGTGGAATGGTCGAACGAACCGCGGTCGAGCACCTCGCCCCGCTCTTCATCGCCCCACTCTTCATCGATCTGTGGAGGTAGCAGCCCTATCTGTGCGGAAACCGTGGTCCGAAAGCATGCTCCGCCGGGCCGGTCCGCCTCCTCCACCGAGTACTCTGGCCTTTCGGGTTTGACAGTTACGCCGAGACCGGGCTGAGTGGCATATCCCCGTCTGAGCAATTCCAGCATGCCCTCGGCGTACCAGTCGCCGAGCTCGATGTCGTGATCTTCCGGCCAGAGACCGGACAGCTGCGCGGGCGAGACGGCAGCAGCGGCGGCGGACCACACCTCGGGGCCTGCCAACGCCTTTCCGAAGAACGTGACGTAGCCATCGGTCTCGACGCCAGTGAGGCCGCTCGCGTACGTGGCCGGCGGCTGCCCCGCGACCTCGGCCGGTGGAGTCCAAGCAGTCGCCCGGGCGAAGCCCAGTACTTGCCAAACCGCCACTGGACGGATGGCCAACCAGCCAACGAACGGAGTTACCTGTTCCAGGTCTTCCGTCGAGCAGGAGTCGATCTCGTCCGGTGGGCGTGGCACCAGGACCGACAAGGAGAGCTCGACCGTGTCGAACCAAAGATCATTCGCTGTGGGAGCGCCCGGCGTGCCCGGCCCCATCCAGCATCGTGATCCCCGCCAGACCCCCCCGTTCCTGCCGAGAGGCAACCACCTCTCGCCGCTGGCCAGATAGTCCGCCAGGAGCTCGGCCTCAAGGCGGCGATCCGCATTCGCCATGAAATCGACCAGGCTATCGCCGGCGGCGCGTCTCCCGTCGTTCCGCAGGTATGCCGCAAAGATATCTGACGGCTCCTTGATCTTCTTCACCCCCCGCACAATCGTGGGACTCTGGTCATTTCCGCCTACCTGCCAAGTATACGGGGAAGGTCGTATCGCCCGGAAATCGGGAAGGGTGAGCCGTCGGGCAGCGAGTCCTGCCGTACCGCCCGAAACAGTGCAGCCTGTCCCCACGTCCGCGGATGGGCACCTTTTCTAAACACTATCGTACCCTCTTGACCACCTAGCACGTAGGTGTCTGGGCCCACCTGCCGTATGTCAGCTGGCAATGTGAACGAGGACGAAAGCGCCCGTTTCGCTGGAAAAGGCTCGCTCGGCAGGTGCTGGCGTATCGGGACGTCAGGGAGGCCGGCCTGATGCGCCGCCCAGAGACGTCTGTTGTCGATGCTCGTGAGGGAGCCGTCCGGATATTGGACGGCGTCGATCGGGTTACCCTGCCAACCGTCGCTACGCATGCTGTCAGCCAGACTTCTCACCGGAGTCCCGTCTCGGGTTTTCGAGCCGATGTTCTCCTGGCTGAAGCGGAGCTTGGCCGGCACCACCGCACCTGAAGCTGGCGTGCTCGCCGAGGCCGGCAGTCGTGCCCCCTCGACGACGTCGGTCGTCGAGGTGCCGACGGCGCTCAGCCGCGGCGCGCCGCTGGCCGAAAGCACCCTCCCGCCGGATGTCGATGGCACCGTGCCCGGCGAACCAGGGACGGCGGGGCCGGGCGAGGGCACCTCGATGCCGCTCGGGCCGGGTGTTCCGTTCGCGGGCTTCGGAGTCGCCGAGCCGCCGGTGACCGCGGGGATCTCGCTTTCCAACGAGCGCAGTCCCTGCTCACCGGCACCGTCAGCACTCTGCACGGCCTCAATGCTGGCCTTGGCCAGCATTGAGGTTTTTTCCTGAACCTCAGCGATTTTGTTGCCTACTCGCTCGACCCCGTCGGCGGCGCTCTCCGCGGCCTCCGTGAGGAAGATTTTCGACTCACGATTGTTCGCCATCGTCAGAACCGGGGGTACCCTACTGCCGCTCGGCGCCGTCGTCGACGTAGATGAATTCCAGCTGGGCCGACGCACTGGAGAAAGCTTCGGTCAGACCGTTGAAGCGAATCACCGTCTGCAGGCCGAGCTGACGGTTCCGGCCGAGCAGCTCGGGCAGTCCGTCAACAATTATTATCACCGGGAAGGACCAGCCCTCGCGCAGCTCCTCGAAAGCGTCGTCGAGCGCGTCCCAGCTCGACCCACACCATTCGGGAAAGGGGAGGAGGCTTTTCAGGGCGTCAATGAGATCCTTGACCGTCTGAACATCAGCTACGGCGAGTTCGACGACGGTTCCGCCCGCGGACTGGTAGTAGTCCCGCGCCTTCATCCGACTCGCCCCGCCGACCAGGAGGGGAACGCCGGAATGAGGGATGAGCCCGGCCGGCGGCTGGATCCACGTCATCGTACCCTCCGGAAGGTGGCGTAGTGGTCAGGCGAGTACCAGACCTCGTTGTTTCCCCCGATGATAAGCCGCTGAGTTCCACGCGGGCCGGGGCCGGGCCAGACGTCAACTTCCCGATAGTAACCCAGTGGCTGGGCTGGTAATGCATTGCTTCTGTTCTGGTAGACACCCGGCAGGCCGCGAGTACCACCCTGACGGACTCCGGTCGGCAGTATACCATTGTTGATCATCGAGTCGGCTACGTCGTCGATCTGCTTCCGCAGCTCCGGCGACGCTGTATCGATGATCCCGGTGGGAGTGAAGACGAATCGGGGCGCCGACCCGCCGCCCACGGGTATCTCGTTACTCGGCACGGACCCCGCGGGCGTCCCAGGCACGCGCCGCGGCGTCGCCGGCCCGCCGGCCGCCGAGAAGGCACCGCCTTCTATCTCGCGCATTCCCCGCGCGCCGGCACCGTCGGCGCCTTCCTCGGCGGCGATGCTGGTCTTGACCAGGCTCGACGTTTTCTCCTGGACCTCGGCGAGCTTGGCGCCCACCTTCTCGAACGCGCCGTCGGCGGCCTTCCGGAGGACGATCTGCAGCTCCCGCTTGGTCACGATCGTCAGAACTGCAGGGCCCGGATGCCGGCGGCGAACGTCTGTGCGTGGCCGCGCATCTCGGCCGCGGTCCAGTCCAGGGCCATCGCGTGCCCCCGCGCGTCGTCCGCGTTGAGCTCGACCTTGCCGTCCCCGGCCGGGCCCTCGGCGCCGGACTGGGACCAGTCCAGCCCGGCGACGGCCGCATCCACCTTCGCCATCAGCGGCTCCAGCGCCGCGTTCGCCACGGTCGCGATCAGATGCTGCTCGAGGTCCAGCAGCAGCGACTCCATCAGCCTCTTCCCAGCAGCGATGATCACCGGCGCGGCCGCCTCCGCGAGCCCCAGGGTCACGACCGCCGCCACCTGGTCCGCCGCGAAGGCCGACGCCATCCCGACCAGCTCGGCCAGGGCGATGCCCTTCTGCGTCACGATGTAGGCCGCCGCCACGTCCAGCGCCCCCGCGAGCACCTCGCACCCGTCCACGATCTCGGTCACGTGCGTGTCGGACATCTTCTGCCAGCCGTCGACCATCCGCGCCGACGCCGTCGACTGGTACGCCGCCGCGATTCCCTGGACCCGCTGGGTCGCGTCCCGGTGCGTCGTCTCCACGGCCTGCCCGAACCGGCGTACCAGCGACGCGAACTCGCTCACCGTGTCCTCGTTGACGTACGGCCACGGCACGCCGATCACGTTGAGAAAGGTGACCACCGGCATAGGAAGATCATCGATCGCCACCCGCACGAACCTCGCAGCTGAAACAGCGCGCGCCCCCGATAGCACGCCGACGTAACACCAACACTAGCGCGAGCCGGATCACGTGGCGACGAAGTTGTCGTGACCGTGTCAGAGGCATCGCTTCTCAACATCAACAAAACCGGACCGGCGGCCCTCTGAACACGCCGGACGATACCGCTAGGATTGCGCCGAACCGTCGTCCGGCGGCGTATACTGAACTCAGGTCAGGATCTTCGTCGTGACTAGCTCGCGCGCAGGCGTTACGGGGGTAACGAATGCCTAGCAACGTTTCTCAGCCCTGGGCGGGCCCGGCGCTCCCGCCCATCCGGGAAAGGATCCGTCGCGACATTTCGAACATCGGCCTCCGGCAGCCCGCTCGCGCCTGACGCTGAAGCGGCACGGACAGCCGCCGATGTACGTTCGCCAATCTTCGCGTACCCAGAGGAGTAGCTATGCCCGAATTCCAGGTTGACCCGGAGCAGGTCCGCGCGGTGGCGGGTCAGGTTACCAACGCGGCGGGCGAGATCGAGGGCCAGCTCAGCTCGCTGCACACCCAGATCTCGAGCCTCCAGGGCAATTGGGAAGGCACCGCCGCGACGGCATTCCGCGACCTCTTCAACGACTGGAACACGAGCGCGACAACTCTGCACCAGACACTCGTCGAGATCGGCCAGAAGATGCTCGCGGCAGCCGAGGAATACGACGAGAGCAACCGTGTGAACACGGCGCGCTTCAGCTCCCACTAGCGGGCAGCGTCCCGTCCGATTCGGGGACGGCGGCGGTGATTCGGACGGGCCATGGACGATCTGGACGCGACACTTGAGCGGGCGCTCGCGGCCTGCTGAGGAACGCCGGCGATGACGGCGACCTGGCCGCGGCCGCCGCGCGCGTGGCCACATCGCCCGCGTTGTACGACGTCGTCGAACTGCGCTTGATGGACGTCGGCGTTCGGCTTGCTCTTCGCCGACGCCTCGGCCTCGCGGGTAGAGACTGGGCGGATTCAAGCGGTCATAGCGACGCATGCTTCGCCAGCAAATCGTTGAAGACTTCGACCGGCTTCGCCCAGCCCAACGTCTGCCGCGGCCTTCCGTTCAGCTGTTCGGCCACCTTATCAAGCTCG
>NZ_JANEZT010000379.1 GCF_025403405.1 Frankia tisae
GTCCCACCTCGGAGGCTCGTCCGGCCGCCCGTGGGGAGAGCCGTCCGGTGGCCCGGGGTGAGGCTCGTCCCGTTCGTGGTGAGGGCCGTCCGGCGGCTCGTGGTGAGGCTCGTCCCGTTCGTGGGGAGGGCCGTCCAGCGGCTCGTGGGGAGGGCCGTCCTGCAGTCCGTGGGGAGGGCCGTCCCACCTGGGACGCTCGTCCGGCCGCCCGTGGGGAGAGCCGTCCGGCGGTCCGTGGTGAGGCTCGTCCCGTTCATGGTGAGGGCCGTCCCGTTCGTGGTGAGGGCCGTCCCGTTCGTGGTGAGGGCCGTCCTGCAGTCCGTGGTGAGGGCCGTCCCACCTGGGATGCTCGTCCGGCCCCGCGTGGGGAGGGCCGTTCCGCCCGTGGGGAGGGCCGTCCGGTGGCCCGTGGTGAGGCTCGGCCCACCTCGGGGGCTCGCTCGGTTCGTGGGGACACCCGCCCGGTTCGTGGGGAGGCTCGGCCGGCCCGGGAGACGGGGTCGGCTCGGGAGGAGCGCCCCGCCCAGGCGCCGCGGGACCCGTCGTCCGCCGCGGACGAGGGTATCCGGCTGCAGAAGGTGCTCGCCGCGGCCGGCATCGGTTCCCGTCGGCGTGGGGAGGAGCTCATCGCCGAGGGCCGGGTCAGCGTGGACGGTTTCGTCGTGCGTGAGCAGGGCCGCCGCGTCAACCCGGAGACCGCGATCATCGAGGTCGACGGCGACCGGATCGTCACCCGCACCGGCCTGGTCCATCTGGCGCTGAACAAGCCGCGCGGGGTGCTGTCGGCCATGTCCGACGACCGCGGCCGGCCCACCATCGCAGACCTGCTCACCGAGTTCGGCGGCGGAGGCGGCCTGTTCCACGTCGGCCGCCTCGACGGCGACAGCGAGGGGCTGCTACTGGTCACCAACAACGGCGAGCTCGCCCACCGGCTGACCCATCCCTCCTACGAGGTGCCCAAGTCCTACCTGGTCGAGGTCTCCGGACCGCTGCGCCGCGAGGTGCCGCGCACGCTGCGCGCCGGCGTCGAGCTCGAGGACGGGCTGGCGCGGGCGGACTCGGTGCAGATCGTCGATCAGGCGAACGGCCGGGTGATGCTGGAGATCGTCGTGCACGAGGGCCGCAACCGCATCGTCCGCCGGATGATGGAGACCATCGGCTACCCGGTGCACCGGCTGGTCCGCACTCGGCACGGCGCGGTGTATCTCGGCACCCTGCGCTCCGGCCGGGCCCGCCACCTCACTCGCGGCGAGGTCGGCGCCCTCTACCGCAACGTCGGCCTGTAGCCACCTACAGCAGCGATCTTCAGCGCGTCGCGCCAGGCGGGTCGGTGCTGGCCAGGCCAGTCAGACGCGCGGCCGATGTTCCGTCATCTGCGACGGTTGCGGGGGGGGGGGGCAATTGCTGGAGGTTGATGACGGTCGCGGGCCGGCGAACCGCGACTAACCTCCTGCATCTGCTGGTCTCCGGGCGGCGTGGCCCGAGGTCCGGAGGGCCGCGCCCCCATCCCTCGATGCCTCCCGCGGTCATCCAGCCTGCCCGCGGGGGACTTCAGGCGATGGCTGATCCAGGTCCTTGAGTTTTTCCGCGTAACCATCCGTTGCGGTGCGTGAGGGCCTGATGTTGTCGCTGGCGTGGCGGGTGTGTCGAAAGATGTCGCCATAGGCTGTGGGCCCATGGTCGGATCGGGCTGGGATGCTGCCCAGTTGCCGCGGCTGCGCCGGGTCGGTGTGGTCGGTACGGGTCTCATCGGCACCAGCATCGGGCTGGCGCTGTCCGCGCAGGGCGTGGAGGTCCTGCTCCGCGACGCCGACGAGGCCCAGGTCGCCATCGCCGCGAAGATGGGCGCGGGGCAGCCCTGGGCGGCGGGGGAGCGGGTCGAGCACGCCGTCGTCGCCACCCCGCTGCCGACGATTGCGACCGAGGTCCGGGCGTTGGCCCGCGGCGGGCTCGCCGACACGGTCAGCGACGCCGGCAGCGTCAAGGTCCGCCCGCTGGTCGAGGGCGTCCAGCTCGGCTGTGACCTGTCGATGTGGTGCCCGGCGCATCCCATCGCCGGGCGGGAGCGCCACGGCGCGGTCTCGGCGCGCGCGGACCTGTTCGCCGAGCGCGTGTGGGCCGTCTGCCCGGTCCCGCACACCGGTGCCGCGGCTCTGCATGCCACCGTGGCGCTGGCCCTGGCCTGCGGCGCCACTCCGGTGCGGACCACGCCGCAGCGCCACGACGAGGCGATGGCGACCGTCTCGCACGTGCCCCAGCTTGTCGCGAGCGCGCTCGCGGGGGTGCTGGTCGGGTTGTCGCCCCGGGAGGTTCCGCTCGCCGGCCAGGGGTTCCGCGACACCACCCGGCTCGCCGACAGCGACGCCGAGCTGTGGGCGGGGATCGTCGAGGGCAACCGCGGGCCGATCGCGGCGCGGATGCGCGCGCTCGGCTCCCGGCTCACCGCCCTGGCCGACGTCCTCGACGACGACGGCGCCGACGATGTCACCGCGGCGGTCATCGGGCTCATGCGGGACGGGCATGCGGGCCGCGCGCTGCTGCCGCGCAAGGCCGGCGCGACGGCGCGGTCCTGGGGCTGGGTCGGTGTCGTGCTCGACGACCGGCCGGGGCAGCTCGCCGGGATCGTCGGCCTCATCAGCACCTGGGACATCAACATCGAGGACGTCGGCCCGTTCGAGCACAGCCTGGACGCACCGGCCGGCATCGTCGAACTCGCCGTCGATCCGGCGGTCGCGGACAGTCTCGTCGACCGGCTCACAAGCACCGGATGGACGGCATACCGACGATCGTGATGCGGTACCGAGTAGCCTGATCCGGGTTGCACGCGACGGTTTCCGCCGCGGCGCGACCCGACGGGTTGACGCCACCGGCCCGCCCTTCGGCCCGGTCCGCGTGCCGGGAGTCGTCTGACGATCATCGTCCGGTGACCGCGGCCGCCGGTCCGGCTACCGCCCCGCGGTGCCGAGGGCCGGGGCGAACGCGACGCGGCAAGGGGTCCGCGGGGCGCGACCCGACGACTCTCATGTGTCCGGGACGGAGGAATCGGGTGAAGCCCGACCACGGGTCTGCGCTGTCGGAGGGCGGGAGCACCGCCGACGGGGTGAAGGGAACGTCCGCGCCGCTCGGGTCCGCGGGGAGTGCGCCCGCGCTCGCCGACGGCTCGGCCGAGGGAATGATCGTGGCGGTCGATGGCCCCGGCGGATCGGGAAAGAGCACGGTGGCCCGCGAGCTCGCGCGGCGCCTCGGGCTTCGCTACCTCGACACCGGGGCGATGTACCGCGCGGTCACCCAGCTCGCGTTGGAGCGTCGCATCGACATCGAGGATCCGCAGGCGGTCGCGGAACTCGCCGAGCGGGCCGTGCTCTCCGTCGGCACCGATCCGGACCGGCCATCAATCGCCGTCGACGGGGTCAGCGTGGACGCCGAGATCCGCACCAGGGCGGTCACCAACGCGGTCAGCGCCATCGCCGCGGTGCCCGCGGTCCGGGCCCTCCTCGTCGCCCAGCAGCGCCAGGTGATCGCCGCCACCCGGCCCAGCGGCATCGTCGTCGAGGGCCGCGACATCGGTTCCGTCGTCGTGCCGGACGCCGAGGTCAAGGTGTTCCTCACCGCGTCGACGGAGGTCCGGGCGCTGCGCCGGTCACGCCAGCTCGGGGAGAAGGGCGTCGACGACGTCGCGCGGACGCTGGCCGAGCTGGACCGGCGCGACGCGCTCGACTCGAGCCGCGCCGCCGACCCGCTGGCCATCCCCGAGGGGGCGATCGTGCTGGACTCGACGGCCCTGTCCGTCCCCGAGGTGGTCGACGAGGTCCTGCGGCGCTGCGGGCAGTCGTCGAACGTGACGACGTGACCGCCCCAGAACCGGCCTCCGAACCGGCCCCCGGGGCGGGGCTGCTGCACCGGGGCGCCGCCTCGCCGGTCTACAACGACCTGCCGCACCGTGTGCTCAAGCCCGGGGTACGGAAGATCATCAACAGGTTGATCATGCGGGTGACCCTGGAGGGGCTCGAGCACGTCCCCGTGGACGAGCCGCTGATCTTCGCGGGCAACCACAGCAGCTGGCTGGACGGCCCGCTGGTGGTCATCGAGGCGCCGCGCACCGTGCGCTGCCTGGTGAAGTCGGAGATGTACATCCGGATCGTCGGCCGCCTGCTGCTGATCAGCGGGCAGATCCCGATCGACCGGGGCCGCCCCGACCGCGAGGCCCTGCACACCGCGCTCGACGAGCTGTCCCGCGGCGGTGCGATCGGCGTCTTCCCGGAGGGCACCCGGGGCAGCGGGGAGATGGCCGCGGTCCAGCACGGCATCGCCTACCTCGCCGTCCACGGCCGCTGCCGGGTACTCCCCGTAGCCTGTATCAACACCGGCGACGCCCTGCCCAAGGGCGCGCGCTGGCCGCGCCGCTCGGTGCAGGTCAGGGTGGTCTTCGGTAAGCCGTTCGAGGTCGACGTGCCGGCGAACCCGCGCTCACGCCGGGCGCTCGCCGCGGTCGCCGAGGACATCCGGGTGCGGCTGCTCGATCATCTCGAGACCGCCCGCGCCTCCCCGGGCGAATCCGCCGCGTGATCATCGTAGATCACCGGTCCCGACGACAGGTGTGGCAGTGATGGCAGTGATGAGCAGACAGGACGCAGCGATGGACGGCGCCGAGGCGGCATCCGGCGACGACCTTCGGGACGGCGACTTCAGGGACGGCGATCTTCGGGGCGAGGAGCTGGGTCCGGTCACCGGCCAGCCGGTCGTGGCCGTCGTCGGTCGGCCCAACGTGGGCAAGTCGACGCTGGTCAACCGGATCCTCGGCCGCCGCGCCGCGGTCGTCGAGGACGTGCCCGGGGTGACCCGCGACCGCATCGCCTACGACGCGGTGTGGAACGGGCGCCGGTTCACCCTCGTCGACACCGGCGGTTGGGAGCCCGACGCCTCCGGGCTCGCCGCGCAGGTCTCCGAGCAGGCGGCCGCGGCGCTCGACACCGCCGACGCGGTGCTGTTCATCGTCGATGTGATGACCGGGGCCACCGACGCCGACGAGGCCGTCGCCCGGGTGCTGCACCGCAGCGGGCTGCCGGTGATCCTCGTCGCGAACAAGGTCGACGACAACCGGTTCGAAGCCGACGCCGCGGCGCTGTGGGGGCTCGGGCTCGGTGAGCCCCACCCCGTCTCGGCGCTGCACGGCCGCGGCAGCGGGGACCTGCTCGACGCCGTGCTCGCCGTGCTGCCCGAGGCCCCCCGCGAGGTCTTCACCGAGACCGACGGGCCGCGTCGGGTCGCGCTGATCGGCCGCCCCAACGTCGGCAAGTCCAGCCTGCTCAACAAGATCGCCGGTAGCCGCCGCTCGCTCGTGCACGACGTGGCCGGCACCACCCGCGACCCGGTGGACGAGCTGGTCACCGTCGGCGGTGAAGAGTGGATGTTCATCGACACCGCGGGCCTGCGCCGGCGGATCCGCGAGGCGTCCGGCGCCGAGTACTACTCGTCGCTGCGCACCGCCTCGGCGCTGGAGGCCGCGGAGGTCGCCATCGTCCTGCTCGCCGCGGACGAGCCGCTCACCGAGCAGGACCAGCGGGTCATCACCATGGTGATCGAGGCGGGCCGGGCGCTCGTCCTCGCCTTCAACAAGTGGGACCTCGTCGACGAGGACCGCCGGTACACCCTGGAACGGGAGATCGACCGCGACCTCGGCCGGATCGCCTGGGCCCCGCGGGTGAACGTCTCGGCCCGCACCGGCCGCGCCACCGACCGGCTGGCCCCGGCGCTGCGCACGGCGTTGGAATCCTGGGGCACCCGGATCCCGACCGGCCGGCTCAACGCCTGGCTCGGCGAGGTCGTCGGCGCCACCCCGCCGCCCCCGCGCGGCGGCAAGGTGCCGAAGATCCTGTTCGCCACCCAGGCGGGCGTGCGCCCCCCGCGGTTCGTGGTGTTCACCACCGGCTTCCTGGAGCCGGCCTACCGCCGTTTCCTGGAGCGCCGGCTGCGCGAGGACTTCGGCTTCGCCGGTTCGCCCATCGCCATCTCCGTCCGCGTCCGCGAACGCGGCGACCGCCGTAGCCCCACCGCCGGCTGACCCGGGGCGCGGGCACTCGGTGCCCCTGCCGACGGTTCGCCGGGTCGGATCAGGCGGGCCGTTGCGGGCCGGCCGCGGCGTAGGCGCGAGCGAGGTGGTCGCCGAGCCCGGTGATCGCCTCGCGGGCCGTCTCGACGGGCGGCTTGTGAGTGTAGCTGTGGTCGGCGTCGGGGAAGCAGCGGAAGGTGACGTCGGCCCCGGTGGCGCGGAGCTTCTCGGCGAAGATCCGGCCGTCCGTCTCGAGGGAGTCGAGCCCGCCGGTGGCTGACTCTTATACACATCTGACGCTGCCGACGACTAGTCGAGTGT
>NZ_JANEZT010000037.1 GCF_025403405.1 Frankia tisae
CGCTAGTCTCGTGGGCTCGGAGATGTGTATAAGAGCCAGCTCTGGCGCTGACCCGCCGGCGGCCAACCCGTCCGATCAGTCCGCACCCTGCCGCGCCTCTACCGGATCTCCTGCGTGGGATCGGTAGACGCGGACGGCGAGATCGCCGTACCCGTGGACGTTACTAAAAGTTAGCTGTTCGTCGCTTTTTGTTCATCTTGCTGGCGGCGGGACACGCGTGAACGTGCTCTGACCGGCCGCTGGCAACGGAGCCCGGCCGGTCAGAGCGACATCTTCCGCCCCGGAGGAGCCGGGGTGGCGCATCCGGGCCGCGACCCGACACCTCTGGAGATCTCCGTGCATGTTCCCCTCTGGGCCTGGGCCGCCTTCGTCGGCGCTTTGCTCGTGCTCCTCGCCATCGATCTGCTCGCCCACCGCAAGGCCCACGTGATCGGCTTCCGTGAGGCCGCCTGGTGGAGCCTGCTGTGGGTGTCCCTGGGCATCGGCTTCGCCGGGGTCATCTGGGCCTGGCAGGGTCCCGGGGCCGCCGGCGAGTACACCACGGCCTGGCTGCTCGAGAAGAGCCTGTCCGTCGACAACCTGTTCGTCTTCGCGCTGATCTTCTCGTACTTCAAGGTGCCCCGGGAGTACCAGCACCGGGTGCTGTTCTACGGCGTGCTCGGCGCGCTGGTGCTGCGGTTCATCTTCATCGCCGCCGGGGTCGCCCTGCTCGAGCAGTTCAGCTTCATCATCTACATCTTCGGTGCTTTCCTGATCTTCACGGCTGTGAAGATGCTGCGCGACAACGGTGTCGAGATGGACCCGGGACAGAGCCGGGCGGTGACGCTGCTGCGACGGGTCATGCCGGTCACCGACCAGTACGAGGGACAGCGCTTCATGCTGCGCCGCGCGGGCAAGCTCGTCGCCACGCCGCTGCTCGCCGTCCTCGTCGCGATCGAGACCGCCGACGTGCTGTTCGCCTTCGACTCGGTGCCCGCCGCGCTGGGCGTCACGGACAAGACGTTCCTCATCTACACCAGCAACGCGCTCGCCATCCTGGGCCTGCGTTCGCTGTTCTTCCTGCTCGCGGGCCTGATGGAACGGTTCCACCACCTGGCGACGGGGCTGGCGTTCATCCTGGCCTTCATCGGCGTGAAGATGCTGCTCACGGACGTGTGGCACATGCCGATCGCGCTCTCGCTCGGCGTGATCGCCGTCGCGCTGGCCGTCTCCGTGATCTGGTCACTGCTCACCGAACCGCCCGCGCAGGAGGCAGCCGAGAGGCCTGCGCTGGACGAGGGGGTGGGTGACGGAGCCGAGCCGCGGGAGGTCTCCGCGCCGGGCGGCGGGCTCGCGCGTTAGGCGACCCCGCCAGGCGCGCTCGGCCCGTCGACCGAGGCGATCGCCGCCTCGACGGCGGGCCACCTGCCGGCCGGGGTCAGCTCGGTCGCGCCGGCTCGCCGCGCGGGTCGGGCGCCGGCGCCCGGCGGACTCGCCGCACCTCGGGTGGGGGCGCGGTGAAGATCGCGAACGGGTCGCGGTCGTCCGCCGGCTGGCCGGTGTTGACGGCGCGGGAGATCCGGTCCCACCGGAACCAGCGCGGGCCACTGCGGTCCAGGCACCAGGCCAGCAGGTACCAGTTGCCGCCGGTGAAGGCCAGCAGATGCGGCTCCACCCGGCGGCCCAGGGTTCGGCTGCCGGCGGTGTCCTGGTAGTCGATCGCGAGCACGCGGCCGGCCCGCAGCGCCTCCTCGATCGTGGTGGCGAGCGCCGTGCGGGCGACCACAGGCGGCCCCGCCCAGCCTCGGGAGGCCAGCTGGGCGACCTGTCGTTGCTCCGGAGGGGGCATGACGTCGAGCAGCTTCTCCAGCGCGGCGGCACCGTCGCGGGTCAGCGGGCCGGCCGCGGCGGCGGCCAGCGACACCGCGGCCGCGGACGCCTGGCCCTGGGTGAGCGCGACGGGCGGCAGCATCGCGTGCTGGGCGAGTACGTACCCGCCGCCCGGCCCGGAGATCCCGCCGACGGGAACCCCGGCGTCCTGGAGGGCGAGCAGGTCCCGGCGGATCGTCCGCACGCTGACGTCCAGCCGGGCCGCCAGGCTTGCGGCTGTTCGCCCGGCGGATCCGGCCCGGCGCAGCTCCTCGACTATCGCGGTCAGTCGATCTGGGTGCGGCATGCGTTCCACGTTGACAGGGGCCAGTCACGACTGGCGGCGAAACGGCGCGACTTGGGCAATCTCGCTGCCCCGTGCCCGTGATGTGCAATGGCGGAACGCCGCGCCAGTCGGCTCGCGGGAGCGGGCGGCACGGCGCGATGACCGGCTCGGCAGCGGGTAGATGGCCGGCCCCGACGGGCGGGCGGGGTGCACCGGGCCGTGCCGGCAGTGCGCCGACCGCGGCGTGGGAACGGATTCCATGACCGCCCCGTTGGCATCTTCGACGGCCACGGCGGCTGTGTGATCGGCCGTTTGGTATTCCGTCCTGGCGATGTCGCGATCCGCACCATGATTTTTCCTCTATATGTTTCGACGATGTGGGATGACTGGTGCTCCCGTGGCCGTGCGCGACTCGCCGGGAAGAGAAACGTTGACCACCACGATGCGCTAGTTACCCTGGTCGCGACCGGTGCCTGGGCCGGTCGGCCGGGCGGGGCCGGTCGCGACGGTCGTCGTACGCGGGGGTTCGGCAAAGGGCGCGGCGAGACCGGCGAAATCCTGATCAATTAACCGTGATCGAGGCTTTCGTCGGTGTGCTCCGTGGACGGGCGGAGGAGTTATAGCCGATCTCCTGACTATCGCTGTACGTTTTAGTGAAGGCGGATGATGCATAGTTTGTTGGCGGTCGTCGTGTCCCACGGCGGCTCGACCCGTCTGGACCAGTTGCTCTCGGTCCTGGTCGCCATGAACGCCTGCCGTGCGGTGCTGGTGGAGAACGACACACTCGCCGGGCGTCCGGTGCCCGCCGGGGTACGCGTGCTCGAGGGCCAGGGCAACGTCGGCTACGGCACCGCCGTCAACCTCGCCGTCCGCCACGCCATCGAGGACGGTCCGGCGCCGGACTGGCTGTTGGTGATCAACAGTGACGTGACGATCCCCCCCCACACCGCGGAGGTCCTGCCGAAGCTGCTCGCCTGGTACCCGCCGTCCGTTGACGTCGTGGGTTTTCCGTTCCTCGCCAGCGAGGGCGGCCCCGGACGGTCCCAGGGGGTGCTGCCGACCCCGCGCACGAGCGCCTTCATCACGCTGCGCGGCGAGGCGGCGGCCCTTGCCCGCTGGCCGGAGCTGCGCCACCCGGTCGGCGCCTTCTTCGCCATCCGCGTCCCGACCTTCCTGCGTCTCGGTGGCTTCGACCCGGACTACTGGATGTACTACGAGGAGACCGATCTGTTCGCCCGGCTGTACGCGGCCGGCGGCCGGATCGCCTGGGCCGACGAGGAATGGCCGGTGGTGCACGTCGGCGGCGAAACCGTCGGTCGCTCGGGCCTGCTGCACGCCGAACTCGGTCGTTCGGCCGCCGTCTACGCTCGCCGCCATCGCGCCACCCTGGGCTGGAGCTGGCCCGCGGTGCACGGCGGGCAGCTCGCCGTCCTCACCGTCCGCAAACTCGCCACCGGCCGCCTCCAGGACGCGCGACGCGCCGCCGGGATCCTCGCCGGCCTCGCGGCCGGCCTGGCCCGGCCGAGCTGGGAACCCGCCGTGCGCTCCCGCTGGCGCGCCGCCCCCGCCGAGACCCGCCGTCGCGTCGGTTACCTCCCGCTGGCCGGCGCCGCTCGGCCTGCTGCCACGCGGCCCGGTACCGCCCAGGCCGAAATGGCCGGGGCGCGGTCCGGGGCATCGTCCGTCGCGGCCGCTGTCCCGGCGCCGGCACCCCGGCTCGGTGAGCTGGAGTCGCACAGATCGCCACTGCCGCGGGAACGGTCGTCCTCCGTGGAGTAAAACGCTGCCCATGACGGACAATGGGGAGTACATGGATGTTTTGAGGCTTGGTCCGACAGCGTCCGAGCGAGTCGTGCTCTTCGCGGCCGGAGCAGGTGGCGACCCGGAGCGTTACCGGCCGCTCCTGGACCACCTCGCCGCCCATGGATGCCAGGTCATCGCGCCCCGCTTCGAGCGCCTGGGTGCGCGGGAGGCGACGACGGCTGAGTTGATCGCGCGGCCAGCCGGGCTGGTCGAGGCGCTTCACCGCTATGCCTCTCCGGACGCGGCGATCGTGGCGGTGGGCCACTCGATCGGCGGATGGGCGGCCCTCTGCCTGGCCGGTGCGACCCCCTGGGAGCGGGACGGCGAGCCGCTGGAAGTGCCGCGGGAACCACGTGTCAGCCGGCTTGCCCTGTACGCGCCCGCCACCGGCTGGTTCGCCGCTCCCGGCGCCCTGGAGGCGGTGACGGCCCCCATCCTTGTCTACGCCGGTGAGCTGGACACCGTCACGCCCGTCGAGCAGGCCATCCACCTGAAAAGCGCACCGGCCCAGGTCGACCTGCACATCGTGCCGAAAGCGGGTCACTTCAGCTTCATGAACTCGCCCCCGCCGGGCCTGGCCGACGACGGCGACGGCTTCGACCGTGACGGGTTCCTCAGCGATCTCGCGCAGGCAACCCTGGAGTTCGCTCAGCGGGCGGAGCCGTAAGCGGTCCGGCGAGGCCGGCCCTTGAACACCGGGGGAGGGAGGGGCGTTCTCACCAGCCGCGGGCGCGCCATTCGGCGAGGTGGGGGCGTTCGGCGCCGATGGTCGAGTCGAAGCCGTGGCCCGGGTAGATCCACGTCGTGTCCGGCAGGGGGCCGAACACCTTGCGCTCCAGGTCGTCCATCAGCGTCGTGAAGGCATCGGCGTCGCCGAAGGTGTTGCCCGGGCCGCCGGGGAAGCGGGAGTGCCCCTAACAGGTAACATCAGATCATGGTCTCGGATGATCTCGAACCGGCACTTTCCTACGCCAGGATCTCGGAAGATCCACTCGGCATGGAACGGGGCGTCACCGGCCAGCTCGCCGACAACCGCGACGCCGCACCCCGCTACGCCCTACGGATCGTCAGCGAGTTCCACGACGACGACATCAGCGCCCTGCGGGGCGCGCCGCGGCCCGGCTACAACGCCCTCATCGCCGCACTCAAGGCCGGACAGGCCAAGGTGGTCGTCGTCTTCCAGACCTCGCGGCTGTGGCGGAACCGGAGCGAACGCGCCGAGGCGATCGGGCTCTTCGGACAGCTCGGTGTCCGGATCGTCGCAACTAAAGGCCCTCACCTGGACTTTTCGACCGCCTACGGCAGGGGCATGGCCGGGCTGCTCGGCGAGTTCGACACGATGGAGTCGGAGGTCAAGTCCGAGCGGGTCACCGGCGAAGCCCGGCGCCGCGCACTGGAAGGAAAGGCCAACGGCATGGTCAGCTTCGGGTGGCGGCGCGAGTACGACCAGGACGCGCGGGGACGTGTCATCGGATTCCGTGACGTCGTCGACGAGCACCAGGCCGCCGTCGTCCGCGAGATCGTCGATCTTCTACTCGCGGGGAAGTCCCTCAAAGCCGTCACTGCCATCCTCAACGACCGCGGTGAACCTGCACCCGGGGGGAAAACGTGGATCTACTCGGGGGTTCGCAAGATCGCCCTACGCCCGGCGAACATCGGCCGGCGGATCTACCGCGGCGAGGATGTCGGCCCGGCCGCCTGGCCCCCGATCGTCGACGAGGGCAGGCACGCACAAGTCATCGCACTCCTCGGCGACCCGGCCCGGATCACGAGCCGATCGGGTTCCCGCCGCCACATGCTCACCTATAATGCCAACCTCGCCGTCTGCGGAGTTTGCGGAGGTGAACTACGGATCGGGAAAATCCGCAACAGCCCGCTCTACCAGTGCGCGGCCAAGGGCTGCGTCGGCCGCAGCGAACCGCGCGTCGACGAGTTCGTGTCCCTGGTCCTCATCGACCGGCTATCCCGCCCCGATGCCGGAGCCCTGTTCGTCCACAAAGACGACGACGCGCAGAAGGCCCGCGACGAGCTGGCAGAGCATCGTGCCCGGCTCGCCGCCGCCGCCGACGACTACGCCGACGGTGTGATCACTCGCGAGCAGCTCGCCCGGATCAACAGCCGGCTCCTACCCAAGGTTGAGAGGGCTGAGGCTGCCGCGCTCCGGTCCATCCCCGGTGTCGGCCTGGGCCTGGTCGCCGCCCTGGTCGCCGATCCCGAGAAGACGTGGCGGGGCATCGATGACGTGGCGCAACAGCATGAGATTCTCGTCTCTATCGGCATGTTCGTTCGCATTGTCCCAACTCGCCAGGGTGCCGGGTTCGACTCGAAATCCGTCGAGATCAGTTGGCAGGGGCCTCCGGATCCGGTTGTCCCTCGGTAGCTGACGCGGAAGCGTCGTCTCCTCCATCCCAGCTGTTGATCTCTGCTCTGATCTCTTCGGTGAGTTTCCGGGTGACGCGCCCCCGCAACGCGGACAGCCGGTGAGGGCTCACGTCGGGGATCGCCGTGACACGCCGGTCCCGTTCGCTAGAAAAGCTGTGCTGCCACAGGCGCGCTGATGCCACCGCTACTTCCACCAGCGGAACGCCGAGGCGGCGCGCGACCAACACCTCGGTCTCACCGGTGTTCTGGACAAGCTGCTGCACCGAAAAGCCCTGCATCCAATGCGGGCCGACCTTGACGTAGGGCGCAGGGAGGGCCTCGACGACACCCGGGCCGATCTGGTCGCCGATCCGCAGATCCGTGGACGGGCTGGTCTGCATCGAAAACGGAAATTCTGGGGCGGTCCCGGCGAGCGTGGCCGCGAAGGTCCGACCGTCAACCACAACGGAAGACGACAAAGAGACAACGGCGTCCGGATCTATAAGTGCGCTTAGCCCAATAGGTCGTCGGCATGCCTCCGTGAGGATCGACGGCAACAGCGCCAGCTCCTCGGCTGGCAACGCCTTCTCCCCACGTTCGAGCTGCGCTACCCGGCTCCTCGCCCACGCCAGGCCATGGCGCCTGGCCGCCATCGCCACATCCTCCTGCCGCACGTCACCGGCAGCTTCCCGCACCCGGCGAACCCCTTCGCCGATCACCTGTCGCAGCGTCCTCGCCGTCTCCGTCACGTGCGAAACAGTACTGGGCCGGACGGGGATGCGTCCGCACGACCCGCGGTGGACCGTGGTACAACAGAGTTGGACGCGGCCGGTTAGATTTTCGTACGGACCGCTTCCGGTGGAGTGGGTAAGTTTCCAACCGCGGACGGATGGAGGTGAGACCGTGACCGATGTCCTGATAGGCGATCTTGAGAACGCGCCGGTGACAGTGCCCCTGTGGCCGGACGCGGCACGCGCCCTCGGGATCGGCAGAGCAACGGCGTTCGCAATGGCCCGGTCCGACAAGTTCCCTGTCACCGTGCTGAAGTCCGGGCACAGATGGCGTGTTCCGACTGCGGCGCTGCGCCGCATCCTCGAAATCGACTCGTCGAAGGTCGCCTGATGCCACGGGAAACCTACGAGGAGATGCGGGAACGCGCCCGGGAAATCGCCGATCAAGCGCCGCCGTTCACCGCCGAGCAGATCATCCGGCTCCGGACGCTACTCGGCATCGACCGGTCAGCCCCTGCGCCACAAACGGCGGCGGCCGGGGTGCCCGCCCCGGCCGCCGCCATCACCCGCAAGACCCCCACCACGAGGTCCATTTCCAATGATGATACCCGAGACGACCAGTCCACCGCCGCCTGAACCGGCCGGTGACGACAGGATCGCCGAGGTCGTCGACCTGAACGCCTGGCGTTCCCTCCCGTGGGCCCGCCGGTACGCCAGAGCCACCCTGCCCACCACCTGGCAGCCGTGGGAGTACGAATGCGTCGCCCGCCGCATCGCCGGTCTGGAGTCCTGCTACCCGTGGTGCGCCCACCGGCCACGGCGGGACTGGCGGTCAGCCTGACGTGGGGTATCCGCTCTACCGCGAGGTCAAAAACTACGCGCCCGCCGATCTCAAGCCGGCCGAGTTGCTGCTGTTGCTGCTCATCGCGGACGACGCCAACGACAAGACTCGTTTGTCGTTCGCCAGCCGGGAGCAGCTCGTGAAGTGGATGCGGATGTCCGAGTGGGACGGCGTGAAGAAGGTCCTGCAACGCCTTCGCGATCACAAGCTTGAGCTTCGGGTGCCGTTCGGGGAGGACCGGGCAGGCCGCCCGGTCTACGCGCGGTCCGGACACAAGAGCGTTTACAAGATCCCGAACTTCGAGTCGAAAGAAGGTGATCAACCGGCCGTAGAAGACGGACACGCGCCCGAACCCGACGACGTTAGGGGGGACGGTCATCCCCCCTCGCAGGGGGGACAGTCATCCCCCCTGGACGGAGTTAGGGGGGATAACCATCCCGGCCAGGGGGGATCGTCATCCCGGCCAGGGGGGATCGTTATCCCCCCCATCTCCTCAATCTCCTCAAGATCTCCTCATCTCTCTCCGATCGACCCGGCCGAACGCGCCCTCCGCGGCAGCGGCATCGAGGACGAGAGAGAGATCAAATCGATCATCGGATGGGCCACCGACACCCATCGGCCTCGCGGCGGCGGCTGGTGGAACCAACTCCACAAGAACGGCGACATCCCCGCTCTCGTCGCCGACTGGCGGGCCCAGCAGACCGCCGCGGCTCCTACCGCGCCGCCCTGGTGCGGCGCCTGCGGCGGCGGTAACCCCGCCGCCCGCACCAACCCCCGCTTCAGAACCGACAGCGGCATCCCTTGCCCGAGCTGCCACCCCACCGTCGACCACACCATGGAACGGAACGCCTCATGACCCTCAGCGATCTTGACGACGCCCCGCCGCACGACCTCCCGGCCGAGCAGAGCGTTCTCGGCGGCATGCTGCTGTCGAAGGACGTCATCGGCGACGTCAACGAAATCCTCCGGAGCGACGGCGACCTCTACCGGCCGGCGCACAGAACCGTCTACAACACGATCGGCGACCTCTACGGCCGCGGTGAGCCCGCCGACGTCATCAGCGTCGCCGCCGAGCTGTCCCGCCGCGGGGAGCTGGACCGGGTCGGCGGCCCCGGCTACCTCCACACGCTGATCGCCGCGGTGCCGACCGCGGCGAACGCGGGCTACTACGCCCGCATCGTCGCCGAGAAGGCAGTGTTCCGCCGCCTACTCGAAGCCGGCAGCAGCATCGCCCAGATCGGCCGTACCGCCGCGGGAACCGCCGCCGACGCTGCCGAAGCCGCCGACCGGCAGCTTCACGCAGCCTTGACCGCCGCCGACAACGGCGACGCACCGACACCCATCGGCGCGACCGCCAACGCCTTCCTCTCCGAGCTGGAGTCCCGCGGGCAGAACAAGACGGGCATGACCGGAATCCCCACCGGCTTCGTCGACCTCGACGAGCTGACCGGCGGCTTCAAACCCGGGCAGATGATTGTGATTGCCGCCCGGCCTGGCGTCGGGAAGTCAACGTTGGCACTGGACATCGCCCGCAACGCGGCGATCAGGCATGGCCACCCGGTTCTCTTCGCCTCGCTGGAGATGAGCCGCGGGGAACTCGACCAGAAAGTCTGGTCGGCGGAAGCCCGCGTGTCCCATCAAAGCATGGGAAATGGCCAGCTCACCGACAACGACTGGACGCGAATAAGCCGCCGCATGGGCGAGGCCGCCGGCGCCCCTCTGTTCCTGGACACGTCGCCGAATCTGGGCGTCGCTGCGATCCGGACCCGCGCCCGACGGCAGCAGCGCCGAACCGGCCTTGGCTTGGTCGTCGTCGACTACCTGCAGCTTCTGGTGACCGCCGGCCGGGACGAAAACCGGCAGCAGGAGGTCAGCGCAATCTCACGGTCGTTGAAGCTGCTGGCCATCGAGCTGGACGTGCCGGTCGTCGCGCTGTCCCAGCTCAACCGGGCATCTGAGCAGCGCGCCGACAAGCGGCCCCAGCTTTCCGACCTCCGGGACTCTGGGTCGATCGAGCAGGACGCAGACATGGTGATCATGATTTATCGGGAAGATGCCCACGACCCGAATTCAGCCCGTGCCGGCGAAGCCGACCTGATCGTCGAGAAGAACCGCGGCGGCCCCAAGGGAACAATCACTGTCGCGTTCCAAGCGCATTACTCCCGGTTCGTCGACATGCCGAACTGACCGGGTGCCCACCATGACCATCACCGGCCACTGCGCGTACTGCGGCAGCTTGCAGCCCGTCAACGACAACAAGATCGGCAACCACGCTGATGTGAACCCCCCGGACGACCAGCGAGGCCGTCCCTGTCCCGGACGGGGTATCCCCCCGGTCAGCACCTACGGCCCCGGTATCGAGCCTGCCTGGGGCCTTCTGGGCCTCATGGGTGGCCGGGCCGACGTCCGCCACCACCTGCTGCGGGGCCCGCGCTGCTCGACGTGCGACCACGCCAACATCCTGACGTTCGTACCCGAACCGCCCGCGGCCCCGATCACCTTGTGCGTGTACTGCGACGGACCGGGATCGCTTGTCCCCCCACCCGACATGAGCGGGAGCGAGGGCCGATGACCGCGGTCTGTTCCGTCTGCGAAGCATCGACGCGGCTCCGCAAGGACGGCGGCGTGTTCTTCCACGACATCGCCCTGGGGGAACGCTGCCCCGGCAGCGGCAACCCGCCGCTCCGCGACGACCCGCCGCTCGACGAGTCCGCCGAACCGGACGACTCGCAGTACCCGCCGGCAGAGACCGTGTGCCGTCGCTGCGACGTACCCGCGGACCCGTCGATCTCCCAGATCGCCGGGTGGTGCAGCTCCGGGTGCAGGGACGCCGGCCGGGCGGCCTACCGGCAGCGCCGAGCCGACATGTCCCGACGTCGCCGCGGAGTCACCACCCCATGGCGGCGCACCCCGAGCAGAACCGGAGCCCAACCATGACCACCGATCTTGATTCGCCCCGCGCCCCGTGGCGCGGCCCCCGCAGCCCAGCCTCGTGGCGCTGCCCGCGCTGCCAGACCGCCGCCGCGGCTGATCCGGACCATCCGGACGCCCTCGTCGTCGAGCACCGACCCGGCTGCCGAACCCCCACCGGCCTCGAAGCCGCCCACACCACCGCGACCGCCAGCACCAGCCGATGACCGGCGCCGGCCGGCCCCGCGGACCACCAAGCCGCCGCCGAGCAGACCCCGAACATCAACCACGACGAGAGGAAAGATCACATGGGACAGGCCAGACGGCGACGTGACGCAGACCGCCAGGCCGGCCAGATCGGTAGCCCGATCCCGGCCGCCGGGTTGCAGGGCGACCACCGCGGCACCTGCATCGCCTGCCTTCGTCCGACCGACACCGGTCTCGCATTCCAGGGTGAAGCCGAATGGATCTTTGCCGGACTGCTCGGTCTCGGCGTGCCCGAAGACCAGGTGCACCCGGCGTTGGCCGACCTGGACCCCGCGGGTTGGGGCAACGGCCTGGTGCCGGTCGGGAAGACGGCGGTCACCGTGCGGGCGTGCGCCGAGTGCGCGAGCAAGCCCGGGTTCCCTGTCGCGCTCCTGCTGCCTGGTCACCCGGTGCCGGCGGTGCAGCCCGCATAACCGGACCCATCCGGGTGGGCGCCGTGGTGACTGCCACGGCGCCGCCTTCCCGAACCTCGACAAGGAGATCATCCCACGTGAACGAGCAGACCAGCCCAGCCGGAACCCCGACGTTCGCCATCGCCTTCGACGTCTTCCCCGGCGGCGCCGCGTTCACCTGCACCCTCTGCACCCGCGCGTTCCGCGCCCATGTTGTTCCCCGCCGCTCCCCGGCCGGCGACCCCGAAGCCGGCCGGTGGATATGCCCGCCGTGCCTCGCCGTCGGATCGGCCCGGCTCGCGCAGATCAGTTCAGCGTTGGAGTTGATCGCTGTTGCCGCCGGCGGCAGCGACGAGGCCCTCGCCATCGCCCAGCAGGCCATCTCCAGCATCCGCAGGGCCGTCGAAAACCGCGCCGTCGACACCCTGGCCCACCAGCTCTACGGCCCCGGCGGCAACCAGCCCCACATCGTCGACCTCGGCGCCGCCCCGATCACCGACGAGTCCGACCTGCACGTCGGCGCTCATCTCGCCGACGGCAAACCACAGGTCACCCTCGTCGACCGCGGCGGCTGGGCCTACCTCGACGACGACCCCGACGCCGCGGTCGAAGCCGCAGACCGCATCCGGGACATGGCCGCGGTGGCGCGGATGGCCGCCGAGTTCGGACCGGGCGCCGGACCGGCCGACCCGGACGACGCCGGCTGATGTTCCGCCGCCGCGCAGACGAATCCCAACCCCCAGCAGAAATGGACCAGCAGATGCCAGCCACCCCCGTCGCCGACCCGCCGCTCGACGATGTCCCCGACCAGCTCCATGCCCAGGCCATGAAGCTGATCACCGAGCACCGTGCCCGCACCCGCCGCTACCGCGACACCCTGCTCCGCCCCGGCGGCCCCGACCTGAAGCCCGTGACCTTCGGGGACGGCACCCGCAGCCGCGGCCCCGCCGCCACCGAAGCCCTCGCCGCAGCCAACCGCTGGTGGGAGGAGACGATCACGTTCGCCTCCCAGCTCCTCGACCTCGACCGCGACCATGCCGACGCCCTGGCCCGCATCGTGGCCGACGAACTATCCCAGGTCCTCCGCGCCCGGACGATCGTCCTCGCTGAGGTTGCGGCGGATGTCGTTGGCAGCCAGGCCGCCGCCGGGCCGCTGGTCAACGACGACGGCACGGTCAACGTCGCAGGGACTCGCGTCCCGCTCAGCGGGATCGTCGCCGCCGGCCCGCCCCGGCGGGAACCCGAAGTCCGCGTCGTCGTCGAACCCGGTGGTGACCCCGCGGTCGTCGCCGAACGTCTGCGGTCGATCGCCGCGGAAATCGAGTTGTCCGGCCACTACTGATCGCCGACGAATCGCACGTCAGGACTGCGATCACCAGCCGGAACGTTGATCCAAACAGCCACGCGAACAGGAGCACCAATGCCTACCCAGAACACCCCGCCCCGTCGCACCGCCCCGGCGGGGAAGACCACCCCGCCGGCCAAGCCAGCGGCGGGCCGCATCACCCCGACCCCGCTCGTCGACCAGATCTCACGCCTCGCCGAGGCAGTGGAGAACGCCTCCGACCCGGGCCGGCTCCAGCGGGACACCGCTGCGAAGGTCGATGACCTCGCCGGCCAGGTCAGGAAGATCCGCGTCGCAGGACTCCGCGCCCGCAGGGAGGCTCTCGCCACCAAGGTGAACGCCACCAGGCAGGCCCGCAGAGAATCGCTTCGCGCCCGCCGTGCCGAGCTGCTGGCCCGGCCGCTTCCCCCGTCGGTGAAGGCGGCCGGCGGCAAGGGGAAGGCGTCGACGGCCGTTCGGTCCTCGACGGTTCCGTCGGTGCCGGCCCGGAAGACCCTGCCGCGCCGTTCCGGCCGCTGACCACGCACGGTGACGGGGCGCCGGTCGAAAGGCGCCCCGTCGTGTGCTTTCTCACCGACAGTAGTGATGGAGGGATTATGAGACCTCGACGAGACGATGGCGATCTACCGCCCGAACTGCCCGGGAAGTGCAATTCCCGGAAGCGCGCCGATGGTCCACCGACCCGGTGCCGCATGACCGCCGGTCACGGAACGACACATCTAGGACACGGCCAGTGTTCGCGGCATGGTGGGTCGACACAGACCGGCCGGGCGATCGCAGCCAAGGAGTTGGTCGCCGACGTCGCCCGCCGGTTCGGCGCACCCCGGGAAATTGATCCCTTGCTGGCGTTGCAGGAAGAGGTATCGAGAACAGCCGGCCTCATCGATTTGATCGAGGGTGAGGTGAACGCCACCGTCGGACCGGATGGCCGCCCGATGCTGGTGGAAACGATCAACGGCCGTGAGGGGACGCGCACCACCCCATCGCCATTGCTCGACCTCCACCACCGGGAACGCCGCCACTTCGTCGCTGCCGCCCGCGCGGCCCTCGATGGCGGTGTGGTGACCGAACGGGACCGGTGGATCGCCGACTACCAGCATCGGGTGCTTGGGCTCATCGCCGGCATCATCCGGGGCCTGGGTCTCGACCCGGATGCGCCCGAGGTGGTGGCGGTTGTCAGCCGGTGCCTCGGCGAGTTCGCGGCGACGACCAGCGGCCGTTCCGAGCTGCTGGCCGTCCCCGCCGACGATGGGGATGGGGTGTCGTGGTGACCGGCACCCCGCCGACGGCGGTCGAGGTGGCCGTGCTGCGGCAACAGGCACTCGCCGCTGAGGATGTGCTCGTGGGCCTGGCCGCGGCCGGCGCCGCGGCCGGCGCCGCGGCTTCCGCGCTGATCGACGCCCGCGCCGCCGCCGACGCCGCGTTCGACCGGCTCGCCCTGGCCGAGGCCGAGCAGGACACGGCCGGCCCGCCCAGTCAGGCGACGATCAGGCTACGGATGAATTTCGCCTTGCTGCGTCTGGCCGCTCTGGCCCCGGCGCCCGGCCGGCCTGTGGAGCCGGTCATCGTCGGCCGGCGGGATGTTGCGTTGGCGACCGGGTTGAGTCTGCTGGCCCACTCCGTGGCCCTCTCCGGGTATGCCGTGCCCGACGTCGTGTTCGACCTTGATGCCCAACAGGTCGCACTGTCACGGGAGTTGGCGGATGACCTGTTCACGGACGCGGTCGGTGGTGCCGGTGCGGCCGGCGGGGAGGAAGTGTGATCACGATGGACGGTGTGGACGGGCGGGTCCCGGTCGATCTGGTGCCGCGTGCTGAGATTCCACGCCGCTGGCCGGTGATCTCGCCGAGGATGGCCCGCAGGTTGACGGACGATGCGCGGTTGCCCGTGTGGGTGGTGGGCCATCGGATGTACGTGTCTGCCGCCGACGTCGAGGCGTACATCGTGTCGTGTCGCCGTCCGGCGGTTGTCGTCGGCGAGCCGGCCGCCGGACGGGTTCATGATCGCTGAATGCGTGGTGGTGCCGATGAGGCCGCCGGTCCGCTCTGGGCCTGGCGGCCTCAGCCGTCTCGGCTCATGCCCGTGGCGACCTTCCGGGATGCGGCGGGGCGGCGGGGGATAGCAGGGTCAAGCAAGGTCATTAAGAGGACAGGATAATGACTGTTATCCTGTGGTCGTGATGGAGATCGTTTCCCGCGTTACTGCCGGCGCCCTCGACCGCCACGACCCCGACGCCATCGCCGCCCGGCACATCGCCGCGTGGCTACTCGGCTACAGCTCCCCCCGGACCCGCACCGCCTACGCCCGCGACGTCCGCGCGTTCGTCGCATGGCTCACCGAGCACGACGTGAAGCTGTTCGTCGACCACCGCAGCCGCAGGGCGGATGACGACCAAACCTACGTCGATCGTGGCCACGTGCAGGCGTACGCCCGCAAGCTCGAAGCCGACGGGGCTGCTCCCTCAACCGTGGCCCGAACCCTGTCGTCGCTGTCCAGCTTCTACGGCTACCTTCTCGCCGAGGACGTCATCGACCGGTCGCCGTGCGACCACGTCCGCAGGCCGAAAATCAGCGACGACACGCGAACCGTCGGGTTGACCCGCAGCGAGTTGCGCGCGCTACTCACCCAGGCACGGGCGGACAGCCCCCGGGCTGGGGCGCTGCTCACCCTGCTGGCCGGCAACGGCCTTCGGGTCGGGGAGGCCCTGGCGCCCGACGTGTCCGACCTGGGATCCGAATCGGCGACCACCGATGACGGCATCGAGGTGACCCACCGGATTCTGCACATCGTCCGCAAAGGCGGGAAACGAACCCGGGTTCCACTGGCCCCCCCGACCGCGGCGGCGGTTGACCGCTACCTCGACGGCCGCGAGACCGGTCCGCTGTTCGCGACACGGACCGGCCGGCATCTCGACGAGCCGTACACGTTGCGGCTCATCCGCCGTGTCGCCCGCGACGCCGGGATTCCGACCTGGGACAAGCTGAGCCCGCATTCGTTGCGGCACACGTTCGTCACGCTCGCCCTCGACGCTGGTATCCCGCTGCACAAGGTGCAGGACGCTGCTGGCCATGCTGACCCGAGGACGACCCAGAAGTACAACCGGATGCGGCAGGCGTTGAACGGCCATCCGGCCTACGGGCTCGCCGCCCATCTCGCTGGAGAGTAGGAGAAGTCGCACGTCCCCGGTGGTCAACGCGCTCTGATCGTGGCAGCGGCGGGGGTCCGGTTCAGCTCGGATCCACCCATGCGCCGTATACCGACATAGTCGGTATACTCGGATCGTGGGGAAGGTGACGATCTACGTCCCTGACGAACTGCTCGACCAGGCACGGAAGACGGGACTGTCCCTGTCGCCGGTCTGCCAGCAGGCGATCCGAGAGGAACTAGCCAAGATGACCGCAGTGATGGTGGACACCGCCCGAAGGGAAATCTCAGCCTTCGTCGACAACACGGCGAGGTGGCGCGAGATGGTCGCCGAGGACTACCCGGAGGACGAGCGGAACACCCGCTCCGCGGCAGGGCTTCGCGAGCTGGCGCGGTGGGTCGGCGACCTACCCGATACCGACCCGCGTCTGGTCACGCTCGTCACCAGCGCGCCCAAGGACTACTTCGCCACCGGCGGCATCGCCCCCGCGGAGATCTGCCAGCGGATGACCTCCCGCTACCGCTTCGGGCGTAGCGACGTGGCCCGTCCCGACGACTGGCTGGAGATGTTCGTCGCGGACTTCTTCAACGACGATGACCTGGCTGACGAGAACGAAACGACCTCGTCATGAGTCAGTCGCGTGGCTCCGCCCCGCCCGCCCGCTGTCCGCATTCCTAGGCGAGTAGGAGCTCTGCCGGCGACAAGCTCCCCGTGAACCGCTGGCGCCACCTGGACGTCTCCCGGTGGCGCCAGCGGCCAGCACGCAGCTAGAGCTGCTTGGCCGCGCTGTCCCTACCGCATTCATCGACGGTCAAAGCGTCGGTGTACGCCGCCTCCGCACCGTCAACGAAGCCTTCGGCCCACGGGTACTCGCCGTTCAGGATCAGTGTCATCGAGATGATGGTCTCGCCGGTGCGGTGGGACTCGAACCGGCAGATCGAATGCCCAGCGGTGACGGTCGCTGCCTCCTCGATGTTGAGGAGGTCAACCAGCTCGTCGGCCGTGGCGTATTCGTTCGCCCAGCGGGCGCCGTCGGCAAGCCCCCGCGCCCGCTCGGATGCGGTCTCGTCGAGGCGCCGAGCGGCCACCGTGTAGGGCTCGCCCGTCTCGGCCATCCGGGCCCGGATCTCTCGCTTCCGATTCTTCTCGGCTGTCGTTGTCATGACGCGTGTCCTCCTCTGGCGGTGCCCCACGCTCACCTTTAGAAGAAGACCCGCGGGCCGAGAGACCCTTGTCCCTAGGAGGCTGGTGGCGTGGGCGCCAGCGACTCGGGAGCGGGCAGGCGGAGCTGCCCTGACACAGAAGCATAAAGCACGCGGGGGACATGCTGGCACCGCCCCCTCGGCTTGGGGATGGCTGCCGGGGCGAGGCGCTGGCGTGCAGGGGTCCGGTCCAACTCGGACCCCAACCGGATCGTTTTGCCGCCGCGGGCAACGTGACCGGGCCCGGACGGCTGGCATCGGCGCGGGGACTGCGGCGAAGCGGTGACGCTTCCCGTTCCCGGGAACCGGCGGCTACTCCCGCCGCTTCGGAGCGTTCACGGTCCGACAGTCGGGGCAGTCCTTGGACGACGGCGGCCGGCGGAAGGTGAGTTTCACCCCGGGTCCGTTCTGCGGCCGGCGGTGCTTCCGGCAGCGCAGGACGATCGCCGCCGGGTTCTCAGGCTTCGGTGCCGGATCATCCACACTGCCGAGGATGGCCCGCCCTGCCTGTCCGCGCCGTAGTCCCCACGTGATCCGCTATGCGACCGGGACCAGCGTGACCGACAGCTTCGCCAACGGTCCACCGCCGTTGTCTTCGTAGTCGGCTTCGACCTGCAGCGTGCCGGTCGGGTCCTGCGCGTTGAACTGGGCGAGGAACGTGCCGCTCACCGACGGCGGCAAGCTGTCCGGGCCAGCCCCGGCCACGGTGTCATGTTGCGTCCCGCCCGAGACCATCTCGGCGCTGTTGTACGCCATCGTGACGACCCTCGCGGTCCCGTTGGTCACCTTGTAGGCCACGCCTACGGTTCCGTTGCCGGTGTCTCGAGAGGCGCCCAGCGGCCGAACTGTGACACCGCTGGCGGTCTGCTCTGGGCCGCCTACGGCAACGACCGCGCGGACCGGCTGGCCGTCGAGGTCGAATCCGGAGATGAGCCCGCGGCCGTCGTACTGGAAGTTCGAGAAGGCGGCGCACGGGTGCGGGTCCTCGGCGACGTTGTCGCACTCGGTGAGCGTCTCGGGCTCGCCCTGGCTGGTGAACCTGCCGGCGGGCAGCGTGTGCCCTGCCGACGTCTGGGCGTCCGTGTAGGCGACCAGATAGTCGATGTACGCCCGTGCCGCCGAGTTCGGCGAGGTCAGCGGTACAAGGTCCTGCTGCGCCTTCAGGGTCGTAGTGGTGAGCCCAGAGACGAAGTCGACCGCAGCCTTGTCTCGTTGCGAGCCTGCCGGCGCGGATGCCGTAGGAGAAGCGGCCTGGGTGTCTCCGCTGCTGGCTCCGGTCGAACCGCTGGACGATGCACAGCCAGCAGCGGGAACCGCCAGGGCGATGGTGAGAAGTACAAGGTGAAGCCGGCGCATGATCCCCCCGGGTGCGCGATGCGGACAGCGCAGCCTAGCGAACTGCCTGCCGGCAACATCGCGGCAGGAGTGCGGCCGGAACCCTGCGCGGACCATCGCGGCGTGGGCGGTGAGCCGGCCCGCGAGGACTTCGGTGCGCAGCTCGGCGGCTTGGGCGTTTCCGGCTTCGGCTTCCCTGCGCAGGCGGCGGAGCGCTCCCGTCTCGGAGTTGCCACGTTCATTGGGATCCGAAGCAAGAGTGACATTGTCACTCTTGCTTCGGTCGCCGCCATGACGTCCTTGCAGAGCCTGGTCGAACAGGTCGAGCGCGACCGGGTCGTCAGCCACCACCCGCTGCACCAGATCGATCGTCACGCCAAGCTCACGGGCAACGATCGTGGAGGTCTTGCCGGGGGGTTCTGGTTCAGCGTCAGCTGATGCTGAACCAGAACCATGGCGAACCGCGCGTCCCCGGGCCTGCCCCTCCCGCTGCCGCTCCCGTGCCTTCGGCGCATCCAGCGCCTCCAACGCCATCCCGAGGGACATCAGCTCGGAGACGTTCATCTCCTTGCGATAGACGTTCTCGTCACGCCTGCGGCGCGTCAAAGCGTCCTAAAAGTCCGTGGACGGTACGATCAGTATGGCTCCGGGAGCGTAGCTTCCGCCAGGCCGCGGGCAGGTGAATCCGCCGTCGAGCACGCCAATTCTCATTGGCCTGCCCGGAAGACGGTCCCCCCGATGCCCATCATCACCCCCGACAAGGTCGCAGACAGCCTGCGGAACATCGCCGCGACCATCAGCCAACCCGCCTGGCATGACAGCCATCCCGGGCCGCTCACCGCCGACCACGCCGGGAAACTCCGCAGGCTGGCCGACCGGGTCGAACATGCCATCCGCGCCGATGATCCCCGCCTCGACGCGTTCACCCCCCACACGATCGCCGACCCCGCCGGCGGGCATTTCCTCACCACCCCGGAGGAGGCTGATCGTTTCCTCGCCGACGTTCCGGAGCACTGGTCACCGGGCCGGTTCCTCGCCGGCCTGGCCGGCGCGTACCGGGATGCGCCGACGCCGTCCGAGGACACGATCGCCCAGGTTGTTCGGATGTTGACGGTGGCCGCCGAGCAGACCACCGCGGGCCGGATCCCGCAGCATGCTGTCAACGCGGATGGGCAGTTGGTCGTCCGCTTTGTTCGCCGGCCGGTTCGGGGGCTGTGATCCATGACCGTGGTGGGCACCGCTGAGATTCTGATCTTCCCGGTTCTGAAAAAGTTCGGGGATATCGGCCCGCAGATCGCAAAGCAGCTCGACGGTGTGGGTCTGGCCGCCGCCGGCATGTCCGGGCAGCTCGGTACCGCGGAGAAGAGCGCCGCGGGTGCTGCCAGCGGGCTGGGCGCGGCCGGGCTCGCTGCCGCGGGCACCGGTGGGAAACTCGCCTCAGCCGGTGAGAACGCCGGGAAACTTGAAGGCGGCCTGGGTCGGACACGGCTCGCTGCAACCGCGGCACGGGACGGTTTGAAAGACGCCGAGTCGTCGGTGGCCACGTTCGGAACCCGGCTTGCCACTGTCGGGGCGACGGCGAGCGGCGCGTTCGGTGGGATGCTCGGCAGCGTCAAAGGCTTCGCCGTGGAGGCGACGAAACTCGGCGCCCTGTTCGGTGTCGCCGGGGTCGCCGGGGCGATCTACGAGGGTACGAAAAAGGCCAACGAGTTCGACGCCGAGATGGCGAAGCTCAACACACAGGCCGGCGTATCGAAGGAGAAACTTGGCGGGCTGAGCTCCGGTGTGTTGGACCTCGCAGGAAAAATCGGGTCAAACCCGGATTCGCTGGCAGAGTCCCTATTTCACGTCGAGTCCAACTTTTCCTCGATGGGCATCACCTCTGAGAAGGCTCTCCATCTGGTTGAGACCGCCGCGAAGGGCGCCCGGGTTGGTAACGCCGATCTTGTTGATGTCACCAATGCTCTGACCGCCGCCGTTGCGTCCGGTATTCCCGGGGTGCAGAACTTCGACCAGGCCATGGGCGTACTGAACGCGACCGTCGGCGCCGGCGACATGAACATGCAGGACCTGGCCAATGCTTTCGGGACCGGAGCAGTCGCGGTCGTCAAAGGCTACGGGCTGTCGATCACCGATGTTGGTGCGGCCCTCGCCGTGTTCGGTGACAACAACATTCGCGGAGCGCAGGCAGGCACCCAGCTCCGCGTCGCGGTTCAGTCTCTGGCTGTCCCCGCGAAAGCGGGTAAAGCAGCCTTGGAACGGCTCGGCCTCCAGTCCGACACGCTCGCGAAAGACATGCAGCACGGCGGACTAAACGCTGCCATCAGCGATCTACATGGCCGGTTGGCGGCGGCGGGGATCGGCGCGAACGAAGCCGGAAACGTTCTCACCCAGGCGTTCGGGAAAAAGGCCGGGACCGGCGTCAACATTCTCGTCGACCAGTTCGACCGACTGGAATCAAAATATCCGGAGCTGAACAAAGGTGCCGGGAAGTTCGGTGACTCGTGGAACACGACTGCGGAAACCACCAAGCAGAAGATAGCTGATCTGAAAGGCGGCTTTGACGCTCTTCTGATCAAGTTTGGGGAATCTACTCGAGGCGCCCAGGGGGCACTCGCTGGTTTCGGGTCGAAAGCGATCGGCGCCGTATCGAAGGGCATCGACTCGGTCGGCGCGGCGAACAAGGCCCGCGCGTCTGGTGGGCCTGTTCCGGTGCAGTCCCCGGATATGCAGAAGCTCACGAAGGTCCTCGGCGACGTCTACAAGGCTGGTGATGCGGCGAAGAAAATTTTCGTGGAGATCGAA
The DNA here is from genome assembly GCF_025403405.1 of Frankia tisae. Taxonomy (GTDB): domain Bacteria; phylum Actinomycetota; class Actinomycetes; order Frankiales; family Frankiaceae; genus Frankia; species Frankia tisai. The sequence continues at coordinate 21,272 of NZ_JANEZT010000037.1, forward strand.
CCGGCGTTGAAGAACATTGCGAAGGCGGCAGGTGAGGTTGTCGGCGCTGGTATCCATGTGATCGCCGACGTCCTCAAGGAGATTTCGGATCACGGCGGCTTGGCCCGCGATCTGGTCTACGGGGCTGCTGGCGCGTTCGTCGCCTACAAGGTTGCCGTGTTGGCGGCGGCTGCGGCGCAGAAGGTGATGGCCGCCGCCGCCTGGCTTCTGGACGCGGCGTTGGACGCGAACCCGGTGATGCTGATCGCCCTGGCGATCGCCGGTCTCGTCGCCGGTCTGATCCTGGCCTACCGGCATGTCGGCTGGTTCCACGATGCGGTGAACGCGGTGGGCCGGGCTTTGAAAGAAGCCGCCCTGTGGGTGGCGCACCTCGGCGAGAAGATTTGGCATGGGCTGGTCGATGCTTTCCACGCCGTGGTCGGCGCGGCGAAGAAGGTGGGTGGGGCGTTTTCGGATGCGTTCCACGGGGTGGAGCATGTTGCCGGGTCGGTGGGCCATGCGTTCGCCCACGCTTTCGACGCTGTGGAGGATGCGGCGAAGGCGGTGGGCCGCTGGTTCCATCGGATGTGGGACGACTCGGTGAGGATCGTGAAGGGCATGGCCCGCGCGGTGGGCGACGCTTTCCACGATGTGTATGACGCGATCAGCCGGGTGGTGAACGACGTCCTCGACTTTGTGGGCCGGCATTGGCGGCTGCTGCTGGTCATGCTGACCGGTCCGTTCGGCCTCCTTGTTGTGATCATCGTGAACAATAAGGATCGGATTGTTGCCGCGTTCAAGGCGATGTGGGATGCCGTCTCAGGGTTCGTGTCCCGGCTGTGGCATGACGTCTCCGACTTTTTCAGCCGCATGTGGCATGACGTGACGGACATTGCGTCCAGGGTGTGGCATGACGTGTCCGGGTTTTTCTCCCGGATCTGGTCGGATGTGTCCGGGTTCGCCTCACGGATCTGGCATGATGTGGCCGGCTTCTTTTCGCGTCTCTGGTCCGACGTCAGCGGCTTCGTGTCCCGGCTGTGGCATGACGTGGCCGGCTTCTTCACCAGCCTGTGGCATGACGTGACGGGGATTGCCACCCGGCTGTGGCACGACGTCGCCGGGTTCTTCACGAACCTTTGGCATGATGTCGCCGGCTTCGCGTCGAACCTTTGGCATGATGTGGCCGGGTTCTTCACGAATTTGTGGCATGACGTGACCGGGATCGCCGGACGGATCTGGCATGAGGTGTCCACGCCGTTCTCGAATCTCTGGCATGAGATGACGACGACGGCTAGCAACCTTTGGCATGATGTGACCGGCTGGTTCGACAAGATTAAGAACGACATCACGAACTCGGTGAAGACGGCCACGGGTTGGGTCAAGGGTGCGTGGGACGGGCTCAAGGAGATCTTCAAGGCGCCCATCAACTTCCTGATCAACCCGATCTACAACGACGGTATCCGCAGCGTGTGGAACGCTTTCGCGAAAATCGTCCATGAGGATCCGCTGCCGCACGTCAACGGGTTCGCAGCCGGCGGCATCATCCCGATGCTGCCCGGCGCGGTCGCAGGCAAAGACTCTGTGCCGATCATGGCGATGCCCGGTGAGGCGGTCATCCCCACCCGGCTGGTGCCCGAGATCGCCCCGTGGGCCCGCCGCCGGGGCATCCCCGGCTTCGCGCTGGGCGGCATCGTCGGCGACGTCGCGAACGCCGTCACCCACCCCATCGACACCCTGGAGGCGTTGGGCTCCGGCACGTTGGACGTGCTGGGCACTGCCGTCCACTGGGTTCGAGGTGCGCTCGCCGACGCCGCGCAGGCCGCGTTCACCCCGATCCGCGCCGCCGTCAACGGCACGTTGGGCACCGGTGAGGATTGGAAGGGTGCCGCCGGCCGGCTCGCGATCCGGCCGATGGACTCCATCGTCACCCTTCTCCGAGGCCAGGACAAGACTGACCAGGCTGCCGCCACCGCAGCCGCAGGTTCCGCAGGTGGTGCCGCCCGGTGGGCTCCGGTGATGACTGCGGCTCTTGCGCAGGCCGGGGAAGACGCCTCGTGGCTTGCCCTCGGGTTGAAGCGGATGAATCAGGAGTCGGGTGGCGACCCGAACGCGGTCAACCGGTCGGACATCAACTGGCAGCACGGCACCCCATCCGTCGGCCTGATGCAGGTCATCGGCCCCACATTCGCCCGCTACGCCGGCCCCTACCGCAACACCGGCCCGTTTCTGTACGGGGTCAGCACGGATCCGATGGCGAACACCTACTCGGCGATCAAGTACACCGAGGGGGCCTACGGCACCCTGTCCGCCTGGGGCCGGCCTGGTGGCTACGACACGGGGAACGGGAAGCGGTGGCCGTCGGGCACGTTGGGCTACAACCTGTCCGGCGAAAACGAATACGTGTGGAAAGAGTCGCAGCTCGCCACACGGACCACGGCCCCGGTAAAGACCGGTCACACCTTCAACGTCAGCTCCACCGTCGACGCCCGCGGTGCCTCCGACCCGGCCGAGTTCGAACGGATCGCCCGCAGGGAAACCGCCAACATTGTCGCCACGTTGGACCAGATGTTGCAGCAGGGCGTGGGAGGTAACGCCTGATGCTGTCCGACCGGCCGCGGCGGCCGCGGCGGGTGCGACGCCGCGGCCGGTCGGTGAAACGCGGGTGAGACCGGGCCCCGGGGTGGAGAAAGCACCCCGGGACTCCGGCGCCGGCCAGGCTCTCACACGGCGCTGCGTGCGCCGGTCAGACGTCCAGGGACCGCCGGAGGTCGACCAGGTCGCGCACCGCGGGGTGACGCTGGTCCGGCACGGCCGCCAGGAACGCATCGACCCTGGCCGTGACCGTGCGCGCCGGCCGGCCCATGGTGGCCGAGGCGGTCAACGTCCGGCGCAGGATGTCCGCGCCGGCGTCGGGTTCGGCGCGCGCCTGTACGAGTGCGTAGGACGCGCCGAGCGCCTGGCGGGTGTCTTCGGTCAGGTTCGCGGGCACGTCGGCCACGGTGGTCTCCAGGACGTCGCGGGCGCGGTCGCTGCGGCCGGTGCGGCTGTAGACGTCAACTGCGGCGCGGCTCCATTCCAGCCGTGACGTGACCCCGGGCATCGGCCCGCCGATCATCGGCGCGTTCTGCTCGTCGAGGAGCCGTTCGGCGATCCGGACGTCGGCGTCCGCGGCGTCGGCGTCGAGCCGGGCGGCGTGTGCGCGGGCGGCCGCGAGGTACAGCCGCGGGTCGTCGCCGCTGATGTGCAATCCCCGTTCGGCGATGCGTAGGGCGTCGGCTGGCCGGCGGTCCGCGAGGTCGGCGGCGCTCTTCGTGGCGAAACCGAACGCCACGGTCCGGCGGTCCCCGGCGCGGGATGCGCGGGCGATCGCCGTGCCCAGCACCCGCCACGCGGCCTCGGTGTCGCCAGCGTCCACCAGGGCGCGGGCCCGCAGCGCACCGGCCCGGCCCTGCAACATCAGGACGTCTTGCGCCACGTGTGCCCGCATCCGCTGGCCACCGACCGCGGCGAGACTGCGCAGATGGGCCCCGGCGGTGCGGGCGGTTGCGGCGAGGTCCCGCCGTGGGTACTCCGCATACAGGTTGTCGATCACCGCGGACGCATGGTCGGAGAAGTGCCGCGCGCTCATGAGGTCCGCCGCGGGCACGAGTCCGACGCCCGCGAGAAGGAACAGATGCCGCCGGTTGATGCCGATGCCGTTGCCCATGGATCACCTACTACCCGGAAGGTCGCCCGCCTCCCGAGTCGATGATCCGTCCGTGGACAGCCGATAGCCAGATTCTCGCCCATGCTCACGCCCCGTGTTGGCCCGATACCCCATCGGACGCTAGTCGTGCACGGGCACTGGCCGTGAGCAAAACGGGGGCTACTGCGTGGCCTCCCGCCAACCGGGTCGGTGCTGGTCCAACCAGCCCTCGACGTCGGCGCGCAGCCACAGGCGTTCTTTCTCGCCCGAGTACCAGGGTGCCGGGAAGTCGCGGTCGCGGCTGATCGTGTGGGCCCGGGATCGGGCGACGCCGAGCAGCTCGCGGAGCTCACCGAAGCCGATGAGGTCGGCGGGGATCGCCGGCCGGGTCTCCGCCGGGTCGCTGCTGGCCACAGGTCCGGATGCTGGGTGCGGATCCGGATCCGCGGTGCGGGCTCTTCCTCCGGATCCGGTGACGCGCTACGGTGCCCGAACCGTCGCGTGCCGTCCCTGGTGCGTGGACATGGAACGGCCCCGCCCGGTCTGCCAACCGGTACGGGGCCTTGGCCGGAGAGGACCCGACCGCTATGACCGAACTTACCGATGTTGATGCCGTCGAGGTGGACGGCATCGAGGACCAGGGCGAGCCGGGCGGTGTGGAGTTCCCACCGGTGCTGGGGGCGACCGTGCATCATTCGCCGCTGGTCGGGCAGGCCACGGTGCTTGCCGACCAGGGGATTCGGGCGGCGGATCTGACGAGCGCCCTGGCACGGTTCTTGCCGGCCGGCGTGCGTCTCGTCGAGGCAACGGTTCATGCGGGCACGGTGATGCTGGTGTTCCAGGGGCTGCCGGAACGTTCGGGCGGCGGGATCTGAACCCTCTGGTACGGCCGCGGCCCGCCCTTCACGTCGAGGGCGGGCCGCTGTCCGTTGTCAGGCCGACTTGCCCCGGCGCGGCTTACGGGTGCCCAGCGCCACGCCGACAGCTTCCAGCACGTCGCCGCTGAAAAGCTGGGGCTCGTCGCCGGGGAACGTGCACGCATCCACGGCCGCGAGAAGCGCCGTCCGGAGCGCGGCCGGGTCTGCCGAGTCGATTGCCTCGCGGATCTTCTGGACCGGTCGCCGCCGTCGTTCCACCTGACGAACTTCATCGGGATCGGGCGGCGCCGTCCGGCGGCGGATCATCTCGGCTCGGATGGCGTCGACCTTCGTCGACGAGCCGGGCCGCCGCGCGGGTTGATGTTGCTCAGGCATGAGAACTCCCTTCGCTGGGGTACGACAATCAGCCCCCGACCTGCTGCCGGGGGCTGATCTGTCAGGCGAAATGTGGTCGGCCGAAGCCGCCGGGAGCCTGTACATGGACATCCGGCCATGCCGGAGTCGATGCCCGAACTGTAGCGCTACGCCATCTTGGGCGACTTTCGGGGTGCTGTTAGTCGATTGGGATGCGGTATCCGCGGGCCGCATACTCGGCCGGGCGCACGATGTCGGCTGTCTCCACTGGCAGCTCACCTGCCAGGTGGGTCCGCTCGACGAGCTGCACCCATGAGCCGGAGGCGAGGCTGAGCGCTTGCCGTTCGCTGTCCGTCGCCGGCCGCGCCCGGACGATCTCCGTCACCGCGTCGATGTGCACGTCGATCGAGTCGAACCGTGCGACGACCCCGACCGGACCCCCGCTGCCCTCAGGTTCCTCGATCAGCGTGCCACCGACGAGGGTGAACGGTTCCCAGCTCACGGACGCCTGCGTGGGTTCCCCATCGGCGAGAAACACGTACTCGGTTCGCATGACGTGATCGCCGGGTTCGATCCCGAGCCGGGCCGCAACGTCCGGTTCGGCGCGTTCCCGGCGGGTCACCCACCCCGAGTCCGGTGTGGCCGCAACCCGTTCAGCGTCCCGCGCGAACGGTGACGTTGGCCCGTCCGGCCGGCGTTGGTATCGGTCGGGGGCCCATTGGACGGTTACGGCGGGGGGATGCCGGACGAACGTTCCGAACGGTGGGCGCCGGTCGATCAGCCCGTCGGCCTGCAGCGCCGCGAGTGCCTGTCGGACGGTTGGTCTGGTGGTCTTCCACTGCTCTGCGAGCGTTTTTTCGCTTGGCAGCTTCGCGCCCTCGGCGAGGTCGCCGGAGGCGATCCGCTCCCGCAGGTCGGCTTCGATCCGCTCGTAGCGGCGGCGCCGCTCATCCGGGGTCACAGCGCAACGTTACCGCCTGTGGTCTAGACAGTCGTGTCGGTTGGACCGTCGCCGGTCACGGATCCGAGCAATGGTCTTGACGGTCTAGACCGTCTTCTCGTACGGTCCTCCTCGCCACATCGGCCATATCCACCACATCAGCCAAGGGGGGAAACGATCAAGGTGCAGATAGATGCGGCCCCGCCGCGCGTCGGCGGTCTGTTGAAGCCTGGGGAGGCGCGGACCGAGCTGCGCGTCAGCGCGACAACGCTCGCCCGCTGGGCCCGCGCCGGAACAATTTCCGCAGTCACGCTGCCCTCGGGTCACCGCCGTTACCGGCGCGCCGACATCACCGCGATCCTCGCCGGCACTGGTCGAGAGACCGCCGACCACTCGTAGACAACACCGAAAAGCGAAGCGGTCCCCGCCGGTGAGCCAACACCAGCGGAGACCTCGATCCGACCCTGAGCCAACAGGAGCAGACCGTGCCTGACATCTTCGCCGAGAACCCCCACTTCGCCGAACTCGACGCCGCCGACGACGGCGTCTTCGGCAGCCGCGCCGACTTCCTTGCGACCTACTACCCCACCCACAACGCGGAACGGCAGCGGCAGATCGACCTCTACCTGTCCGGTGAGATCCACCGGACCCGCGCCGAGAACACGAAGAACCGCAGCAGCGGATGGGGCCCCGAGGTGGTCTGCGGCACCTGCGGCCGGGACGTTCACACCCGCGCCGACGGCCAGCCCCGCAAGCACCGGTGCGACCCGATCGACAACCCCGAAGCGATCGTGCACCAGTCGCATCCCGACCTTCTCGCGATGGACCGGCGGATCACCGCCACCCTGCACACCGCCCGCGGCCGTCTCGACGCCGAACTCGTCCGCGTCGACGCCATGATCACCGCTGCGGCGAACCCGGCGATGCGCACCGTGACCAAGGCGTACCGGGTCGGTGTCGCCGCCGCCCTCGACGACATCATCCACATGTCCGTCTGGCACCGCGAACACCCCGAGGAAGGCACCCTCCCCGGCCTCGCCGAACTCCAGACCGGCACCGACGGGAACAGCCCCGGCCCGCTCCGCGCCGTCAACAAGATGGCCATTTCCGGCTACGAGCACGGCATCGCCCTTGCCGTCGGCGCCCTCATCGCCGCCGCCGAAGGCGCCTGAGATGACGGCCACCCCCGTCTACTCGACGGCCACGGCCGCCCCCCGGCCCCGGCCGGTCCGCTGGCGGGACCTCTGGGCCTACGACAGCCGGCAGCCGGTCATACCGCCCGCGGTCCGCGGCGCCCACCTCGTCGCGGTCGACGTGCCGGCCGGCAACGTCAGCGTGGGACGGCGCTTCGTCGCCGCTCTCCCATCCCATCTGCCCGCCGGCTACGTGCTCATCGGGGGCTTCACCCCCGCCGCGGTCGCGTCGGGCCACCACACCATTCGCCTCATTTTCGCGTTGCACGGAGGCATCGACGACCGAGACCACCCGGCCGTCTTCTGAACCACCCGCCGGCGGGGCGCCGCAAATCCGGGGCGCCCCGCCCGGCCCCAGCTTCGACCACGATTCGACAGGAAGCCGCGATGACCGCTCCCAGCGCCGCTACCGCCCGCACCTGTCTCTT
>NZ_JANEZT010000380.1 GCF_025403405.1 Frankia tisae
CTACCAGGCAGGCCCCCCACCGGGATCGCCGGCAGCAGGCCGTCTCCCAGTGCCCGGCCAGTCGCCAGCCCCCGGACAATCGGTGCCCGCCCAGGCGGGACCAGTGGACGGGGCGGGTGAGAGCACCGAACGGCGACCACTCGCGCGCTGGCTACACGCGCTACCGACCCTCGTCTGGCTCGCCGCGACCGGCTTCGCCCTGGGCGCGCTGATCGCGCTGAGCTGACCCTGGGCTCCGACGTCGCCCATCGATGAGGGAGCGGGCGAGAGGGGGAACCTGTGGTCGTCTGTCCCGCCTTGTTTTCTTCTCAGCAGCAGGCAGCGGACCATCAATGCCGTTGCCAAGTGTGACGCGAGAGTCACCTTGGTGATGACTCCGCATCCCACCGCCCTGGACCTCGACGGCATCCTCGCGAAGGGAGGAGTCGACCGCGGCGACATTCCCGCTGCCGAGTTCGGCCGTGCGGAACGCTTCTACACCGCGATACGCGTCCATGATGCGCGACTGCTGGGCGCCCTCGATGGCCCCGCCCGGTTCCTCGGCGAGCGGAGGACCAGCTTCTCCACCACCCGGCTGGTGTTCGCGTTCGACGTCGACGGCGTCGAGATCGACCTGGGCGCGTTCACCACCGACGACTTCGCCTTGGCCGGCCGGATGCTCGACCAGATCTCTGCCACACCTGGGTCAGGCATCTGCTGCACGAGGCCAGCCGACTCAAGGACTACGCGGCGTGGAAGCTGGTCACCTACGCCAGGTTCTGCCCGGAACTCAATGGGGTGCCGAGCCCGGAAAAGGCCGGCTCCTGACCATCCAGGGCGGCTGCGCGGCTTAGGGCGCGCAGCTGGTTGTGATCAGAGGCCGGTCCGCGCGGAGCTCCTTCCAAGCTGATCTGACGGGCCGGGATGATTCCGTTCCCGGTGGTGGCGCGGGCAGTTGCAGGAGGTTGATGGCGGTTGCGGGCACGCGGACCGGGGCTAACCTCCTGCAACTGCCAACTGCCAACTGCCAACTGCTGGAAGTGACGTCGGGCGAGCTTTGCGCACGGACGGTTCGGATTCGGCCATGCCGAGATGGAGCTGCACGGCGCCGAGGCTTGTCTCCTCTGGCCTCGTTCGCGGAACGCCGCGCGCACCTCGTCGGTCGGGTGGACCTCGCCTCGGGCGATCTCCTCACCCGCCGCCGGGAGAGAGGACACCGTCTCGGCGTCTGGCGGAATCTCCGGAGTCTCGTGCAGGCTCTCCCGCTCCTCCACCGGGATGACCACGGCCTCCGGCCGGCCGTTGCGCGTCACCGTTACCTGGTCGTGCTGGTACGGAATCCGAGCCGGGGCCGCAGCGGGCGGGCGGGATGTCGACACGGCAGCCGGGAGGGAGGACCCGGCGGATCTCGATCTCGCCGTTGCCGAAGGACTTGAGGACCACCGAGTGGTGGAGGGCCTCGGCGACGATCGGGACCTCGGCGAGCACCGAGTCCGGGGGCTTGCCCATCATCAGGTAGTCGACGTCCTTCCAGCCGTGCGGGAAGTGGCCGCGGACCTCCGGGTCGAGGTCGAGCTTGTAGAACCACACCGGCAGCGGGCGGCGGCCGTGGATGGTGAGGTCGGTCCAGGCGATGTCGTCGGTGATGACCGTGCCGTCATCGTGGATGTGAGCGAGGAACCAGCGGGTGGCGTCCCGGCTCGGCGCACTCGCGTCCACCGTCACCGCCTTGTGGATCTTCGGCGTCCAGTCCCAGGCCAGCGTCACCACCGAGCCGACCACGGTCACCGCCACCGCGCCCCGGCGCAGGCCCGTCCACACCGCGGTCATCCATCCCGGCACGCCTCGCCCGCCGCCGCGTTCACGGACTGCGCTGCCGACGCCGTCACCGTCGCCGTGGCCATCGCCGTCGGCATCGCCGTCGGCATCGCCGGCTCGGGGCGGAGTGCGAGGCAGCACCGCGTCGAGCAGGCCGGCGGCGCACAGGGCGGCGAAGGGCAGCATCGCGGTGACGTACGGGTTGGGCAGGTAGCCGTTGCGGAAGATGAAGCCGAACTGCATCAGCAGCAGCGCCGAGACCACCCGCAGGCGGGGCAGGGCGAGCAGCGGCACGGCCGCGGCGATGCCCGCCAGCACCAGGTACGGGTCGAGGTCGAGCCAGGAGCGGACCACGTTGTAGGTGTCGCTGCCGGTGTCCAGCACGCTGCCGCTCGGCGCCCGGTCGAACAGCTGCCAGCGCACCGCCCATTCCAGCGAGACGTGGCCGGGCCCCTCGAACAGCTCGTTCTTCGCCGCCGCGTACAGGATGTAGATGCCGCAGATCCCGAGCAGGCAGCCGAGGAAGTTCCGCCGCACGAACCGCCAGTTCCGCGGGTCCCGGTGCTGCCAGAGCAGCACGTACAGCCCGGGTAGGAACAGCAGCGTCGTCTCCTTCGACCAGAACGAGAACGCCATGAACGTCCCGGCGAGCGCCGCGGCGGCCACGCTGCGCCGCGGTGAGGCGGCGCAGACGAACGCCGCCAGCAGCCACATCACCCCGATGTTGTCCAGGAACGCCATCCGCTGGTACCACAGCGCGAGCGGCGACAGTGAGAACACCAGCAGGGCGAGCCCGGCGAAGAACCGGCGCAGGCCCAGCAGCCGGCCGAGCCGGTACAGCAGCACGCAGCTCGCCAGGTGCAGCAGGAACATCAGCTCCCGGGCGGCGGTGACGGCCGTCGCCGCCCGGTGGAAGCCGTCGGTCAGCTTGGTGTAGATCGCGATGAGCAGCCAGCCGCCGAAGGGATGGTCGTACCAGTAGGTGTAGTGGGCGATGCGGTTCCAGTACTGCATCGAGTAGGCCTGGGCCGCGTAGGTGCCCTCGTCGTCGGTGACCCGCCCCGGCCAGCCGTCGAAGTTGACTCCGTGCACCACCGCGACGACGGGCAGGAGCACCGCGAGCAGGACGAGGCTGCCCCGGTGGGCCCGCGCGCCGGCCGCCACCCACACGCCGAGCAGCCGGGCCCGGTCGACGGCCCAGGCTGCGGGCCGCGGCGCCACCGGGTGCGGCAGGGTCTCGTCGAGAACGTCGGGGACGGTGGTCATGACGCCGCCTCCAGTCCGAAGCGACCCGCGCCGGCGCCGGCGCCGTGGTGGGCGCCGGAATGCGACGTCTTCTCCCACTCCAGCCGGCCGCGCAGCAGGCGGGCGGTGGCCCGCACCGCGGCGATCGACAGCACGAGCTGGTAGAACGGTGCGCTGAGGATGAGCCGGACGCTGTCCCACCGGCCGACGGCGAGATCGTAGGCGTCGGCGAACTCCCGGAACGCCGCCTGTTCGGAAAACACGGACATGACGGAGGCCGCCAGCGGCAGCCAGAAGACGATGACGATGCCCGTCGGTGCCGCGAGGACCAGCGTGAGGACCAGTGAGACGGGTAGCAGCATCCCGGCCATCGCCTGGAAGAACGGCATGGCCAGCATCTCCGCGGCCATCAGCCGCTGGCGGACCCCCGGCAGCAGGCGCCAGTCCCCCTTGAACAGGACCTGCATGAACCCCATCATCCAGCGGGTGCGCTGGACGACGAGCTTCGTCAGGCTCTCCGGTGTCTCCTCCCTGGTTGTCAGGTCCGGGTGGTAGAACACCGTCGTGCGGATGCCGGCGACCGAGGCGCGTACCCCGAGGTCGCAGTCCTCGGTGAGGCAGGCGACGTCCCAGCCGCCGAGCCGCTCCAGCACGGACCGGCGGATGAACACGGTGTTCCCGCCGAGGGGGATGAAGCGTGCCCGCGCCTGGAAACGCAGTCGGGACATGAACCAGATGTAGTACTCCAGGCAGTTGCGGGCCCGCCACCAGGAGGTTCCGGTGTTCCACCGGCGTAGCGCCGCGCGCAGCCGGCCGACGCCGACGGGCCGCGCCTGGCGCCCCGGGCCGCGGACGTTCATCAGTTGGACGCCGCCCTGGAAGATGCCGACGTCGGCCTGGCGCAGCGCCAGCGAGTTGACGTAGGAGAGCAGGCCGCCAGCGATGAGCGACTCGGCGTCGACGATGCCGACGATGTCCCCGGTGCAGTGCCGGCGGGCGTCCTCCAGCGACAGCGGCTTGCTGCGCTGGCTGCCCTCCGGGGCGATGACGTGGACGTTGGCATGACGGTCGGCGATCTGCTCGGCGATGCGCCGGGTCGGCCGGTCGACCTCGTCGTGGGAGACCATCACGACCAGTTCCAGCAGGTCGGCCGGGTAGTCGCCGGCGAGGATCTGGGTCAGGGTCCGGCCGAGGATCGGCTCGTCGCGGGCGGGGATGATCAGCGAGAACCGGTGCCGCGGCGCCACCACGTCGGCGAGGTCGACGTGGTGCACCCGCTCCGGCAGCTGCCAGCTGTACTGGCCGCGCACGAGGGTGAGGATGGCGACGAGCAGCATCAGCAGCGACACCCCCGTCCACGCGGCGATCAGCACCGCGTGGTGATGCTGCGCCGCGTGCATCGCCAGCGCCACGGCGAGCGGCACGGCGGCCACGATGGACAGCCCGCGGCGGTGGCGCGCCGCCCGAGCGGGCGGCTCACGGCGGGACAACAGCAGGGAGCCGCCCGCCGCGGCCGCCGCCCCCAGCGTCGCGGCGAGCCAGCCGGGCAGGTCGGGGCCCCCGACCGAGGCGACCCGGAGATCCGAGGAACCGGCGATCATGAACACGTACCAGCCGGCGGACTCGCAGGCGAGCTGGACGATCCGCGGCAGCCGGGCACCGCGGTGATCGACCCGCCCGGCGGCGCGGACCACGGTGAGACCACCGCCGGCGCCGGCCGGCCGCGGCCAGCCCACCGACGGGCGGCGGGGACCGGCGCGACCGAACGTGCGGGGCGCGAGAACCGCGAGCGCGGCCGGAATCGCGTAGGCCAGGCCGTCCTCGACGGCCAACGGGCCGGCGAACAGGACGGCGAGCGCGACATGCAGCGCGATCCCCCAGGCCGCCGTCGCCAGCCGCCGGCGGCGGGCGGACGCCCGCGGGTCTCGGTGGAGGTGCGCGGAGGGGTGCCGCGGCGAGGCGGAGGGGAACGTGCGGGGCCGCGATGGTGCGGAGTCGGATTTCACCTGTACCTGCCTGACGGGATGGGGACGCGGCGGCGCGGGCGGCGCGGGCGATCGCGGGATCGCGCGCCGTGGAGGCTGAGGGCGGATCAGAGTGCAGCGACGAGCCTCGGCAGATCGGCGACGTACTCGGCGACCTTCGTGTCGGCGAAGTAGCGCACCCGCACGCGGTCGTCCGGACCGATCCCGAGGACCTGCGAGGCGTGGCTGACCAGGTAGGCCGGACCGTCACCGGTGCGGACGGCCGGGTCGGCGAGAGCCATCGGCACGCCGACCGCCCGCTGCGCCGCGTCGATCTGCGCCGGGGTGCCGGTCAGCCCGACGAACCCGGCGTCGAACTGGGCGAGCCAACGGCGCAGCACCGCCGGGGTGTCCCGCGCCGGGTCGGTCGTGACGAAGACGACCGTCACCTTTGCCGCGATCGCGGGCCCGGCGACCTGCCGGGCCGCCGCGAGGTCCGCCATCGTCGTCGGGCACACGTCGGGGCAGTGCGTGTACCCGAAGAACAGCAGCGTGGCGCGGCCGGCGGTGGCACGGGCGAAGTCGTAACGGTGCCCACCGGTGTCGGTCAGAACGAACGACGGACGGGGCACGGCAATGCCAGGAACGGCGCCGTGCCAGCCGCCACCGGCCGTGTTCGCCGCACCTGAATCGCGCGCCGGCCCGCCGACCACAGCCGGTGGCCCGCCGCCGGCGGGATCGGCGCCGGCGGGATCGGCGCCGCCGCAGGCCGCCAGCACGCCGACCCCGAGGGTGACGATCAGCGCCACCAGCCCGCGGCGCGCCGGCCAGACGCGCATGCCGGGGCCAGCGAACACGCCGCCAGCCCTGCCGGCGTCGCCGTCCGCAGGTACGTCGTCAAGAGCCACAGAGCACCGTGCCCCGCGCGGCCGCGGCGGCCACGCCCGCGAGCCGCCGGGTGTCCTGACCGACGACCCGGACGGAGCCGATCCCCTGTTCTCGCAGGTAGCCGCAGTCGATCTGGCGGCCGGGCGGCGGGGTGCGCGGGACGCAGACCCGTCGGCCGGTGGCGGCCGCGACGTAGTTGTAGTCGCAGCCGTCGAGGCCGACCGGGACCGGGGAAGGGCTGCCGTTGCCCCGGGGCACGAGCCGGCCGGACAGCGCAGCGGCCGGCGCGGCCGCGGCAACGATGCTCTGCCCGGCGGATTCCTGCCCGGGAGAGTCATGGCCGGGCGGTCCGGAACGGCCGGAACCGCTGCCGGGCCACCCACCATGGGCGATCACCCCGGCGGCGCCGTTGACGAGCGCCACCGCGAGGGCGATCGTCACCAGCACCCGCCGCCGCCCCC
>NZ_JANEZT010000381.1 GCF_025403405.1 Frankia tisae
GTTCCCGCCCGAAGCTCGACCGACGACGCCCGGGATCCCGATCGCGATCAGCGCGACCAGCGCCGCCACCAGCACGAGGAACAGCGACGACGCGAGCCGGGGCCGCAGCGCCTCCCGCAGCCGGTAGAACGCATCATTCAGCCGTTCGCGCAACGCAGCCCCCCGCCGGCTTGCGAGCCCATCCCGCACCATCCTGCGGCGATCGTAGGCGGTAGGCTCGATCGACGTGACGCAAAGGCCCGATTCTCCCGGCCGGCTCTGCTAGGCTTACTTGAGTCGTCGGTTTCGTGTCTGAGAGCCGGCCTACGGGGCGCACGGGGGTTCTTGTGAAGTTCTCACATATGTTTATTGTTCTGTCGGTAGACCAGGCATTCCGCCGGACCTGACGGGCCGTTCGCGGGCGTCCCCGCCCCCATCGTCGCGCGGCCTTTTCCCGGTTCGTGACCGGGTTTTTAGCTTCTTTCTTTGAGGACAGCCATGGAACTTCAGCCTGATCTTCTGCCCGATGACGAGAACACCGAGCCGCGGTGTGCGTGCTTGTTGTTGCTAGATACGTCGAGCAGCATGTCCGGCGCGGCGATCAGGGAACTGAACGAGGGCTACCGGACGTTTCGCGAGGAGGTAGACAGCGATCCGCTGGCGCGGAAGCGGGTGGAGGCGGCGGTCATCACCTTTGGCGGGTCGGCATCGGTCGCGCAGCCGTTCACCGAGGCGCGGTACCTGGCTGACCAGGCATTCAGCACGAACGGCGCGACCCCGATGGCCCAAGCGCTGCTCATGGCCACGCAGATGCTCGACGACCGCAAGCGGATGTACCGCGACGCGCAGCTGGACTATTTCCGGCCATGGCTCATCGTGATCACCGATGGGCAGCCGACCGACCGGGGGCAGTGGCCGGAGGCGGTGAACCGGGTGACCGCGATGGAGGCGGCGAACGGGGTGAGCATCATCCCGATTGGCGTAAAAGGGGCGGACATGAGCACTTTGGGTGAGCTGTCCCGGAAACGGCAGCCGCTGATGCTGTCCGGGCTGAAGTTCGCCGAGTTCTTCTCCTGGCTCAGCCGCAGCCTGTCGGCCGTCTCCCAGTCGGCGACCCACGTCTCGAGCGACTCAGGCCTGGGTGGCGCCTCTCAGGTCAAGGTGCCGCCGGTCGACGGCTGGGCCTCGATCTGACCAGATGGCGGCGGGCACCGGGATGACGAGTGACGGGTACGGGCCGATCGACCCGTGGGAGTCGATAACCCCGATCCGGCTGACCGACGCCCCAGCCGGCTTTCCCCCGGCGGGCGCGGTCCCGTCGTCGGCCGACTTCCCCCGACCGGCCGCGGTCCCGCCTCCGGCTCCTCCGGCGACGGCGGTTCCCGCGCCGGCCGCGGCCATGCCGGCGGTGCCAGTCGACCCGGCGGCGGCGGTTCCCGCGCCGGCGGCGGTCGAGACGGTAGACGGGGCGATGGGGCTGTGGCGGGCACTGGGCGCCTCCGTCGTCGGCAACGGCCACGTCCGCGGCGGGCTGCCCCGCCAGGACGGGGTGCGCGTCGTCGTCGTCGAGAACTGGGTGATCCTGGCGGTCGCCGACGGCGCCGGCTCGGCCGAGGCCAGCGACCAGGGCGCCCACGTAGCACTGAACGCCGCGACCGAGCTGGCCACTACCCTGCTGGTCGATGAGGAGGACCGGCTACCCATCGATCAGCTGCTCACCCGGGTCTTCTCCTGGGCCGGCAAGCAGGTCATGGAACACGCGGTCACCGCCGGCCGGCCCGCGCGGGACTTCGACACCACCCTTGCCGTCGTCCTGATCGGCCCGACGATCACCGGGTTCGGCCAGATCGGCGACGCGATCATCGCGATCGAGACCGTCGACGGCGACATCGAAGGCGTCGCCGCCCCCCGCCGGGGCGAGTACGTCAACGAAACCCATTTCATCACCCGCGACCGGGAACTCAACCAGCTCGCGACCGACTCCCGGTTCACCAGCGAGCTGAGCGGCGTCGTCCTGTCCACCGACGGCCTGGAACGCGTCGCGGCCAAGGGCCGCGTCCCCTACCCGCCGTTCTTCCGCAGCGTCCTGCGGTTCGCCCAGGCCCCCGAAGCCACCTCCACCGCCGTCGCCGACTTCCTCACCACCGTCGAGGACCGCAAAGGCGACGACAAAACCCTCCTGATCGCCACCCGGCTCGCCACTCCTGGCCCCGACCCCGGACCGGCTCCCGACCCGACGGCGCGCGGCGGCCCGGCATGACCGACGTCTACCCCGACTCCGGCAGCCGAGGCGCCACCGGCGTCCGCTGGCGCCTCGGCCCGCTCATCACCTCCGGCGGCGAAGGCGAAATCTACGAGATCGACGGTCGGCCCAGCCTCGTCGCCAAGATCTACAAGGACATCTACCTCGCGCAGGAACCCGGCCGCCGCGACCGCCTCGAGCGCAAGCTCGCCGCGATGATCGGCAAGCAGCCGACCGACCCGCTGCGGGCCAACGGCCACGTCTCCATCGCCTGGCCCACCACGATCCTGCGCGCCCGCCGCGGCGGGCCGCTCATCGGCTTCGCCATGCCCAAGGCACCTGACAAGGCTCGGCTGCTTCACAAGGTCTTCAGCCCCACCGATCTGCGCGAAGACGGCATCGCTTACGACTGGCGGTTCCAGATCGGCGTCGGCCGCAACCTCGCCGCCGTCTTCGAGGCCATGCACGCACCCGGCCGCTACGTCATCGGCGACCCCAACCCGAATAACTTCCTCGTCGCCAGCGACGGCCTGGTCACCATGGTCGACTGCGACTCGGTCCAGGTCGACGACGGCCCCGGCAACCTCTTCCTCTGCGAAGTCGCCATGGAAGAGCTGCTACCCCCCGAGTTCCCCACCTCGAAGCTGGCCACCGACCGCCGCCAGGTCTCTCTCGACACCTGGGCGCTCGCGCTGCTGCTCTATCGCGCCCTCATGCGCGACGCCCGCCCCTACAGCGGCTGGCAGGGCCCCCAGCAACCCAACGTCGCATCCCTCGCCCGCCAGGGCCAGTTCAACCAGATGCCCGCGACATCGCTGCAGCCCACCCGGCACACCCCGCCGCTCACGATCCTGCCGCCCCGGCTGCGCGAGATGTTCGTCGAATGCTTCACAAAGGGCGGCACGAACCCCGCCAAACGCCCCACAGCCGCCCAGTGGCACCAGCAGTTCGACACCCTCTACAACCACCTCGCGCCCTGCCGCCAGGACAAGCACCACTTCTACTCCGATCACCTTGCCGCCTGCCCCTGGTGCAAGCTCGCCGCCACCACGGGCCAGCGCCAGGCCGGCACCGCGACCCAGATCTCGCTGACGCCGGTCAACTACCCCCGGCGGGGCGGTCAGCGGCCGGGCTCCGGCCGCACCGTCACCGTCCCGCGAACGACTCAGGCCACCGGCTACCCGGGGCCGGGCTACCCCGGGCCCGGGGGTCCCGGCGCACCGGGGCCGGCCGCGGCCGCGCGCCGCCGCCGGCGCCGCGGGTTCGGGGCGGGCATCGCCGTCGTGATGGCCATCGTGATCGCCATCGTGAGCAGCCACACGTCGCAGTCCTCACCATCCATCTCGGGATCGACGTCGACCGGGACCGGCGGCGGGTCCAGTGGGGGCGGGACAAGCAGCGGCGGGTCCAGCGGTGGCGGGTCCAGCAGCGGCGGATCGACGCAGCTGACGTTCGCGCAGGAGGCGCAGGGTGTCGACACCATCCTGCGGAACTCGGGGACGTCCCGGAAGAACCTCGTTGACGCGATCAACCAGGTGGACACCTGCGGAGATCTCGCCAGCGCGGCGCAGGTCATAGCGTCGGCTGTGACGGAGCGCAACAACCAGATCGCGCAAGCGAACACCCTCCCGCTGGACCAGCTTTCCAACGGCTCGACGATCCGCTCCGAGCTCGTAACGTTCCTGGAGAGCTCGCGCCAGACCGACCAGTACTACCAGACGTGGGCCCAGAACATCGCCCAGGGGCAGCAGAACACCGGCCAGTGTCCCGGGACCAACTCCCACAACGACCCCGCCTACCAGTCTGCCCTCAGCGGCAACCAGCCGGCCTCCGAGGCCAAGCAGGCCTTCCTCAACGACTGGAACCCCGACGCCCGACAGGCGTACCTCCCGACCTACCAGGAACAGGAGATCTGATCGTGAGCCGCCTGGTCCACCGGCCGGCCCGGGTCAGGCCCGAGCCGCCGACCCGCACGTCGTTCACGATCCCGCAGCCGCCGACACCGGAGCGGCCCTCACGGCTGTCCTGGAGCCAGATGCTCCTGCCCGCGCTGTCCAGCGCGTCGATGCTGGTGTTCGGCCTGGCGTCGAACAACCGCACCGCGCTGCTGGTCGGCGTCCTGGTGTGTGCCGGCTCGATCGGGGCGCAGCCGCTCGTCCACCGGGCGAACCGGCGGACGAGCCGCCAGCGCACCGCCGAGCGGCGGGCCCGGTACACCGAGGCGCTTGAGCAGATCGGCCAGGATGTCGGGAAGGCGCAGGACGAGGCGCGCGCGGCGCTGGCCGACACCCATCCGGGGCCGGCGGAGCTCGCGTCGTTCGCGGCCGGGCCGCGGCTGTGGGAACGGCGGCTGCCCGAGGCGGACTTCCTCGACGTCGCGGTCGGGATCGGCAGCACCGACTCCGCGTTCACCGTCGAGTACGACGACAACCGCCTGTACCTGGACGCCCAGCCCGACACCGACCTGCTGGCCGCGGCGAAGAGCCTCGCCGACCGGGCCCGGACGGTGCCGTCGGCGCCGGTGGTGCTCTCGCTGCGCGAGCACCCGGTGCTGGCCGTCACCGGCGACCGCGCCGGCGCGCTGGGCCTGGTCCGCGCGCTGCTGGCAGAGCTCGCGGTCTGCTGCGGGCCGGACGAGCTACAGATCGCGGTGGCCGCGCCGCCGTCGACGGAGCGGGACTGGGAGTGGCTGGCCTGGCTGCCGCACTGCTCGTCCCGGGTCGGCGGCGCGGCCGGCACCCGCCGGGCCGCGACGCTGATCGCCACGAGCGAGGCGGCGGTCGGCCGGCTGCTCGCCCAGACCGTCACCCCGCGGCTGCGGCTGCCGCGGGAGGACAGCCGCGACACCGCGGTGATGCTTCCGCATCTCGTCCTCGTCGTCGACAAGTTCGACCCGGTCAGCGCGCTGCAGCGGCTGCCTGTGCTGTGGGAGGCGCTGCGCGGCGCGGCGGCGCTGGCGGTCACGGTCGTGGCGATCTGCCCGCGGCCGGAGGCGCGGCCTGAGGAGACGAGCGTCTGCGTGGACTTCCCGACGCCCACGCTCGCCCGGCTGGCCCGGCTCGGCAACGACCCGTCGACGCGCGCGCTGCGGCCCTACCGCCTCGAGCTGTCGGACGCGGACCGGGTCGGCCGCGTGGTGACCGACTGCCGGCCGGTCGGTGAGGCGGTCCGGCTGAGCCGGGTCGACAGCGACCGCCTCTTCGACCTGCTCAACCTGGGCGCGCTGCCCGCCGGACCGCCGGCCTGGCCAGCGAGGACGGCTCGCGACCTGCTGCGCGTCCCGATCGGCGGCCAGCCCGACGGCCGTCCGCTCGAGCTGGATCTCAAGGAGTCCGCGAACGGCGGCCACGGGCCGCACGGCCTGGTCATCGGCGCGACCGGCTCCGGCAAGAGCGAGTTGCTGCGCGGAGTCGTCACCGCGCTGGCGTTGCGGCACTCTCCGGACGACCTCGCTCTGGTGTTCGCGGACTTCAAGGGCGGGGCGACCTTCGACCTGCTGGCTGACCTGCCGCACCGCGCGGCCTTCATCACCAATCTGGAGGAGGATCTCTCCCTCGTCGACCGGATGAAGGCCGCGCTCAGTGGTGAGCAGAACCGGCGGCAAGAACTGCTGCGCTCCGCCGGCCGGGACGTCCAGAACATCGCCCAGTACCGGCAGCTGCGGGCGGCCGGCCCGACACTGCCACCGCTGCCGTATCTGGTCCTGGTGGTGGACGAGTTCGGCGAACTGCTGGAGGCGCGCCCGGACTTCCTGGAGGTGTTCCTGACGATCGGGCGGACCGGCCGCAGCCTCGGCATCCACATGATGCTGGCCAGCCAGCGCCTCGACGCCGGCCGCATCCGCGGGCTCGAGTCGTACCTGAGCTACCGGCTGTCGCTGCGGACGTTCACCGCCGACGAGAGCGTCGCCGCGATCGGCAACCGGCTCGCCTACGAGCTGCCGGCGCTGCCCGGCCACGGCTACTTCCGGTCGGGTGAGCTGTTCACCCGGTTCAAGACCGCGCGGGTCAGTGTGGGCGGGGCCGGCGGGGCCGGGGCGTCGCAAGGCCTTTCCGCTCCGTCCGGCGGGGCCGAGGACATGGACCTCGCCCGGGCGGTCAGCTGGCTCAGCGGCCACCCGGG
>NZ_JANEZT010000382.1 GCF_025403405.1 Frankia tisae
GCCTGGGCACCCGGGCCGGGTCGATCGTCGACATCGTCGATGTTGTGTATGTCGGTCTGGACGTCGGTGATGCCGGTGATGCCGGCGCCTGTGGTGGCCACCTGCGCGCCGGCGCGACCTCACCGGAGCACGGCGCCGTTGCGGGCGAAGGAGCCGCCGGCGCCGACGGTCGGCCGCTGGGTGGCCTCGGCGCCCGCGAGACGCGCCCATCGATCATCCCGGCGTTGTTCACGGGACGTCGACGGGCTCGAACCGCGGGGTGACCCACGCCGCCGCCTTCCCGGTGGACTCGTCCGAGGTGACGTCGATCTCCAGAGCGAGGACGGTGCCGGCCACGGGGGCGGCGGGCGGGCTGCCGCGCCGTCTCAAACCCGAGTCCCTCGTTTCCCCCGGTGATGAAAACCATATCTGCCCGGTTTCTCCTGCTCGCCGACGTCCGGCATTCTGACCAGGGACATCGCACACAGGAACCGCGGGTACCAGCTTCGGCCCGCGGGCACGCCTTTACCGGGAATGAAGGCGGCCCGCCGATGCCGGCGCGGAGAGGACGACGTGTGCGCGGAACGTGGGGTAACCCTTTCGGGCAGTGGATCGCGGCACGAATACCGTGCCGAAATGACGGGCGCACCGCCGTCCGCCGTTCACCGGCCGCGGCAACTCCGAGATCCGCGGAATGCGTGGGTACGGCGTGACCACGGCTGCACGGCCTGCCGCCGACCGTGCCGCCCTCGGCGCGGCCGCTGCTACAAGACGGGACCGGACGGTGCGCCGCGGGGGATGCTCGCAGTTCCGCCTGGAACCCACAGTGAAGCGGTGATGGCGTCGAGTGGCTAGAAAGCTGGGAAGTTCCTACACCCTGGAAGACCGCATCGGTCGGGGCGGTATGGGAGAGGTGTGGCGCGGCCGCGACGAGGCGGGCAATGTTCTCGCCTTCAAACTCCTGCTGCCCCACTTCACGTCGGATCCGGGGGTGGTCGCCCGGTTCATGCGTGAGCGCGCGATCCTCATCCGGGTCCAGTCGCCTTATGTGGTGGCCATTCACGACCTGGTGGCCGAACGCGGCGACCTGGCCATCGTGATGGAGTTCATCGAGGGCTCGGATCTGCGTCGGGAGTTGCAGCGGCGCCGCACGATGCCGCCCGCGGAGGCGGTCGGCCTGATGATCGACATTCTCGTCGGGCTCGGGGCGGCCCATCGACTCGGCATCGTCCACCGCGATCTCAAACCCGAGAACGTGCTGCTCGACCGCGGAGAGGAACGGTTCCGGCCGAAGATCTCGGACTTCGGCGTCGCCGGCCTGATGGCGTCCGCGGCGACGCGGCTGACCATTCCTGGCGGCATGCTGGGCACCCCCCTGTACATGGCCCCCGAAAGCGTCGGCGGTGGCCCCATCGGGCCGGCCGCGGACATCTACGCCGCCGGCACGATGCTGTACGAGATGCTCTGCGGTGTCGCGCCGTTCGCCGGCCGGGAGATGCTGTCCATCCTGCGGGCGCACGCCGATCTGGCGCCGGGCCGGCCCATAGGCATCCCCGACGAGCTGTGGGCCGTGGTGGTCGCGATGCTCGCCAAGAACCCGGACGAGCGCCCCGGTGTGGATCGGCTGCAGGCGTTGCTGCCAGGCCTGGTGGGTCTGCCCGCACTGCCACCGCTGCGTACCCCGCCATCCTCGGCATTCTCGGCGTCCTATGCGTCTTATGCGTCCTCGATGGCCTCGGCGTCCTCGATGGCCTCGGCGGCGGCGACTGTGGTGGCCGCCGGCCGTCCGAGTGGCCTGGCTGGGCCATCCGGGGCGGGACCTGCTGCCCCGGTGGGATCTCGCGAACCGGTGGGATGGTTCACCCCGTCCGGGCCACCCTCTCCGGGCGAGCCCGCCGTGTTGGCAGCCCCGATCGACCCGGCGGACGGGGAGTTCGACGATCCGATCACCACGCCGGTGCCGATGCACCTGCCCGGTCAGGCGATGGCGCCGGGGACGGGACCGTCCCCGCTGACGGACGAGGAGTTCGATGATCCGGTGACGACACCGGCGCCGGTGTACCTGCCCGTCGGGGCAGGGTCGCCGGGATCCGGTGGGTTGGCCTCGTCCGGCGTGCCGGATCGGCGCAGTGCCGACCCGGCGAAGGCTGCCGACCCGGCGAAGGCTGCCGCTCCAGTGACGCCGGTCGAGCCGGCGAAGATGGTCGACGCGGCGGAGGCACCCGACATGGCGACGACCCAGGTCGCGGCGCGCCCGGCCGGTGCGGTGCAGCCCGGTCGGGTGAGTGCGGGCCTGGCCGGTTCGGGGGAGGCGCCGCGGTCCAGTCCGGCGGCGACGGGTCTGCCGGGTGAGAGCACCAGGACGCCGTCAGGGCGGATACCGCCCGATTCGGTGGGGGCCGGGGCGACCGCAGGGAGATCTGGCGAGTCGGGCGACGAGACCCCGGATGCGGCCGGTCGGCGGCGTTCCCGAGCCCTGGCCGGCGGCATAGCTCTGCTGCTCGGCCTCGTCACCGCAGCTGTCGCCGCTGCGGCAATCCCCTCCGGCGGCTCGGACCCGGCCCCCGCACCGTCCGCACGGGTGACCGCCAGCACCGCCGGTGCGTCCCCGAGCGCCGCCCTCACCGCGCCAGGGCTGACCGGTGGCGGCGGCAGCTGGCCCGGCTTCGCGGCGGCGCCGGGCGCGAGCGCCGGGGGCATGCCCGCCGCCCCCGGCGCGCCCGTTCCAGGCGTCCCTGTTCCCGGTGGCGCTGCGGGACTCGACCCGACCTCGGGATCCGCAGGGTCACCGGCGCCGTCCCCGGGCGGGGCGCCGCCCAGTCCGGGTGGCACCGTCACGACGCCGCCCCCGGCTCCGCCCGCGACGCGTTCGCCGACCCCCGCGCCGCCGTCGCCGTCGGCGGAGCCCTCGTCCAGCCCGCCGGCGTCCAAGCCGGCGTCCAAGCCGGCGCCCAAGCCGGCGCCCAAGCCGACGAGCAAGCCGACGCCGAAGCCGAAGCCGACAAAGACCTGCCAGGGCTCCGGCGGACGCGCAGGCAGCAAGGGGTCCTGCGGCAGCTCCCCGTCCAGCCGGCCCTCGCCTTAGGAGCTACCCACCAGCGCCCGTGAGCCACTACGCCGAGTAGCGGACCGCGCGGTTCCTCGCGAGACCATGGTCATCCGGATGCGATCCGGGTCGTGTGGGCCGAGAGTGCTGGAGGTTGATGACGGGCCCCCTGGCCCTTGGAACCGTCATCAACCCCCAGCATCTCTCTGCGCACACCTGAGTAGGTAAGGATGCCGGCGGTCTCGCGGCGGCCAGGACCCCGAGCCCCGAGCCGCGAACCGCGAGCCACCGGTCATCCGGGACCCTGGCGCGGCCCCGACCGCTGCCGCAGAAGGAACATCCAGGGCTCAAGCGTCTAACAGGCGGGCGGCGGAGTCGTCGCCGTGCCTGCGGGCCCGGCAGTCGGGCAGCTCGTGGGCGACGCCGGGGCCGAGACACTCGCCGACGGCGACGGCTCGCCGCTCGGGGAGGCACCGGACGTCGGCGTCGGCCGCTCGGTCTGCGGTGAACTCGGTTCGGTGCTCGGCGAGACGGTTGCCGGGGCCTGGTCCCGCGGAGCTGTCGGGTGGGGCTGCGGCCCGCCGGACGAGGGCGCAGCGGTCGACGGCGAAGGCAGCGGCCCGTGAGCCCCGCCTGCGGGTGTCCGCCGCGGCCCGCCGGGGACCAGCGGATCGGAGCGGGTGCCCGGGGCGGTGCTGTCCAACGCCGGCACACCCGGCGGCTCCACCTGTGGATCCGATCCGCCAGTGCCGACAAGGACTGCGATGATGCCGACCAGCAGGACGACCAACAGCGCCCCGCCGGCCAGCGGGACCGACCGCCGCCACGGCGGGGGCAACCAGCCGAAGGCGGCGTCCAGCGGGCTTGCGCCGCGGACCATCCCACCCGCGACTCCCGCGCCGACGCGCGGGCCGCTGGAACCTCCCGCGCCGGTGCGCTGGGCGCCGGGACCCGGCGCGGCGGCCACCGCGAGACGCCCGGCAAACGGGCGGCGGTCGGTCGGGGGCGAGACGTCGACGAGCTGGCGCCCGCGCGGATCCGGGCCGTTGGCGGCCGGCGTCCCGTCGCCGCCCGCGGTGGCCTCGGACCAGCGTGGCACGGGGAAGGTGCCGATGGAGCGGTCGCTGCCCGGCGGCGGGGTGGGGCGCAGGGCCAGCGGGTGAGTCGGCTGGTCGGGCTGGTCGGGATCGAGCGCCGCACCGGCTCCCGCGGCCCCGGCCGCCCCGGCCGCCCCGGCGGCGCGGACATCGCCGGCAGCGACGGCAGCGCCGGCGATGTCGGGGGCGGCGAGCGGCGGACGGGACTGCCAGGGTGTGAGGGCGAGCGCGGCGGCCCGGTCGGCGTCCGCGGGCGTGGCGACCCGCGGGTCGGCGACGAGTCGGCGGACGAGGTCGGCCGCGCTCGGTCGATCCTCCGGGCGGCGGGCGAGCGCGGCACGCACCAGCGGGGCGAGCCCGTCGGGTACCCCGGCGATGTCCGGCGGGCGGTCCTGGCGCATCCGGGTCAGCACGTCGGCCTGATCCGAGTCGAACGGCGGATGGCCGGTGGCCGCATACGTCACGCAGGCGCCCCAGGCGAAGATGTCGGCCGGCGGCCCGGCCCGTTCGCCGCGCAGCTGCTCGGGGGCCATCCAGGCCAGTGTTCCGATGAGGATCCCGGTGCGGGTGTGGCTGGGCACTCCGGTGGCGCGGGCGATGCCGAAATCGATGACCTTCGGGCCGTCCCAGGCCAGCAGGATGTTCGACGGCTTGAGGTCGCGGTGCACGACCCCGGCGGCGTGGATGGCGATCAGGGCGTCGGCGAGTCCGACGCTGAAGCCGTGCAGCAGCCGTTCCTCCATCCGCCCGTGGCGCAGCACCGCGTCCGCGAGGCTGGTCCCCTCCACGTACTCGGTCGCGAGCCAGGGGGCGACGGCCTCCGGATCGGCGTCGAGCACCGCGGCCACCGCGCGGCCGTGCACGCGCCGGGCGGCGGCGACCTCGCGGCGGAAGCGTTCGCGGAACTCGGGGTCGTCGGCGAACCGGGCGTCGGGCACCTTCACCGCCGCGGCCCGCCCGTCGGCGTTGAACCCCAGGTAGACGGTGCCCATGCCACCCGCGCCGATCCGGTTGTGGATGGCGAAGGGACCGACCCGGCGCGGGTCGTCCTCGACCAGCGGTGTCAACATCGCGACGCCGCCCCGGCCGGCCGCCCCGGCCGGCACCGTGCCCGGCACCGTGCCCGGTGCCGCCACCCGGACCGCCCGACCTGCGCCGAAATGGTCACTCCCCTGATCATCGTGGGCCTGGGCTGGCCCGCCGCCCCCGCCCGTGGGCCGCCCGCCGGGGCCGCCTTGTTCGCCGCAGGACCGTGTTCCCCGAACCGTAATGCTTCCAGCCGTCCGAATGTGGCCGGTCGCTGGGGTGGGCGCGTCGTCCCCGGCGGCCGACCACGGCCCGACTACCGGCGACTACCGGCGACGTTCGGATCGTTCGACGGGATCGGGTCGCGGGTGATGAAGCTTGTCCCGGTCCAGCGGGACCGTACGTCGGCGTGGCCGGACGGGGAGCTGATCGGGTCCTGCGGGTTGTAGGTGTCATAGCGCAGCACGACCTCGTGGTCGTTGCGTTGGCTGCGGAAGGCTATGTGGGCGCTCGGCGCCGAGGTGTCGGTGCCGCGGTACTTGCCGTCGGCGAAGACGAAGGCGAGCTGGCGGGGCGTGTCGCCGGCCGCCGGCGCGGTGCCGATCACCACGCTGAGCTGGCGATCCTCCTGGTAGGTGCTCATGTCCGGCTCGTAGCCCTGGTTGCGTACGAGGGTCGCCGCGTCGTCGGTGGACAGCGTCACGGGACTCGCCGACGCCGACGCCGACGGTGACGGTGACGGGCTGAGCGAGGGCGAGGGGCTCTGCTGCGGGGAGGTGACGCCCGGGCCCGGTGCGGCGCCGCCCGGCGTCGTCGTGCCCGCTGTGCCGTCCGCGCCCTGTGTGGTCCCGACGGGCGGGGCGGTGTTGTCGTCGTCCCCACTGCCGCCGCTGAGTGCGACGGCTGCCGCGATCCCGCCGCCGAGTAGCAGCACGATCAGGATGGCGACCGCGACGAACGCGCCGCGCTGGCCGCCTCTCGAACCGCGCCGGCCTCCCGAACCGCCGTAGCCGTTCCCGGCCTGGTTGGCATATCCGGTGTCGTATCCGGAGCGGTCGTCGTAGCTCGGCGGGTCGTCATCCTGCTCGGCTGACCCAGCCCCGGGCTGGCCGCCCATCGGCGTCTGAACCCGGCGCGTTGCGCGCGGACCGCGCCAGACAGGGCATAACGGCCTCCCCTGCGTTGTGCCCTGA
>NZ_JANEZT010000383.1 GCF_025403405.1 Frankia tisae
CCGCTCCGCGGCCCCGCCGCCACCGCGCCGACCGCGCCCGCAGGCACCACGTCCGGCCACGCCACAAGCGCCACGCCCGCCGGCGCCACGTCGTGCTGTCCCGATGCCGCGCTTCACCGCACCACCACCACCCGGAGGTCCCCGACCGTGACGCATCCCGTCCACATACCCGCCGATGTTGACCGTGAGGACCGGATCGTCGCGAACCTGACCGCCCGTCAGGTGCTGATCCTCGCGCTGACCGCCATCGTGCTCTACCTCGCCTGGGCCGCGACCCGCAGTCTGGTGCCGCTGCTGGTGTTCGCGGTGCTCGCCGTGCCGGTCGCGGCCGGCGCCGGCGTCCTCGTGCTGGGCCAGCGCGACGGGCTGTCCCTGGATCGGCTGTTGGCCGCCGCGATCCGCCAGCGGACCAGCCCGCGGCACCGGATCAACGCCCCCGAAGGTGTGATCGCACCACCGTCCTGGCTGGCCGCCCGTGCCACCAGCGGCACTGGTGGCCGACGGCCGGCCGCGGACGCACAGAGCGCGGCGCCGCTGCGGCTGCCGGCCCGCACCGTCACCGGCCAGGCCGGGGTCGGCGTGATCGACCTCGGCGGCGACGGGCTGGCGGTCGTCGCGGTCGCGAGCACGGTGAACTTCGCGCTGCGCACCCCCGGGGAGCAGGACGCCCTCGTCGCCGTGTTCGCCCGTTACCTGCACTCGTTGACCGCCCCGGTACAGATCCTCGTGCGGGCTATGCCCGCAGACCTGAGCGCCCAGATTCAGCAGCTCGACGATGCCGCCGAGCAGCTGCCCCACCCGGCGCTGGCGCACGCCGCCCGCGAACACGCCACCTACCTGGCTCACCTCGCCGCCGAGATGCAGCTGCTGACCCGCCAGGTGCTGCTGGTGCTCCGCGAGCCGCTGGTCACGGCCGGCCCGGTCGACGGGCTCGGCGGTGCCTCTCCCCTGGCCGCGTTGTCGGGCCGGCGGGCTGCGGCCCGCGACGCTCGCCGTGCCGGACAGGCGATCAGACGGGCCGCGCACACCCGGCTCGCCCGCCGTCTCGCCGAGGCGACCGACCTGCTGGCACCGGCGGGGATTGTGGTCACGCCGCTGGACGCGGGGACGGCGACCAGCGTGCTGGCCGCGGCCTGCAACCCGGCCGGTCTGGTGCCGCCGGCCGCGCTCGCCGCGCCCGACGAGGTCATCACCGCCGACCTCCCCGAGGACTACC
Source organism: Frankia tisae (assembly GCF_025403405.1). Classification (GTDB taxonomy): domain Bacteria; phylum Actinomycetota; class Actinomycetes; order Frankiales; family Frankiaceae; genus Frankia; species Frankia tisai. The sequence continues at coordinate 1,217 of NZ_JANEZT010000383.1, forward strand.
CGGCCTACCAGCCCGACCCCGACGACGGCGGCTTCCTGGACGACGACGAGTTCGACGACCCGGACGCCGACGGGGACGGCCCGCTGGACACCGGCGATCCCGACTTCTGGGACCCGGCCCGACCTCCGCCCGCCCGCCGGGCGCTCCGACGGCGGCTCCCGACGGCCAGCACGACCCACACGACGGAGGGGACACGCCCGATGAGCAGACGAGCCCGACGCCGGGCCTCCGCGCAGGCCCCCAGCCCGTCCACCGTGGACGCCGCCGCGGCAGCGTTCGTCCCGGACGCGCTGTCGATCGCCCCGCGCCACCTGGACGTGGGCGGGGACGTCCTCGCCACGATGGCGATCACCGGGTATCCGCGGGAGGTCCACGCCGGCTGGCTCGCCCCGCTGCTGACCTACCCGGGCCGGCTTGATGTCGCGGTGCATGTCGAGCCGATCGATCCGGTCACCGCGGCGAATCGGCTACGCCGGCAGCTGTCCAAACTCGAATCTGGCCGGCAGGTGGGTGATGAGAAGGGCCGGCTGATTGACCCGCAGGTCGAGGCGGCGACCGAGGACGCTTACGACCTGTCCGCCCGCGTCGCCCGCGGCGAAGGGAAGCTGTTCAGGCTTGGTCTGTACCTCACCGTCCACGCGACCAGCGAAGCCGAGTTGGCCGATGAGGTCGCTGCCGTGCGGGCGTTGGCGGCCAGCCTGCTGCTGGACGCGAAACCGGTCAGCTACCGGTCCCTGCAAGGCTGGGTGAGCACTCTGCCGCTGGGGTTGGACCAGGTGCGGATGCGCCGCACCTTCGACACCGCGGCCTTGAGTGCGGCGTTTCCGTTCACCAGTCCGGACCTGCCGCCCGCCGACCCGACGTCGTTGGCGCCGACCGGGGTGCTCTACGGGCTCAACGTCGCCAGCAACGGGCTGGTGCACTGGGACCGGTTCGGCGACGTCGACAACCACAACGCCGTGATCCTCGGCCGCAGCGGCGCGGGGAAGAGCTATCTGGTCAAGCTCGAACTCCTGCGCAGCCTCTACCGGGGTATCGAGGTCCACGTCGTCGACCCCGAAGACGAATACGCTCGGCTGGCCATCGCGGTCGACGGCAGCTACCTGCACCTCGGCGCCGACCACGTGCGGATCAACCCGTTCGACCTGCCCATCCAGACCACCCCGGACGGCCGTCGGACCGCGCCGCGCGACGCGCTGGTGCGCCGCAGCCTGTTCCTGCACACCGTCATCTCCGTCCTGGTCGGACAGCTGACTCCGGCCGAACGGGCGGCCCTCGACGTCGCGATCACCGCGACCTACCAGGCGGCGGGGATCAGCTCCGACCCGCGTAGCTGGGGCCGGCCGGCGCCGCTGCTGGCCGATCTCGCCGCCCGGCTGGCCGCCTCGGAGGACCCGGCGGCGGTGGCGCTTGGCGCCCGGCTGCACCCGTTCACGGCTGGGGCGTTCTCGGGTCTGTTCGACGGGCCGACCACCGGCCGCGGCGACGGCCACCTGGTCGTCTACTCGCTGCGGGACCTGCCCGACGAGGTCAAAGCCATCGGCACGCTGCTCGTCCTCGACGCCGTCTGGCGACGGGTGTCGAACCCCGCCGACCGGCGGCCCCGGCTCGTGGTTGTGGACGAGGCGTGGCTGCTGATGCGCCAGCAGGCGGGCGCGGACTTCCTGTTCCGGATGGCGAAGTCGTCCCGCAAGTACTGGGCCGGGCTCACCGTGGCGACCCAGGACACCGCCGACGTGCTCGCCACCGACCTCGGCAAGGCGATCGTCACCAACGCCGCCACGCAAATTTTGTTGAGGCAGGCACCGCAGGCGATCGATGAGATCACCGCCGTGTTCGACCTGTCCCAAGGCGAACGGCAGTTCCTGCTGTCCGCCGACCGCGGGCAGGGGCTCCTCGCGGCGGGGGCACAGCGGGTTGCTTTTCAGGCTCTGGCCTCGCATGTCGAGCACCGCCTGGTCACGACCAACCCGGCCGAACTCGCCGCCGACCCCGACGACGGCGGCTTTCTCGATCTCGCCGTGCCGGATGACTCGACCGATGACGACGGCCAGATCTATCTCGATGCCGCCTGACCAGCATCGTCGTATCCGCAGGGAGATCGTAGCCATGGATCTGTTCGCCGCGGCGGCTACCACGCCGTCGTCGCCGCTTGCCACCTATCTGACCGACCCGGGGGGCTTCCTCCACCAGATCCTCGGCGCGCTACGGGGGTGGGCGCTGGTCTGGGGCCCTGTCGCCGGCCCGCTGCTCATCCTCGCCGCCGCCGGTCTACTCACCGGGCGTCGGCGGCTGCGCCGCCGCTACCAGCAGCGGCTGATCGCCGGCGCCCGCCTGGTGACCGTGCTGGCCCCGCCCACCGTCGACCCGGCGGGCGCGTCCGCCCTGTGGGCGAATCTGCTCGGCCTGCTCCGCCCCGGCTGGCGACGCCTGGTCGGCCAGCCGCACCTGGTGTGGGAGTACCAGTTCACCGGCGACGGGGTCCGCATCCAGATCTGGGTACCCGGCGTCGTGCCCGACGGGATGGTGGAACGAGCCGTCGAGGCGTCCTGGCCCGGCGCGCACACCCACACCACCCCCGCCCGCGCGCCGCTGCCCGTCGTGGCCCGGCCGGGACGGCGGCTGCTCGCCGCCGGCGGCGAACTGCGCCTCGCCCGCCCCGAAGCGCTGCCCATCCGGGTCGACCACGACGCCGACCCCCTGCGCGCCCTGCTCGGCGCGCCCGGCAGCCTGGCCCGTAACCAGCGGGCGGCGGTGCAGATCCTGGCCCGGCCGGTCACCGGCCGCCGTGTTGCCAAAGCGCGTCGGGCTGCCCGCCGGCTACGCGCCGCCGGCTCGGCGCACCTGGCCGGCGGCCTACTGGACCTGCTCACACCCCACACCGGCCGCACCCGGCAGCGCCGCCGGACGGCTACCGCCACGGTGAAGGTCGACCCGCAGACGTCGCTGGCCCTGTCCGCGGAGGACCGCGCCATCGTCACGAAGCAGCGCGGTGCCCAGTACGAGGTCCGCGTCCGCTACGCCATCGCCGCGATCCTCGACGAGCACACCGACGACACCACCACCGCGCAGGTGGCCAGCCAGCTACGCGGCCGGGCGCACGCCATCGCGTCGGCGTTCGCCGCCTACGGCGACCACAACTACTACCGCCGGGTCCGGCTACGCCGCCCGCTGCCCGTCCTCGCCGCCCGGCAGTTCGGCCGCGGCGACCTGCTCTCGGTCGCCGAACTCGGCACGCTCGCGCACCTGCCGGTCGACGAGGCGACCCCCGGCCTGCAACGCGCCGGCGCGAAGGCCATCGCCCCGCCGCCCGGCGTTGCCGGCCCCGGCCCGAACGTCCGCCCCATCGGGCGCACCGACGCCGGGCAGGCGCGGCCGGTCGGTCTGCGGGTCCCGGACGCCCGGCATCACCTGCACGTCCTCGGCGCGACCGGCGCGGGCAAATCCGAACTGCTCGCCCGCATGACGCTCGACGACGTCGCCGCGCACCGAGGTGTAGTCAATGTCGACCCGAAGGGCGACCAGATCATCGACATCCTCGCCCGCTACCCCCTGGACGCCCTCGACCGCCTCGTTCTGTTCGACGCCGAGTCGAACAGCCGACCGCCGTGCCTGAACCCGCTGGACCAGCCCGACAGGGGGCGGGCCGTCGACAACCTCGTCTCGATCTTCTCCCGGGTGTACGCCGACTCGTGGGGGCCCCGGACCGAGGATATTTTCCGCGCCGGTCTGCTCACCCTTGCCGCTCAACCCGGCGTTCCTGTGATCACGGATCTGCCGAAACTGCTGACCGACACCGCCTACCGCCACCGGGCACTCGGTGAGATCGACGACGACATCCTGGCCGGCTTCTGGACCTGGTACGAAGCCCTCTCCGAGGCCGCGCGAGGCCACGTCGTCGCCCCGCTGATGAACAAACTCCGTGGGTTCCTGTTGCGGCCGTTTGTGCGGGCCGCGATCGCGGCCGGCCCCTCGACTGTCGACATGGACGCGGTGTTGAACGACGGCGGGGTGTGCCTGGTCCGCATCGCCCAAGACGCCCTCGGGGTCGAGACCGCGGCGCTGATGGGCTCGATCGTCGTCTCTGCGGTCTGGCAGTCCACCACCCGGCGCGCCCGCCTGCCCCAAGGGAAAAGGCCCGACGCCAGTCTGTACCTGGACGAGGCCCACAACTTCCTCACGCTTCCGTACGCGTTGGAGGACATGCTCGCCGCCGCACGCGGCTACCGGCTCGGGATCGTTCTGGCGCATCAGAACCTTACCCAGCTGCCTCGGCACCTGGAAGAAAGCATCGGCGCCAACGCCCGCAGCAAGATCTATTTCACGGTGAGCCCGGCGGACGCGAAACGGCTCGCCCGCCACGTCGAGCCCCGGCTGGCCGAGCACGACCTGGCCAACCTCGGCGTGTTCCACGCCGCCGCCCGCCTGGTCGTCGGCGGGGAAGAAGCTCCCGCCTTCACGGTCGTCACGGAAAAACTCCCCGCCCCGGTGCCGGGCCGCGCCGCGCAGATCCGCCGGGCGCTGCGCCGCCGCGCGGCCACCCCCGCCGCGCCGGCTCCCACCGGTCCGGGTCCGCGGCCCACCTCCGACCCGCGCCGCGTCGCCTGACCGCGCGCCTCGCTGCCACCACGAAGGACCATCGATGGCCAAACCGTTGCCGCAACGCGCCCTGCGCGTCCCGTTGCGTCCCGCCGCCCGCGTCGTCGCCGACGCCGAACACCTGGCGAACCTCACCCCTCACCTCAGCTCGCGCGACCGCTGGATTGCCCGGCTCCTTTACGAGCACCGGGTCCTGACTACCCACCAGCTCGTCCAGGTCGGCTGGCCCACGCGGCGCACCGCCAACGAGAGGTTGCTCCAGCTTTACCGCTGGCGCGTCATCGACCGTTTCCAGCCCCTCAGCCCCCTCGGTGAGGGCATGCCCCCGGCGCACTACGTCTGCGACGTCGCCGGCGCCGCCCTGCTCGCCGCCGAAGACGGCCTCGACCTGGCCGCGACCGGCTACCGGCACGACCGCGCGCTCGGCGTCGCCTACTGGCCCCAGCTCGCCCACCGCGTCGCCGTCAACGGCTTCTTCACCCACCTCATCGC
>NZ_JANEZT010000384.1 GCF_025403405.1 Frankia tisae
GCTCGGGTGGGAAGGGGTTCTGCCCGGGGGAAACGTCCGACCAGGCGGAGCCGACGGCCGACCGGTCCGGCGCACCCATCGACGGACCGCCCAGCGCAGCGCCGCCGGTCACGGGACCATGCGGCCCGGAGCCACCCGCCGGGGGCGCTGACATCGCGTCGGCGACCTTGCGCATGATTGCCTCGACGAGGCGGACGGCCTGGGGGGTCGAGAGGTTCAGCACAATTTCTGAATCCCCCGCAACCTGGAATCGCACCGAAACGTCCGCCATGACGAGTTCCCTTTCCTCGCGGCTCGCCACCCCTGCACAGGGTGCGTTGCCAGGGGTGACGTTACGGGGCGAAGGGTGCGTCGCGTGCGGGACCTCGGCACGTCGGCCGGCACCGTGACCGGCTGGCAGACGACCGCGACCGTACGGGTAGGGTCACCGTGATGAGCACCAGGTTGGCGACGGTCGGTGACTGCGTGGCCGTGTTGGAGCAGGCGTATCCGCCGGCCTGGGCGCAGTCGTGGGATGCGGTGGGGCTGGCCGTCGGCGACCCCGAGGCCCCCGTCTCCGCGGTGCTGTTCGCCGTCGATCCCACCGTCGAGGTGGCCGTCGAGGCGGCGGGCGGTGCCCAGCTGCTCGTCACCCACCACCCCCTGTTCCTGCGCGGGACCCACGGGGTGGCCGAGACCGGACCGGGCGGGCGGGTCGTCGCCACCCTGATCCGCGCCGGGGTCGCGCTGTACACGGCGCACACCAACGCCGACGTCGCGGACCCGGGCGTCAGCGATGCGCTGGCCGCGGCAATCGGGCTGCGCCGGGTCGGCCCGTTGGACCAGGACCAGGCGCAGGCGGAGGAGCAGGCGCAGGCGGAGAACCCGGCGCAGGCGGGCGGCACCGCGAGACCACCAGCCGGGGACGCGGCGGTGCCGGCCCCGGCGGTGTGCCGGGGGCTGGGGCGCATCGGTGAGCTGCCCGAGCCCGAGCCGCTGGACCGTTTCTGTGCCCGCGTCGCCCGGGCGCTGCCCGCGACGGCCGGCGGGGTGCGCGCGACCGGGGCCGCCGACCAGCTCGTGCGTCGGGTCGCGGTGTGCGGCGGCTCGGGCGGGGAACTGGCCGGCGCGGCGCGGGCTGCGGGCGCCGATGTCCTGGTCACCGCGGACGGACGGCATCACCATGTGCTCGACGCGGTGGGGGAGCATCCGATCGCCATCGTCGACGTCGCCCACTGGGCGAGCGAGTGGCCGTGGCTCGCGCAGGCCACCGCGCGTCTGGAGGCCGGGCTGCGGACCCGGGGACGTACGGTGAGTGCATCGGTGTCCGCTATCGTGACCGATCCCTGGCGGTTGCACATTCCGTCCCGGTAGTCGGCGCCCCAGGCGCGGATGCCCGGCTCGTCGGGTCGAGTTCGCAGCCGACGCCGATGAAGGACACACCGGTGAGGAGTTCATGAAGGCCGACCCAGCAATCCAGCTTCGCCTGCTCGACCTGCAGGCCCTCGACGCCGGCCTCGACCGGCTGGCCGCCCGTCGGCGTGGGCTGCCCGAGTTCGCCGTCATCACCGAACGCACCGCGGCCCTGGGCACCCTCGACGACGAGGTCGTCGGAGTGCGCACCGAGCTGGGGGACGTCACCCGCGCCCAGCGCAAGCTGGAAAACGAGATCGAGCTCGTCCGGACCCGCTCGGCCCGCGATGCGCAGCGGCTGGAGTCCGGAGCGGTGACGAACTCCCGCGAGTTGGAGAACCTTCAGGCGGAGCTCGCCTCCCTGGCCCGCCGCCAGGGTGTCCTCGAAGACGACGCCCTGGAGAAGATGGAGGCCGTCGAGGGCCTGGAGGGGCAGCTCGCGGCCCTCGCCCAGCGCCGCGCCGACCTGCAGGCCGAGGTCGACACCGCGACCACCGCCCGCGACAAGACATGCGCCGAGATCGACGCCGAGTCCGCCCGGCTGCGCCAGGACCGGGCGGCCCTCGCCCCGCAGCTGCCCGAGGCGCTGGTGGCGCTGTACGAGCGGATCCGGGCCTCCTCCAGCGGGGTTGGTGCCGCGCCGCTGCTGCGCCGGCGCTGCCAGGGCTGCCATCTGGAACTCTCCGGGGGCGACCTGCGAGCAGTCGCCGCGGCTCCCGTCGACGAGGTCGTGCGGTGCGAGGAATGTCGGCGCATCCTGGTCCGTACCCCCGAGTCGGGGCTGTAGCAAGGTCGGGGCTGTAGCAAGGTCGAGGGGAGATCCGATGAGCACCGTGCGCAGGCTGGTCGTCGAGGCCGACGGCGGATCCCGGGGTAATCCGGGCCCGGCCGGCTACGGCGCCCTGGTCCGGGACGCCGCGGACGGGACGGTGCTCGCCGAGCGTGCCGCTTCGATCGGCCATGCCACGAACAACGTCGCCGAGTACTCGGGCCTCATCGCCGGGCTGCGGGCCGCCGCCGAGATCGCCCCGGACGCCGAGGTGGAGGCCCGGATGGACTCCAAGCTCGTCGTCGAGCAGATGAGCGGCCGCTGGAAGATCAAGCATCCGTCGATGCGTCCCCTGGCCGACGAGGCGGCCGCGATCGCCCGCACCCTGCGCTCCGTGCGCTACCAGTGGGTGCCCCGCGCCCGCAACGCCGACGCCGACCGCCTCGCCAACGAGGCGATGGACGCCGCCGCGGCCGGGCGCAGCTGGGAACCGTCGGTCCCGCAGTCGCCGGACCCGGCGCCGCACCGCGCCCCCACCACCAATCGGCTCTCCGGCTGGATGGCCCCGCCCGCGCCGCCGACGACGACCGTGCTGCTGCGACACGGCCAGACGCCGCTGTCGGTCGACAAGCGGTTCAGCGGGACGGTGGAGGCCTCGCTGACCGACCTGGGGATGAGCCAGGCCGCCGCGGTCGCCGACCGGCTGCGCGACGAGCCGTTCGACCTGATCGTCAGCTCGCCGCTCAAGCGGGCCCGGCAGACCGCCGAGGCGCTGGGCCGCGACTACGTCGTCGACGACGACCTGCGGGAGACCAGCTTCGGCGCCTGGGAGGGGATGACCTTCGGCGAGGTGCGCGAACGATTCCCCGACGAGCTCAACGCCTGGCTCGCGGACCCGAACGTGCCGCCGCCCGGCGGGGAGAGCCTGATCTCCACGGTGACCCGGGTGGCCCGGGCCCGCGACCGGCTGCTCGTCGAGCAGCCCGGCAAGCGGGTCCTCGTCGTCTCGCACGTCACGCCGATCAAGGGCCTCACCCAGCTCGCGCTGGCTGCCGAGCCGACCGTCCTGTACCGCCTGCACCTGGACCTGGTCTCGCTGACCACGATCGACTGGTACTCCGACGGCCCCGCCGTCCTGCGCGGCTTCAACGACACCCACCACGTCACCAGGCAGACCACCTACGGCGAGTAGGTCCGCGCGCACGGATCGGGCTGGAGCCGATTGCGCCCGGGGTGGAGCCGGTTGCGGTGCGCTCTGCACGGTCCGAACCCTGCAGACCGGGCGCATCGCACCGCATTCCGCAGCTGGTTGCTACTGGGCGCGGATCGCGGCCGCCGCGGCGTCGACCTGTTCCGGCGTCGGCGCCTCGTAGGCGAAGTTTCGCCCGCGAAGATAGCGGTCGAGGAGCCACTGGGCGACGAGCAGGTTGGGGACCCAGCAGAGGAACGGGACGACGTGGTAGGCGCGGTCGAAGGCGACCTCCGAGTCGGTGCCCATCCCGATCTGCGCGGCGCTCATGACGAACATCCACAGCCGTAGTGTCACCGCGGCGTGGGTCAGCGCGAAGGTGCGGATCGCCCACCGGCGGTGCGCCAGGACGTCACGGCGGCGGATCTTCCGCACCGCCGTGACGGCGAAGCTCGCCCAGAGCACCGCCAGCAGGCCGAAGCCGGCCGTCCCGATCGGACCGGCGAGGTTGACGGTGGACAGCACGGCGCCCGCCGTGCCCGCGACGCAGATCGCCGCCACGATGATCCGGCCGGCGACCCGGTGCAGCCGGGGGACGCGGGCCCGGACCCGGGCCGAGAGCTGCAGCGGCGAGAGCAGCAGGGCGACGGCGCCGAACGCGATGTGCAGGTAGAGGAAGACCTGTAGCACGGTGGACCGGTCCACCGGCGCCGCCCGGTGGCCGCCATGGATCGCGCTGTTCAGTTGCTTCGCGCTCGGTGGCCTCGCGGTGCGACTGGCCGGCTCGGCGATCTGCGTTGCCGCCGTCACCGGCTACGTCCTGCTGGATCACGGTCCGACGGTGATGACGGACCTGGCCGGAGTGATCATGTGCTTTCTGATCGCGACGATCGGTGGGGACGCCGCCCGCAGCCGGCGGGAATGCGCCGCCGCAGGCAGGCCAGCACCCTGGGGGGAGGCCCGGGAACACGCGCTCGCCGCCGAACGCGTGCTGCTGACCGAGCGCGCCCGACTGGCCGGAGAGCTGCACGACGCGCTCGGGCACACCGTCAACGTCATGGTGTTGCAGGCCGGGGTCGCGCGGCGGGTGTTCGAGGACAATCCGGGTTTCGCCCGGCAGGCGCTGGTGGACATCGAGACCGCCGGGCGCGACGCCCTCGGCGAGCTGGATCGGCTGCTGCGGATACTGAACCCGCGGGAGTCGGACGTCGGGCGGTCGCCCGACCTGGGTTACCTGGCCGCGCTCGTCGAGCGGATCCGGGCGACGGGTCGGGAGGCGGACCTGGCCGTCGAGCCCGTCGCTCGGATCCGGGTCCGGATCACCCCCGCCGCGGATCTGGTCCGGATCGAGGTGTTCAACGGGGGCGTCGGGTTCGCCGCGCCCGCGGCGGGGCGGGGCCTGGTCGGCATGCGGGAACGGGCCCGGCTGGAGGGTGGCTCGTTCGACGCCGGTCCGGTGGGCGGCGGCTTCCGGGTCCTGGCCACGCTGCCCGCCCTGTCGGACGGCGTCGCATGATCACCGTGCTGCTCGCGGACGACGACGGTCTGGTGCGCAGCGGCCTGCGGGCGCTGCTGGACGCCGAGCCGGGCATCACCGTCGCCGGTGAGGCGGCCACCGGCGACGAGGCGGTGCGGGAGGCCGCCGACACCGGCCGGACGTCGTCCTGATGGACGTGCGGATGCCGCGCCGGGACGGCGTCTGGGCCCCCCGCCAGATCGCCGGCTGGCCGCCGCCCCGACCGCGGGTGCTCGTCCTGACCACGTTCGATCTCGATCAGGTGGTGGAGGACGCGCTGACGGCCGGGGCCGACGGGTTCCTGCTCAAGCGGGCCACACCGGAGCAGTTGATCGAGGGCATCCGGACCGTGGCCGGCGGCGACGCGTTGGTGGCACCCGCGGTGACCCGCCGCCTGCTGGCCGTCCTGGCCCGCCGGCGGGCCCCGCAGCGGGAGCTGCTCGCCCACGCCGAGCAGCTCACCGAGCGGGCGACGCAGGTGCTGCGGGCGCTGGCCGCGGGTCGGTCGAACGCCGAGATCGCGGCCGAGTTGACCGTGTCCGCGGAGACGGTGCGCTCCCACCTCAAGCGGGTGCTGAGCAAGCTCGGCGTCCGGGACCGCACCCAGGCGGTGGTGGGCCTACCGCAGCGGCTTCGTCGACACCGCGGACCCGGACTAGCCGCGGGAGTGGCGCCCGCCGCCGGCCACGCGACCGCCGGGCCCGGACCGCTGCAAGCGAGGCGCCTTCCCGAGCTGGTCACCCGCCTGTCCGCTGGCGGCGCGCTCGGGCTGTCCGAAGACGATCGGGGCGCACCGGCCATCGGTGCCGAGCAACGAGAGGACTCGCAGTATGTCGGGCACGGAGCAGGCGCTCGCCGTGTCGACCCGGCCGGACGGGTCCCGCGGCGGGGCGGTGCTCGGGCGCGTGCCGGCGGGCCGCGGTCTCGGCGCAGGCACGACGCGGGCGGCGGCCGGAGCGGCGGCCGCGGCGGGCTGCGGCCCGGCGGGCAGGGGCCGCGTGGCTGTCGCGCCGACCAGGGAGACCGACGCCGGGCTCGGCGCGGCGGGGCCGGCCGCGGTCGCGGTTGTGGTTGTTGCCGCGGGGTGCGCGGCAGCGCCGGTGGGGGAGGGCGACGTGCTGGCGGTGGACCGGGTCGTCTCCCCCGGCGCCGCCACGAGGACGGCGGTGATCGCGCCCGCCGCGGCGAGGACCGTCGCCGTCGCGGCGATCCCGCGGCGATGCGCCGGTCGCAGCGCGGGAAACAGGGCGAAGACGGGGGCGACGAGGGCGGGCCGGCGGCCGCGGCCCATCGGCGACCAGACGCCGGCGGACGACGGGTGCGCCTGCGTGCCGTCGGGGCTGGGCGCGGTGTCCAGCGGCGGCAGGACGGGCCTGGTCGCCGCAGCCGTCGCCCCGGAGGCCGCCG
>NZ_JANEZT010000385.1 GCF_025403405.1 Frankia tisae
ACCCTAGACGTGTAGGTCCTACCTACTCGGAGCCGTAGACGATCAATCCTGAGTAACGGTTACGTTGCCCTACCTCCCCCGCCGTCGAACCTCAGACCAAGGACATGCACCGGTAACGGCCGATGGCGGTGCGCGGGAAGGATCGCGGTGCGATGCGCACGATCCGCCCTCTCAGACGTCTCAGGAGTTCCGCCGCCCCGGCAGCCGTACCCGCCCTCCGTCCGCAGCCACGAGATGCTGGAGGTTAGTCACCGTTCGCGGGGTTGCGGCCGTCATCAACCTCCTGCAACTCGGCGGATCGACGCGGCGGATCGACGCGGCGGGCCGACGGCCGGTGAGGATCTTGGAGGGTCGGCTGCAGTGCCCAGACGCGGCGCAGATCCACGAAGCGGCGAGGCCCGGCGGCGAGGGCGAGAACTCTCCTGTGCGGCGCGACAGCGGTAGCGTTCGGCCACCGGGTATTGCGCGAAACAGCCACGTCCGCGGCGAAATCATCCGAATGCGGCGACGCGGGCACACGTGGCGTGACGCGGGCGCACGTGGCTTACTGTCCGTCAACGAGGGAGCACGAATGTCCGACGAAGTTCTGGTCGAACACGCCGACGGGGTCACCGTCATCACGATCAACCGCCCGCAGGCGCGTAACGCCGTGAACCGCGCCGTGTCCGAGGGGGTCGCCGCCGCCCTCGACGAGTTCGAGTCCCGCAAGGACCTGACCGTAGCGATCATCACGGGCGCCGGCGGCACGTTCTGCTCGGGGATGGACCTCAAGGCGTTCCTGCGCGGCGAGAACGTCGCCATCGAGGGCCGGGGCCTGGCCGGCATCACGCTGACGCCGCCGCGTAAGCCGATCATCGCCGCGGTCGAGGGCTTCGCCCTGGCCGGTGGGTGCGAGGTCGTGCTGGCCTGCGACCTGGTCGTCGCCGCCGAGAACGCCGCCTTCGGCATCCCGGAGGTCAAGCGGAGCCTCGTCGCCGGCGCCGGCGGCCTGCTGCGCCTGCCCAAACGCATCCCCTACCAGGTCGCCATGGAGCTGGCGCTGACCGGCGACCAGCTCTCCGCCGTCGACGCCCATCGCTACGGCCTGGTCAACGTGCTGACCCCGGCCGGCGAGGCGCTCGCCGGCGCCCGGGCGCTCGCCGCCCGGATCGCGGCGAACGGGCCGCTGGCCGTCGCCGCGACCAAGGAGATCCTCGCGTCGGCGTCCTCCTGGCCGGCGGACGAGGCGTTCGACCGCCAGGCGGAGATCATGAATCCGGTGTTCGCCTCCGCGGACGCCAAGGAGGGCGCGTTGGCGTTCGCCGAGAAGCGGGCGCCGGTCTGGCGCGGCGAGTGACCCTCGCCCGACGAGGGGACTGACGCCCACGCAGCGGCCGCGGGCTGGGCGCTTCCCGCCCCCGCCTGCGGCCGCTTCGCGCACGGACGCGGCCGCAGGCGGCCCAGGGACGCCACGGCCGCGGTGAGCGCGCGCGCATGGTGGGGGCACAAGCCTGCCGGACCATTACGTGCAGTTGCTGACACAACCTTATGCCCGCCAGGCATAACACCACAAAGGTGTGCTAGGTATGGTGCTCACCTGCGGATATTTTACGGTAATGTCCCCGCTTCGGGTACGTGCCTGTTGTCACAGGTCGTGAGCATCGCACGTGTGGATCCGATCCGGCCCGCCCTGCTGGCGACGAGATCGGAGTTTGCCGCGCGCCGTTCGCTGATCGTCGCCCGTCCTCGCCGATCGTCCGTTGCCTGCCACCGAGGGGTTCGCTGCTTATGCACCGCCGCCACACCCACTTACGACTCGCGACCGCCATGATCATCCTGACCGCAGCCACCGCAGGCTGCGCCAGCGGCGCGGCGGGGGCCTCGGGCGACTGCAACGCACCCGGGGTGACCAAGAACGAGATCCGCATCGGCATCGTGTACCCGGACACCGGCGCGGTGTCCGGGCCGCTGCAGGCAGCCCGCGCCGGCATCGACGCCCGACTCGGCGAGATCAACGCCAAGGGTGGCGTCAACGGCCGGAAGATCGTCTACGAGTGGCGGGACGACCAGGGCACGCCGGAGGCGAACGCGATCGCCGCCCGCGACCTCGTCGACCACCAGAAGGTCTTCGGCCTCATCGAGTCCACGATCGCGGCCAGCGGCAGCGCCCAGTACCTCAACGACCAGGGCATCCCGGTCACGGGCCTGGCCGCCGAGGGAGTCTGGTCGAAGTACCGCAACATGTTCTCGTTCTCGTACACCACCGGTGCCGCGGTGGACACCTACGGCATGTTCGTGAAGTCCCGCGGGGGCAGCCGGTCGGTGCTGCTGCAGACCGCCCTGTCCGGCGGCGTCTCCGACGTGGGCACCAAGCTCGTCCAGAGCATGACGGCGGCCGGCCTCAGCGACGGCGGGACCGTCAGCTACACGCCCGGCGCGGACAGCCCGACGGCAGTCGCCCAGCGCATCGCCGCCAGCGGCGCCGACACGCTCCTGGCCATCACCGACACCGACGGCCTCGTCCAGGTCCTCGCCCAGCTCCGCTCCTCCGGGCACGCACCCAAGGTCGTCATGGCGGTCAACGGGTACGACGCCGCGCTGCTCAAGCGGTACGGAGTCGGCATGGCCGGGGTGACGGTGCCGCTGTTCTACCGCCCGTTCGAGTCCGGCGGGCCGGCGATCGCCGCCTACGTCGCCGCGATGAGCCGCTACTCGCCGCAGATCGACCAGCCGCAGCAGGACATCCCGCTGCAGTCGTACATCCACGCGGACATGTTCATCCGCGGGCTGGAGGAGGCCGGGGACTGCCCGACCCGGCAGGGCTTCATCGACGGGCTGCGTTCGGTGACGAACTACGACGCCGAGGGTCTCATCCAGCCCATCGACATCGCCCACGGTCTGGGCCGCCAGACCACCTGCTACGCCTTCGTGCAGGTCAACGACGCCGGTACCGCGTTCGACGTCGTCAAGGAGCAGCTCTGCGGCAAGGAGATCACCTCCTGACACATCCCCGGGGTCGGGCGGCGAGGCGCCCGACCCCGGCACGTGGCGCGCCGCGGCGGCTCAGGACGCCGGGTGTAGCTCAGGACGCCGGGTGTAGCTCAGGGTGCGGGGTGTAGCTCAGGGTGCGGGGTGTAGCTCAGGGTGCGGGGTGTAGCTCAGGGTGCGGGGTGTAGCTCCGTGCGCAGCTCGTGGCTGCCGTCGGGCAGGGCGGCCTCGTAGTACAGCCGGTGGGAGCCGTCCGGCAGGGGCACGACGCTGACGTAGCGCAGCGCGCCGTCGCCGTCCGGGGAGACCGCGACCGGCTCGGTGCCGACGGCGTGGAAACGGTCGGGGGTGGCGCCGACGGCGAGGCCGGTGCGCTCGGCCCAGTTCTGCGCGGCACTCGCCCGCCCGTCGTAGTAGGCGACCGGCTGGGTGCCGCCGGTGAGCACGGCGCTGATCCGCACGCCGCGGGCGTCCCAGTGGCCCGGGCGGGGGGCGAGCGCCGTCCCGGTCCAGGTCCAGTGCACACCGTCGGGGCTGGTGGCGTGCCGGCTGTCCATCCGGTCGGTGGCCGCCGGGTCGTCGAGGGGATGGCAGGACGCCCAGAGCTGCCACTGGCCGTCGAGCAGGGCCACGACCGGGTCCTTCACGGCGAGGGTGGCCGGGTCGCCGGGCAGCACGGTGCGCCGGTGTCGCGGGTCGAAGGCGGCCGGGGAGTCGGCCTCCAGCAGGTCCACCCACCAGTGCGGGCTGCCCGGGGTGGCGCAGCTGACGTAGAGCCGCCACGAACCCTGCGGGGTCACCACCAGCGCGGGCCGCTCCAGGCTCTCCGCGCCGAACGGGTCACGCGGAATCTCGGCGATCTCGGCGAACGTCTCCCCGTCGGTGGAGCGGGCGATCACCAGCCCGTAGCCGCGGCCGCTGCCGATCGGGCGGCGCAGCCGGTAGGCCAGGTAGAACACTCCGTCGGCCAGCACCGCGCAGGGCGCGCCGGCCCAGAAACCCCGGCCCCGCCCCGGGGCGGGCGCCACGGTCGTCGCGGGCTGCCGGCCGGGCAGGGGAATGGTCTCGGACGCCGTGTACTGCTGGCTGATTGCCACGCCGCAACCCTACCGTTTCCGATGTGCAGGGCAGCCTGGCAAGCAGGCCTCAGCAGGGCCGTTGCACGGCTAGCATCCTGATTTCACCGGTCGGGTTACTCGGCTATGCAGGCGCGTGGCCCCGGCCGGCGCCGCCGGGTGCCCGGATCGGTCGACGCCGATCCCTGTCCGTCAGGAGCGACCGCAGATGGCCCTTCCCGACTTCCTCGTCCTCGGCGTGCCCAAGGCCGGCACGACCGCGCTGCATGCCGCGCTGTCGCGGCATCCGGGGCTGTTCCTGCCGCAGGTCAAGGAGCCGAAGTTCTTCCTCTCCGAGGGCCCGCCGCCGGCCCGCGGCGGCCCCGGCGACGCCCAGACCTACCAGGAGCACGTGTGGCGCCGCCGGGATTACGAGGCGCTGTTCGCCCCGGCGCCCGCGGGGACGCTCACCGGCGAGGCGACCCCCTTCTACCTCTACGACCTCGACGCGCAGAACCGGATCAGGCGACTGCTGCCGAAGGTGCGGATCGTCGTGCTGCTGCGTAACCCGGTCGACCGTGCGCATTCCAACTGGACGCATCTGTGGGCGGCCGGGCTGGAAAGCGAACGTGACTTCGTCCGCGCCTGCGCGCTGGAGGCCCAGCGGCGCGACGCCGGCTGGGCGCAGTTCTGGCACTACGTCGCTCTCGGCCGCTACGGCGAGCAGCTCGCCCACCTGTTCGGCCTGTTCTCCCGCGACCAGGTGCTGCTGCTGCGCTACCGGGACCTGCGCGACTCCCCCGCCGCCACGCTGGACCGCGTCTGCGAGTTCCTCGGCGTCTCCACCGGGCTCGTCGACCTGGTGCCCTCGGAGAACGTCACTCCGTTCGTCGCCGACACCCCGACGAACACGGCGCTGCGGGCGGTGCTGCGGACCGGGGGTCGCATCGGCCACCACTTCCCCGTGCCGGTGCGCCACGCGGTGCGCGGCCCGCTGCTGTCGGCGCTGCAACGCCAGAAGGGCGGCCGGCCGAAGCTGACGCCGGAGCAGCGCCGGGCGGTGCTGCCGTACTTCGTCGACGACATCGCCCGCCTGGAGGAGATCACCGGCCTGCCCTACCGCGACTGGCTCACCGTCGGCCTCGAACCCGAGGCGATCGACTGACCCCGCCCGCAGCGGCCCGCGCCGCCGACGGCCGCCCGGCGGGCGCGGGTCAGCCCAGGGAACGCGGGTCGGCGGGGACGTCGACGGCGTGTGCGCGCAGCGCCTCCAGCGGGATGACCTCCAACGCCCGCTCGTGGGTGCAGGCGAGCACGACCGGGGCGGCGACCCCGGCGTCGTAGGACTGCAGCCACCGGACGGCGACGACACACCAGCGGTCCCCGGGACGCAGGCCGGGGAAGGAGTACTCCGGCCTGGGTGTCGACAGGTCGTTGCCGACCTGCCGCTGGTGACGCAGGAAATCGGCGGTCACCACCGCGCAGACGGTGTGGCTGCCAAGGTCCTCCGGACCGGTGCTGCAGCACCCGTCACGGTAGAACCCGGTCACCGGATCGGTGCCGCACGGTTCGAGCTCGCCACCGAGAACGTTGCGCTCCACTGCCACCCGCCCATTTTCTCCCACCCACGCCGCGACCACACGGTGTCTCGCCAGATCGGGCCGGTCAGGTCCCGGTGATGATCGGCACGTCGGCGGTGATCCGCCCCGGTGGCGGGTCGAACGCGGCCGGGACGGGGCTGTGCAGGGCGGCGGGTAGCGGCTCGGCGTGGACGACGGTCAGGTCGCTGACGGCTCGGGTGAGGACGACGTACAGGCGGCGCAGGCCCAGGCGGGGATGCGGTTCGCCGGCGACGATCGCCGCCGGTTCCACCGCGATCACCTGGTCGAACTCCAGGCCCTTGGCCAGGGAGGCGGGCACGAGGCAGGCCCGCGACGGCGTGCTGTCGGCGCCGAGTTCGTCGACGGCCAGGTCGGCGGCGCGCAGGGCTTCGGCGAGGGCGGGGAGGTCGGCGTCGGCGGCGATGACCGCGAACGAGCCGCTGCGGGCCCGGGCGCGGGCGACCTGGGCGGTGACGGCGGCGGC
>NZ_JANEZT010000386.1 GCF_025403405.1 Frankia tisae
TCTCCTCCCCGAGCCCGACGAACTCGGCCCGTAGCCCGCCCCCCGCGTCCCCGGAATCCGGCACCTCAGCGGAACCGGACGGCTCAACGGAACCGGACGACTCGGCGGAACCGAATGGCTCGACGGAACCGGACGGCTCGACGGAACCGGACGGCTCAGCCACGGCGTCCACCGGCCCCCCTGCGGGGGCGAGCGGCTGTCCCCGCACCGCGCGGAACCGGCCGTCCCGCGCGCGCATCACCGTGCCCAGCGACACCGCCAGCACGACAGCTCCGACCAGTACCCAGACTCCCGTCACAGCTCCTACAGCATCCCGGCAGCGCCCGCTCTTCCCGGAGCGCCACCATCCGCCGCATCACCGGCCCGCGGTGGCCGCGTCGGCGTCAAGCACGACGTCATGCCCGCCAGCGGCGAAGGCAATGCGATCGGCCATGACAGTCGCCGAGGTGAGCTGCATGTTGAACGGCAGGCCGGCGACCGGCACACGCACGGTGAGCAGCGCGGCGGCGGCCTGGCGCAGCGCCGGCGGCAGGATCGCACCGACCGACCCGGACAACTCACGTGGGGTGAACGTGACCGCGGCGGGCTGGACTCCGACGTCCGCCGTCCCGGACACCGGGTAGGCGGTCCCCAGGATCTCGACCGATCCCGCGACCCGGATCCCCTGCCCGTCCGGGCTGACCACGGCAGTCGAGCCCTGGCTGCGCAGGTAGGCGTTGACATCGGCGAACGTCAGCTCCACCCGGGCGGTGAGCCGGTCCACCGGAATCCGCCGCACCTCGCCGCGGACGACGTCGGCGAGGGGGAGCCGCACGCCCGCGAGGTCCGCGTGCACCCGGTCCACGCGAACGTCCTGCTCGACGTGACCGCGCACGTCCACCCGCACGTTCCGGTAGTTCCCGGCGACGACCTGGGTGAGGAACGGGAAGCCGCCGAGCGACACCGTGGGGCGAGACGGCAGGTGCTCGGTCCGCTGCGCCTGTGTGGCGATCTGGCCGGCGACGACCCGCGCGGCGACCCGGTCCACGACGACGACCACGATCAGCCCGACGACCACGACCACGGCCGTGATGCGCAGGCCTCGACCGGCCGGGCCGCTCATCCGGGGAGGTGCCGTCCGACCAGGTAGACCAGCGGCGCGGCGCATGCCAACGGCAGGATCGCGGCAAGCAGGACCGCCGCCGCCCGGTCCGCCGCCGTGTCTTCGCCCGGCTCCGCCGCACCGGCCCCGCCACCCGGTGCCACCCCGGCGGCGGGCGATCCGGCCCCGCGCGCACGGGTCAGCACCAGATCCACCAGAGCCGCGACGGCCGCGCCCGATGCGGCCGTCGCAAGCGCGGCATTCACGGTCAGGTCGTCGGGTCCGAGCGCGCCGAAGACCGCACCCGCGGCCACGGCGACGACCACGCCAAGCAGCTCAGCCGGCACCGCTGTCAGGCCGGCCCAGCCAAGTAGCCGGGCGGTCACGACGGCGCTGCCGGCACCCAGCAGGCCGGCGATCACCAGCAGGTCGGCCGGATGGTGCGCGCCGTGCCCGGCCCGCAGCGCGAGGTATCCCGCGAACAGGGCGCTGAGGATGATCCCGCTCAGCGCGGTGGCCAGTTCGGCGCTCACCCGGGTGGTGGGATCCGGCGCCGCGGTGGAGTCCGGACGGCCCCCCGGGTCCGCCTCGCCGTCGGCGCGCGGGGGGGCCGGGGCGCGCAGCGTGAAGGCCCGGCGCAGTGCCAGCTGGTAGAGCACCACGACCGCGACGGCCGCCCCGATGACACCGGCGACCGAACCGTAGGCGTGCCGGTCCGAGACCAGCAGGACGACATCGGCGAGCACCGCCCACGCCGCGACCAGCAGGATCGTGCCCGGGGAGGCACGCAGCGCCCGGCTCCACGCCCACGCGAACGTGGCCTGCTCGGCGGCCAGGACGGCCGCCAGCAGCCAGGTGGCGAGGGCGGCCGCGCCGACAGCCAGGCCCATGGCGATCAGGGCGGCGAGGGCGGCGAGGGGCTCGCCGAGCCGCACCCACCGGGTCGGCGCAGCGGCCGGCGGGGCCGACTCCCCCGACAGCACGCCGCGGGACAGCCCGGGATCGCCAGCGCTCACGCGCGCCATGCTGCCATGCCCGGCCGGCGGACCCGGCGCCGCACCGGCCGCGGGTCAGGTCGAGCGGGCGGAAGGCGGCTGGGAACGCCGGCGTTCTCAGCCACCGGCGAACGGCGGCAGGGCCTCCACGACCGCGCCGTCGCGCAGGATGACCCCGGCCGGGTCACGCCGACCCACCGGCTGCTCGTCCACCAGGTAGGAGCAGCGCCGCAGCAGCGCGGGCAGGTTCCCCCCGTGGCGGGCCGCGACGGCCGCGAACAACGCCGCGAGCGTGTCCGCCTCGATCGTCTCCTCACGCACCCCCGCGGCGTCGCGGGCGGCGGCCCAGTACCGGACGGTGACCCGTGCGGCCGGCGCACCCGGCACAGGCAACGGCGCCGGCGCACCCGGCACGGGCGGCGGCCCCGGCGCGGATGGCCTCGGGCCGATACCCGCCATCATCCGGCCTCGACCACCGCGCCGCCGCGAGGCGCCGGGGCGATCGCCTCCACCGGGGCGATCGCCTCCACCGGGCCGGCACCGCCGGCGGCGAGGCTCGCCAGGTGCGCACCGATGCGGTCGAGCAGGCCCGGACAGACCCCGGCCTCGGCGTGGCCGAACTCGGGTACCAGCCACATCTGCGCAGCCTCCCCGGCGGCGGCGGCAAGCGCGCGCGGATGTTCCAGGGTGAAATACCGATCACGATGCCCATGAACGATCAGTAAAGGCATCGGCGCAATGGTGCCGACGACTTCGACCGGAGAGGCAGGAATTGGCACGAAAGCGCCGGGATCGATACGGACGCGTAACGCACCTCTTGCCACCATCCGGCCAGTGGCATGCTCGGCGAGCCAGTGGATCCGCCGCATCGGCGCGGTGTCGCGGACGAACCATCGGCTGGTGGCGCTCACGCTGATGACCGCATCGGGGGGATGGTGCACGCGCAGCTCGTGACTCAGCGTACGGTTTTTGGCCAATCCGGCATGACGGAGAACCGCGGCCCCGCCCATCGACCAGCCAATGGTGATAACGCGCTGGTAGCCGAGCCGGCGAGCCTCGCCGACGCCGGCGTCGACGTCGAGCACCTCACGATCTCCGAAGGTGCATGATCCACTAGAGCGACCATGACCCCGTAGGTCCATGACCAGCACTCCTACATATTTTCGTAACATGTCTGCGACATGCCGTAACGCCGGATGCCTCATCGAACAGGAGAAGCCATGAGCGATCACGACCGCCAGCTCCCGCGACTCTCCGTGCACGACCCCAAGTTTTTGATCATGGTTCGTGGCCAGAATCTCAGAATCAGCGGTGGGCAGTAGCCCGTAGACGGTAGGAGCCGAGTAGGACACTCCGCTATCCTCCCCACATACCGGCCTTCGTTTCATGCCCATGACGGTCGTGAGACGCCCAGGGCCGGGCATCGAGTTACTCACCGGGTCGACGCTGCCCCACCACACACCACCTGGAGGAGTCGTCTTGAGCGTCGTCCTTTTGCTCACCAACGCCCCCGGTCCCTCCGCCGAGTCGTTTCCGTCCCTTGGTCTGCTCACGCACACGGTACGGGTCGCTCCGCTGGAGGCGAGCGCTCTGTTGGACGCTCCGCCCGTGGACGTGATCGTGGTGGACGGACGCCGGGAACTCGTCATCGCTCGCGGCCTGTGCCGGCTGCTGCGCACGACCGGACTCACGACGCCGCTGCTCGCACTGGTGACCGAAGGCGGCCTCGCCGCAGTGTCGGCGGACTGGGGGGTCGACGACGTCGTCCTCGACTCCGCCGGTCCCGCGGAGGTCGAGGCCCGGTTGCGACTGGCCATCGGTCGGGTCGCTGCCGCCGGTGGCACGGCCGAGGCCGGTGTCATCCGGTCCGGCGACCTGTCGGTCGACGAGACCACCTACTCGGCCAAGCTGCGGGGCCGCCCGCTCGAACTCACGTTCAAGGAGTTCGAGCTGCTCAAGTACCTGGCCCAGCACCCCGGCCGAGTCTTCACCCGGGCGCAGCTGCTCCAGGAGGTATGGGGCTACGACTACTACGGCGGCACCCGGACCGTGGACGTACACGTCCGCCGGCTGCGGGCGAAGCTCGGCCCCGAGCACGAGGCGATGATCGGCACGGTCCGGCACGTCGGTTACAAGTTCGTGGCACCACCGATCGCGCCCCTGCCGGAGAACACCACCGGGGTGTCCACTCGCGTCGACCGGGACGACACCCGCACACCCGAGCGGGTCTAGGCGCCCCCGGGCAGGCCGGCGGGCGGCGTCGATCGTCGACGGCGCATCCGACCTGACGATGCCGGGTGGGAGATGTCCACGTCTCCTGCCCTGCATCGTCGCGTCGGGGCGACGGATCACGGGACAGCCGGCACCGAGAGCCCATACGGTCGTTCGGTGACGACCTCCCTGACCTGGCAGTCGACCCTGAGCGCCGCGGACGTGGACGACATTGTGAGCCTGCTTGCCGCCGCCGAGCGGGCGGACGGCACCGGGCCGGTGTCCGAGGACGTCCGGCTGACCCTGCGCCCCGACCAGCGGATCGGGGCGGCCCGTCACCTGCTCGCCGTGCCCGCCGCCGATACCAGGGCGCCGGGCGCGCGGCCGGCGATCGTCGGCTACGCGCATCTGGGCGGCGCGATCGACAGCCGCCAGGCCGAGGTCGTGGTCCACCCTGGGCAGCGTGGCCAGGGGATCGGCCGTGCCCTGGCCACCGCGCTGACCGAGGCGCTCGGCGATCCACCCGCCCGGCTCGACGTGTGGGCGCACGGCGATCTCCCAGCCGCGGCGGCTCTGGCCGGCCGGCTCGGGTTCACCCGAACCCGGGTGTTGTTGCAGCTTCGCCGGCCGCTGAGCCCCGACGCGCCCCTGCCGGAGCCGCACCTGCCCGCCGGGGTCACCGTCCGCGCGTTCGCCCCGGGCCGCGACGACGAGGCCTGGCTGGCCGTCAACGCCGCCGCGTTTGCCGACCATCCCGAGCAGGGTCGCTGGACGCTCGATGACCTGGTGCTGCGCCGGGCCGAGCCGTGGTTCGACCCTCGCGGTTTCTTCGTCGCCGAACGCGACGGTCAGGTGGTCGGCTTCCACTGGACAAAGGTCCACGAAGTGGACGAGACGCCGCCACCGGGCACCCACCCCGGCCCGATCGGCGAGGTGTACGTGGTCGGGGTGCTGCCTGGCGCGGGCGGAGCGGGGCTGGGGCGCGCCCTGACTCTCATCGGCCTGCACCATCTGCTCGCCGAGGGGCTCCCGGCGGTCCTGCTGTACGTGGACGAGGACAACGAACGAGCCGTGCGGATGTACTCCGGCCTCGATTTCACCGTCCACACCAGCGATGTGTCCTACCACTGGCGCGGGCCGGCCACGGGCTGAGGCCGGTCATCTGCCGCGGCGGGTCCCCAGGCCGGACGCCACGGCCGCGCCGCCGTGGTCGATTTCGATGACCGAGGTCAGGTTGGTGACGTGCAGCAGCCGGTAGGCATCCTCGTTGAGGTTGCGCAATGCCAGCCGGCCACCGACGGAGCGCTGACGCTGGTGGGCGAACAGGATGACCGCCAGCCCCTGCGAGTCCAGGAAGCTCACCTGGGCCAGGTCGACGACGATGTCCCGGACTCCGGCGACGCGCGCGTCGAGCAGCGCCTCGCGCAACGGGTCCAGCGATGAGTAGTCGATGTCCCCAGCCGGGTGCACGACGATGGCCTCGCGGTCGATCACTTCGACGCTGATGCTCGGTTCCATGGCTCCGTTGACGACCGGACGACATGGGCGCCACGAGAAGCCGGCCGGGCTGCCTCCCGCTACGCGCCGCGCCCATGGCAAGCGCGACGATGGTCACGTACCCCCACCGCACCACTCCCACACCCGTCCAATTCTCACCGGGAAGCGGTTTTCCTCACACCGGATCGACGCCGCCCCCCGGGGCCCGCCGGCGACGGTAGATGACCTGTCTCTTATACACATCTGACGCTGCCGACGACTAGTC
>NZ_JANEZT010000387.1 GCF_025403405.1 Frankia tisae
AGATCGAGATCAGTTGGCGGCCGGCGCCGTGACCGCCCTGTCGCCCCCGGCCGGCCAGGGCAGCCCGCCCGCCCCGGTCGGCGCGGGCGCCCCTCGGGTGACCGCGGCCGTCGTGCGGGGCCGGGTCGCTCGGCTGCGGCGCGCGGCGCAGAGCAGTCATGGCTGCCAGCCGCGCGTCCTGCTCGTCCGTGCCCAGCCGGACTGGTCGGTGGCGGGCGAGCTGGACGTCGCCGGCCGGCCGGTCCACGTGGTGCCCTGCGTGTCACCGCTCGCCGTGCTGGAGGAGATCACCCGCTGGGCCCGTGACCCGGTCAAGGACGGCTGGCTGGTGCTGCTCACCGATGCCGACGAGGAGACGTTGGGCGACTCCGTCCTGGCTCAGGTCTACCGGCAGCGGGTCGACGTCATCGAACCGTGGATCGCCGTCCTGGAGGACTTCGGCGCCACCCGGGCCGACCCGCGGCTACGCGCCCTCGAGTACCGCTGGGTCGCCCAGGCCCTGTTGGAGGCCCGCCCCCCGGCCGGCTGGCCGCGCCGGCCCGGTGGCCTGCTCAGCCGACAGGACGCGCTGGCGGAGCTGGCCGCCGTCCGCCTCGGCCTGACCGAGCTGGGCCTGGGCGCCGCCGACCTGGACATCGCCACCCTGCTGCGCTGGACGACGGCCCCCGGCGCAACCGAGGCGCTGCGCCGGCTCGGCGACGACGAACGCGCCGGCCTCACCGCGTACCTGGTCGAGCGGACCGGCCGCGCGGGACGGGCCCTGTTCACCCTGGTTGCCGCCGGCAACGGCGAGCGGACGCTCGCCCTCGGCCTGGTCTGTGACTGCCTGTGGCCCCGGCCCGGCCGCGGCACCGCCGGCGCGCCGGTACCGGCCGCGGGGGACGTCGCGGCGGTCGAGCGGGCCAAGGTCCGGGTGGAGCGCTACTTCGGCCACGTTCGCCTCGACGACGCGACCATGCGCGCGTTCGCCGACGCCGTCCGCGAGGTGGTCGCGACGGCGCTGGCGGCGGCCCGCCCAGGCGCCAGCCGGCTCGGCCTCGAGACGGCCGGCGACCCGTCGGCGACCCTGCACCCGACCGACGCGCTCCCCGCCCTGCTCGCCTCCGCGCAGCGGCTGCTCGACGACCTGGACGCCCGGGCGGCCGGCGCCGCGAGTGACATCCTGCGGGCCGGCTTCGGCCACCGGCTGGCCGCCGTCGCCGCCACCGTCCGCGACGTCCTCACCGCCGCCGAGTCCGGAGTCGACCGCACACTGCTCGCCCACGCGGCCCGCGACGTCCTGACCGCCGTCGGATCGCTGCGCGAGCACCTGCTGGCCGGCGTCAACCGTCCCGAGGTGGAACGGGCCGCGATGGCCGCCCGGCTCGTCGGCTGGCTCGCCACCCAGCCCACCGGTTCGCACGCCACCGCGCACCCCGCGGGCGGGCAGCACCCCGGCCGGAAGCGGACAGGCGAGCCGACGACGCTGGCCGGCGCCCTCGACGCCCACCTCGACGACGGCGCCTGGGCCGACATCGCACTCGGCCACCTGGCCGTCGGTGACCCCGCGCCCGCGGTGGGCGCGGCGTACAGCGACCTCTACCGGGTGGCAGCCCGGCGCCGCCGTGCCCTCGACGCCGCCTTCGCGCAGCTCCTCGCCGTGTGGACCGCGACCGGCAGGCGGGGCGGCCTGGTGTCGCAGGGTGGCCTGGCGGCGCAGGGTGGACTGGCGGCGCAGGGTGGACTGGTGGCGCAGGGCGGGCCGCTGTGCATCGAAGAAGTCCTCGACCGGGTGATCGCGCCGGTCGTGACCGCCCGCGGCGGCCGGGCGCTGCTGGTCGTGCTCGACGGGATGAGCGCCGCCGTCGCCGCCCAGCTCGCCGCCGAGCTGCGCCGCGAACGCTGGGAGGAATGCGACCCGCTCGGATCCCTCGGCGGTGAGCCGGCCGGCCCCGCCCGGCGGCGGGCGGCCGTCGCCGTGCTGCCGACGGTGACCGCCACCTCGCGGACGTCGCTGCTCGCCGGCCGGCTGCTCACCGGCGACAAGGCGAGGGAGTCCGCCGAGTTCGAGGGCCATCCGCGCTGGGGCAGGCGGGCCGCCCGGCTGTTCCACCACGCCGATCTCGCCGGCGCACCCGGCGCCGCGCTCGACGGGGAGCTCACCGACGCGCTGACGTCGGACACCCCGCTGGTCGCGGTCGTGATCAACACGATCGACGACACGCTCGACAAGGGCCGCCAGGGCGACGACGGCGGCTGGCACCTGGCCGACGTCGGCCGGCTTCTCGCGGTGCTGGGCTACGCCCGGACCGCCGGGCGGGCAGTCATCCTGACCAGCGACCACGGCCATGTCGTCGACCATCGCGCCGAGGCGCTGGCCGCCGACGACGCCGCCTCCGCCCGGCACCGCATCCCCGGTTCAGGCAACGGCGCAGCCCGCGACGGCGAGGCCCGCGACGGCGAGGCCGGAAACGGCGGGGTTGGGGATGGCGAGGTGACGCTGGCCGGGCCGCGGGTCCTCGCGCCCGGCGGGCGGATCGTCGCGCTCTGGGACCCGACTCTGCACTACCTGGGCCGCAAGGGCGGCTACCACGGCGGCGCGTCGCCGGCCGAGGTGACGGTGCCCGTGCTGGCGTTCCTGCCGTTCCGCCTCTCCGCGTCGTCGACGAGCCGCGACCTGCCACCCGGCTGGCGCCCGCTGCCCGACCAGCGCCCACGCTGGTGGTCGCTGGAGACGACGGACCGCCTGCGCGGCCTCGGCGGTGGCGACACCGTGCTGGTCGGGCAGCGCGCCGTCAACGCCCCGGCGCAGGAGACAGCGCTGCTTCCCCGTAGGCGACGCAGGTCCGCGGAGGAACAGACCGGCCCGGCCCTGTTCGAGCTTCCCGCCGAGGCGGCCACCGGCCCGGCAGCCACGGCGACGGCCAGCGGCCGTGCGGATCCCGTCGACCTCCTCGTCGCCGGACTGCTCTCGTCCGAGCTGTTCCAGTCCCAGCTCGACGGGCTGGCCCGCAAGGTGCCAGTGGAAAAGGTCGAGGCAGCGGTACGAGCGCTACTCGGAGCGAACGGAACCCTGGCGACGAGTGTCGTCTCCGAGCGCGCCGGCGAGCGCCCGGCCCGGGCCGGCGGCTTCGCCGTCACCCTGCAGCGCCTTTTCAACATCGACAACTACCCTGTGCTGGAGCCGATCGACGACGGCCACACTCTGCGCCTCAACATCGACCTGTTGCGCGCCCAGTTCGAGCTGACCTCCTGAAATCGGCCGACGGGCATGCCTCAATCGAAGATCTTGTGTGTGCCGACGTGCAACCACACGATGTGCGGACCAGGCTGCCCCGGAACCGACTGCCCGTAGGCCCACAGCGCCCGCCCGTCCGGCGCCCAGGTCATCTCGTAGACGCCCGGGAGCGATCGGTAGCGCTTCACCCGCAGCGACGGGTGGAATACGCCCTCGGCGAGGCTCTTGACGAACAGGTCGCGTGCCCGCAGGAAGGCTGCCTTCTACTCGGGCCGGAGCCGACGCCAGTCGGCCCAGAACGCGGCGACCGGGTCGAAGGTGGGCATGAGATCACATTAGCCACCCGGCCCACCAAAGTGGTGGACACCCTGAGTGGCCTGTGCCAGCGACGTGCGTCAGCTCGCCTCGGGGTGGGCAGCAGCGTCCGTAAGCAGGCGGTCAAAGGTTTCGAAATCGCACGTCACATACCGACCGGCTTCGTAGTCCGCCATGCCTCGCCGGGCAGCCTCGACGAGCCATCTGGGAGGCTCCTCGTCCACGATCTCGACCTCGGGCAGGGGAACGTCAGGCAGGGGGACGTCGTCGGGAATGTCCATCACAACCCCCTTTCGGTGTTGCGATCCCTCCAGGGATCACTCGCCAACGATAGCGTGATCCCGCGCAACAGGGCATGGCCGATCTCGCAACGATCCAAAATTGCGGCCACCGCAATCGCAACGCTATGCAGCTCCGCCGCCATCTACCAATGGACGATCACCGTCGGTGAAGGCTGGGTTGGTGGTGACATCAACCGCCCTGGGACTGGCCCGGCTACCGCACTGACCAACCGGAGAGCAGCTCGTGGAACGGGAGTGGCTCCGGGAAGGCAGGGTCCGGGCAGGCGGACGATCCGGGAGAATCGAAATCCGGAGAGGCAGACAGAACCGGGGAGGCGACGGTGAACGGCGAGGCCGGTCGGGTCAGTGCGGCGCGGCGCAGGGATGTGCTCGACGCGCTGCGGCGCGGGGCGGTGCCGGCCGCCGGGCTGGACCTGCTCGCCGTCGGGCTGGACCGGTTCGAGCGGGTCGCCGCCGAGGACCTGTCCGCGGTCGCCGCCGGCGGGTCGGTGTTCAAGGCGGTCCGCGGCGAGTACGGCTCCGGGAAGACGTTCTTCACCCGCTGGCTCGCCGAACGGGCGAAGAAGGCCGGCCTCGCCACCGCCGAGGTGCAGATCTCGGAGAACGAGACGCCGCTGCACAGGCTGGAGACCGTCTACCGCCGGCTGACCGAGCGGCTGACCACCGCGACGTTCCCGCCGAGCGCGCTGCGCCATGTCGTCGACGGCTGGTTCTACGCCCTGGAAGAGGACGTCCTCGCCGCCGGGGAGACAACAGGCGATGGGGTAGCGGGCGATGGGGTAGCGGGCGATGACGCCGCGGCGCTCGACCGGGCGGTCGGCGAGCTGGTCGACCGGCGGCTCGCCGACGTCGGCCGCACGGCGCCCGCGTTCGCGGCGGCGCTGCGCGGCTACCGGGCGGCGCTGGCCGCCGGCGACGAGGCGACGGCGGCGGCGGTGCTCGCCTGGCTCGGCGGGCAGCCGCACGTCGCCGCCAGCGCGCGCCGCGCCGCCGGGGTGCGCGGCGATCTGGACCATTTCGGGGCGCTCGGCTTCCTGCAGGGGCTGCTGGTGGTGCTGCGGGACAGTGGCTTCCGCGGCCTGCTCCTCGTCCTCGACGAGGTCGAGACCCTGCAGCGGGTCCGCTCCGACGCGCGGGACAAGGCGCTCAACGCGCTGCGCCAGCTCATCGACGAGGTCCACAGCGGCCGTTTCCCCGGCCTGTTCCTCGTCATCACCGGAACGCCGGCCTTCTACGACGGCCCGCAGGGGGTGGCGCGGCTCGCACCGCTCGCGCAGCGGCTGGCGACCGACTTCACCGCCAACCCGAAGTTCGACAATCCGAGGGCCGTGCAGCTGCGGCTGGCCGGGTTCACCGAGGCGTCGCTGGTCGAGCTCGGCGGGCGGGTCCGGGACCTGTACGCGGCCGGTTCGTCGGGCGACGCGGCCGCCCGGATCGGCACGCTCGTCGACGACGCCTATCTCGGCGAGCTGGCCGGGGCGGTCGCCGGGCGGCTCGGGGGGAAGGTCGGCGTCGCGCCCCGGCTGTTCCTGAAGAAACTCGTCGCCGACGTGCTCGACCGGGTCGACCAGTTCGACGACTTCGCCCCCCGGCGCGACTATCCGCTGACCATCGGCGTGGCCGACATGACCGACCTGGAACGCAACGCCGCCCGCGCCGACGACATCGATCTGGACCTGGATTGACCGTCGACCCGGCGGCCACCGAGGCCGACGCGGCCGACGCGGCCGACGCGGCCGACGCGGCGGATCTGCTGCATCCGGTGGTGGTGCACCACATCGTGAACACGCTGCAGTGGCCGGGGCTGCGGCCGTTGCAGGAGGAGGCGGTCGCGCCGCTGCTCGCCGGTTCGGACGCGCTGCTGCTCGCCCCGACCGCCAGTGGGAAGACCGAAGCGGCGATGTTCCCGGTCCTGTCGCGGATGGCGGCCGAGAACTGGCAGGGGACGTCGGTGCTGTACCTGTGTCCGTTGAAGGCGCTGCTGAACAACCTGACGCCCCGGCTGGCGACCTACACCGGCTGGCTCGGACGCCAGGCCGCCGTCTGGCACGGCGACGTGACCGAAGGCAGGCGCAACCGGATCCGCCGCGAACGGCCCGACGTCCTGCTCACCACCCCCGAGTCGCTGGAAGCGATGCTCGTCAGCGTCCGCACCGACCATCGCGACTTCTTCGCCGGCGTCCGCACCGTGATCGTCGACGAGGTCCACGCGTTCGCCGGCGACGACCGTGGCTGGCACCTCCTCGCCGTCCTGGAA
>NZ_JANEZT010000388.1 GCF_025403405.1 Frankia tisae
CCCCTGATCCGCCCCCGCCCACTGGCCCGGCGGGCTGACCCGGCGGGCGGGCGGGTCGCCGACGGCCGGCGGTGTCAGGCCAGCGCGGCCGTGGCCACGGTCGTCGCGGCGGGGCCGGAGGCGGTACCGAAGGCGTGCAGGAAGGTGTCGACCGCGGCGCGGGCGACGGCGTGCTGCTCGGCGGGGGAGATGACCCTGGTGCCATACCGGCACCGGGCCTCCAATGAGCCGGTGAGCAGGGCGGCGAGCTGCTCGGCGGCGGCGGCCGGATCCCCCCCGCGCAGGTGGCCGGCCAGGGCGAGGCGGGCCAGGCGGTCGGCGAGCGCCTCGGTGACCGGGTCCGATGCCCGGCCGGTGATGATGTCGAGCAGGTCGGGGAACTGGTTGATCTCCGCGTAGAGCAGGCGCCGCAGCGCCCAGCCGCGCTCGTCGCAGTAGCACGCGACGAGCTGGCGGCCGACGTCCTCCAGCGTCAC
This sequence comes from Frankia tisae, assembly GCF_025403405.1. Classification (GTDB taxonomy): domain Bacteria; phylum Actinomycetota; class Actinomycetes; order Frankiales; family Frankiaceae; genus Frankia; species Frankia tisai. The sequence continues at coordinate 477 of NZ_JANEZT010000388.1, forward strand.
GCGCAGGTCGCCGTCGTAGTCACGTAGCCGGTCGACGGCCGCGAGGTTCTTCGCCATCGCCCGGTCCGCCTCGGCGGCGATCGCCGCGCGCAGCAGAGTCTGCTTGTCTCCGAAGTGGTTGTAGATCGTGTGCTTGGCGACGCGTGCCTCGGCCGCGATCGCGTCCAGCGTGGCCTGCGCATACCCCTCGCGGGCGAACACCACGAACGCGGTGGCGTCCGGTCCGGCGGCCGCGGCAGGCGTCCTCCCACTCATCACAACACCGTATCCCATCACCTTTGATTCTCTGCACCGACTGGTGCAGTAGAACAACCCGACTGGTTCCATGGAACGATGCGGACTGTTACAGTGCACCGGTCAGTGTAGATTTGGGGACTCGAGAGGTGAGAAATGGCTCAGGCGCTGGACGAGGGCCGGTTCGATCCCGTGCTGCGACGGCTGATCGCTGTCGTGCTCCTCGGCGGGATCATGGGAATCCTCGATGGATCCATGGTGGCCGTCGGAGTGGACACCCTGGCCGCGCGGTTCGACGCGGCGCTGAGCACGATCGGCTGGGTCTCCACCGGCTACCTGCTGGCGCTGACCGTCGCCATCCCGGTCACCACGTGGGCCGTCGACCGGTTCGGCGCCCGCCGGCTGTGGCTGGCGGGCCTCGTCGCCTTCCTGGCCGCCTCGCTCGCCTCGGGGCTGGCCTGGAACGTCAGCAGCCTGATCGTCTTCCGGGTTCTGCAGGGGCTGGCCGCGGGCCTGCTCGACCCGCTTGTGCTCACCCTGCTGGCCCGCGCCGCCGGCCCGGCCCGGGCGGGCCGGGTGATGGGGCTGATGGGCATGGTCCTCTCCGCCGGCCCGGTCCTCGGCCTCATCGTCGGCGGCGCCGTGCTGGCGCACCTGTCCTGGCGGTGGATGTTCCTGATCAACCTGCCGATCGGGGCGGTCGCGCTGGTCGGCGCGCTGCGTGTCATCCCGCGCGACACGCCGACCGGCGAGGCGCCGCGAACCCGGCTCGACACCATCGGGGTGGCGCTGCTCGGACCCGGATTCGCCACGGCGGTTCTGGCCCTGTCCCAGGCCGCGGACCGCACCACCGTCGCCGCCTGGCAGGTGCTGCTCCCGCTGGCCGCCGCCGTCGCGCTGCTCGCCGGCTACGCCGTGCACGCCCTGCGCCCGGCGGCCGCCCGGCGCATGCCGCCGCTGATCGACCTGCGGCTGTTCACCAGTGGCGGCTTCTCAGCCAGCGTTACGATCATGATGCTGGTCGGTCTGGCGATGTTCGCGAACCTGTTCGTGCTCCCGCTGTACTACCAGCAGCAGCACGGGCGCGGCCCGCTCGCCTCCGGGTTGCTCGTCGCGCCGTTCGCCGTCGCCGCCATCGTCGGCATGCCGCTGGCGGGCCGGCTGTCCGATCGGCTCGGCGCCCGGCGGCTGGTCCGCGCCGGGGCGCTCGTCGCCGCCGTCGGCGAGTTCGCGTTCACCCGGGTGGGGGCGCACACCGCCGAGGTCTGGCCGGCGCTCGCCGCGTTCGTCGTCGGCCTGGGGCTGAGCTTCGTCGGCGCCCCGACGATGGGCTCGCTGTACCGGACGCTGCCGCCGGCATCGGTGCCGCAGGGCAGCTCGGTGCTCTACATCCTCAACCAGCTCGGCGCCGCGATCGGGATCGCCGTCGTCACCCTCATCCTGGCCACCGTGGGCGACGGCACCGGCGTGGCCGGGTTCCACGGGGTCTACTGGTTCGCGCTGGCCACCATTGCGATCATCCTGACCGCCGGCCTGTTCCTCCCCGGCCGCCCGGAGCCCGCGCCGCGGTCGGCCGCCGAGCCGGCGACGGAATCGGCCGCCCTGGCGGCTGTGGAGCCGGCCGGGCGGGTTGGCCGGGCTGAGGCGGGCACGCCGAGGTCATGACACCCGACAAGAGGCTGCTGGCCCGCTCGGGCCCGGCCCGGGCCGGCCTCGCGCGACCCGCTCACGCCCACGCTCACGCCGGCGCGCGATCCCGCGCGGCCGGTTCACCCGTCGACCCGGACCCGGGCCACACCACCGGCCTCGAACCCGGCGGTGGCGTGCCGCCGGGAGAGACTCCGCCCTCTGAATCGTCTCGCCGTCTCGCCGCTCCGCAGCCATGGCAGGTTTCCGCGTCAGCTCGATGCCCGCCAACCAGTGACGCCGGCTGGCCGGCTCCGTCTCGACGGGAGCCTGCGGTCGGGCCGGGAAGCGGGTGCAACCGACCCGACCGCAGGAGTGCCGCGATCGATTACCGTTACAGGAATTCTGCGATAAGTGAACCGTTACTGGTCAGGACTTCCCGGACAGCTCCTTGGAGATTGCATTCGGGCCGCTGTACTGCCGCTCCGGAATCTTCTCCAGAGTGCGGATGAGGGATTCGTCCGCGCCGTTCTCCTTTGCCTTCTTCACGATTGACGCACGATCGGCCGGGTAGTCGACACCCTTGAGGAACTTCTGTGCCTCGATTGCTGTGGTCATGAAGCCATCTTGACCCGCCGCCCGGCCGCCAAAACCTCGTCCGCGGAATACTGCGGAATGTGACGTCGACGTTTCGGAAGCCGATGAATGTACCTGGCGGAGTCAGACGTAGAAGGTCTCGTCCACCACCTCGTCAGGAAGGTAGGCGAGAGCTCGCAGCAGATTTTCGCGGCCGGGCGCATCGGGTGCAAACTTCTCGGTGTCCACATTGATGCACAGCAGCGCGATCAGGCCGAACACTCGGTGGTAAATCGGGATGGTCGTGCTTCTTACTCTGCGACCGTTCGACAGGCGGCCCTGATAGACGGCCACGTCGGGGCCCGGCGGGTTCACGATCCGGGCCAGCGCCACATTGCTCACCGGCGAACCCACCTGTCGCCCGGTAAACACGTTCTGGATGGCGCAGACCGAACGAAGGGGGTCTCGGGTGTCGTGCAGGACGAACTCGATCGGTAGGTTGGCGAACATCACACCGACACCGTTGGTCAGGTTGATCAGTGGTTCGATGAGGTTTCTCTGCTGGGCCTGGGGCCCGTCCATGTACTTCATTTCCTCGCGAAACTCCGCCTTGACCTGTTGCACCAGGTCATAGGTGTCCGGGGAGATTTCAACGTCCTGGTGGTTCTGGGTCACCAGGTAGATGAGTTCCACGGCGGCGCGGACGTTCCGGTCGGCGATGACCCGCCGGCAGGCCCGCCGCAGATACTCGGGGTCAAGGTTCGGGCGCCCCTCCCCCCACCGCACCGGATACTCTGCCAAGCTGGCTAGTGGCGCGCCCCGGAGCAGGGATTCGGAGCTGCGAAAGCGCCTGGGTACCGCCCCGGGAAGCCCGGTTCCGGTGCCTTTTGACGTGCCCGGAAACGGTGGCTTCTTCTTAGGCTTTGCCCGATCCGCCCGCGCGTGCGAGACCTGTGCCAGCAGGAGATTGCTAGTGGCCGCCTCGTCTGCCATGTCGAACAGGTCGAAGGTCTTGATGTCGCCAAGCAGCCCGGGGAGGTCGCAGTCCGAAATTCTGACCGGTAGCAGCCTGCTGGCAGACCCGCTGGGATCGCTCCCGTAGGCGACCTTCCACTCTCGTTCCTTGTCTGGGGACGTGAGGTAGCTCTCCGACAGCAGTGCGATCATGCACTCCGACTGGGTCATGGCCTTCTGCAGGAAGGCCACCGAGCTCTCTCCGGGCCTGAAATCCCAATCCGGCAGCAGGATCCGGTAGTCCGCATCCTCGAGTTGCCAGGCGACCCATTCCCCCCATGCGTGGTCGTCGGGGTGGCAAGAGACGAAGAAGTCATACTTGGTGCGGCCTCCGGTGTCCGTCGGCTCCGGATCGGCCGCCTCCCGCGGGCTCGTGTCGTCCATGTTTGTCAGCATGCCACCCACCCTTGGGACGGGATGCGACGGCACCGGGTCCGACCGCCATCCGCGTTGGGCGATGCAGCAGGTGTCCAACCCGGGCGAGCCGAGTTCTCCTCGAGAAACCTGTCGACTGGCAATCAACGGCCCGATCCGCGCTGCCGGGCAGGCAGCACATCCTGCACTGGCCGTGTCGTACGCAATTGCCTGGACGGCGAGACGGCGAGACGGCGAGACGGTGGTCCGCACCCTGCTGGTAGGAGCGACCTGATCAGCGGGGTGGCTCGGAGGTCGGGCAGGTGGCGGTGGCCGTCGCCATTCGTCACGAGCGTGCGACCAACCCGTCGACGCTGGTCAGGACGTCCGTCGAAGTGAGGGTCAGTAGGCCGGCTCCGGGCGTCGGGGCGAACGGGTCGCCGCGGGTGCGCCGCACCACCCCCGGGCCGCCGCCATGCGGACCGACCCTGCTGGAGGCGATGCACCTGAGCATGCCGGTCGTCGCGCTGGAGGCTATCGAGGCGACCGAGGCGGTGCCGACCGAGGCGGGTGTGCTGGCCACCGATCCGGCGGTGTGGCCACCGATCCGGCGGTGCTCGTCGACGCCGCCCGGCGGTCCGTCGCCGATTCGGAGCTGGCGCACGCCTACGGGAAGAGAGTCCGGCGGGCAGGCCCCTGACCCGGCGCGGGCCCGGGCGATTCCTGGCCGACCGGGACGGCGTCCTCGCGCAGGTAGTCCGATGAGCAGCACGGCGACGGTTTAGCCCTGGATTGCCCCGGATAGGGGGATGTCATGTCGGTCGGGTCGGAGCCACCAGTTGGGACCTTCCTCGACCGGTTCGTCCTACCGGCGGGTCCAGCCGCTCCCGGTCAGGCCCGCCGGAGGTTGGCGGCGGACCTGGCCGGCAGGGGCGTCCCGGCCGAGGTGACCGAGACCGTCCTGCTGCTCGCCAGCGAGCTGGTCACCAACGCCGTGCTGTACGGCCACGGCGAGCCGGTGCTGGAGATCCGGACCACGGAGAGCACGGTGTGGGTGGGCGTGCGGGACCCGGACCACCATCGGCCGCAGGTACGCCTCGCCGACGCCGACTCGCTCGGCGGTCGCGGCCTGCACCTCGTCGACGCTCTCGCGGAGGACTGGGGCGCGGCGCCGGTTGCCGGCGACGGCAAGACCGTGTGGTTCCTCCTACGGCGCTGACGCCGGCCGCGGCCGCGGGATCGCCAGGCAGGCCAGCCCGGCGAGGACGACCGCCGTGTCGGTGATGATCCAGCCCAGGTCGTAGGCGTCGGTGAGCGAGCCGAGGTCGCCGGCCGTCGCCCCGCCGAGCGCCGCGACGAGCAGGGCGGTCCCGATCACGGTGCCGATCTGGCGGGCCATGGTCACCACCGCGGAACCGGTGGAGAAGGTCGCCGTCGGCAGCGCGGTGACGGCCGCGCTGATCAGCGTCGGCAGAATCAGCCCGACGCCGATTCCGGTGAGCAGCATCCCGGGCAGCATGGCACCGACGTAGTCCGGATGCGGGTTCATCCGCAGGATCCACCAGGTGATCCCACCCCCGAACACGACGCAGCCGGCGGCGGCCACCCGCCCCGCCCCGAGGCGGGCCACCAGCGGCCCGGTGGCGATGGCCAGCCCCGGCACCATCAGCGGTCCGGGGGCGATGGCGAGCCCGGTCCGCAGCGCCGACCAGTGCCAGACATTCTGGCACCACAGGACCCCCGACAGCAGCATGGCCGCGAACGCCACGCTGAACACGAAGGCGGCCACCGAGGCGGTGCTGAAGGTC
>NZ_JANEZT010000389.1 GCF_025403405.1 Frankia tisae
GGTCTGCACCGGGGCGGTGTTCGCGGCGGTTCGGGCGGTCGCGGGGTCCGCGCTGGCGGGGCGGCGGGGTGCGAGGAGTTCGGCGTAGGTGCGCGTGTACCTCGCGAGAATCTCGTGGAGGTCGGACGCGGTCAGCTCCGCATACTCCTCGAAGATCTTCGCGTAGATCCGGATCTGGTCCGGATGGCTGTATCCGGTGGCTTCCAGCGTCTCGACCACGACAAGGCTGTCGTCCAGAATCGTGAAGCCCTGCACGTGCGGGTACTCCAGCTCGGCGGAGCTCGGCACGATCCGTACAGTGACGTTCTCCAGTTCCGCCACCGCAGCAATCCGCTTAATCTGGGCGATCATGTATTCCGGTGGCGCGAAACGGTTGCCGAGGACCGACTCCATCAGGATGAACTCGAACCGACGGGTCGCGTCGTACAGCAGATTCTGCCGCTTGATCCGCAGGCTGACCTTCTCCGCGGTCCGCTGGTACCACGCGCCCTCGTCGCCACCGATGGTGATGCGGTGGTAGCCGTTCACAACTCGGCGGGCGTATTCGCTGATCTGGATCAGCCCGGGCAGCAGGATCGGCTCGAACTCGCGGATGAGCGTCGCCTCCCGCTCGGCGTCCAGGATCTCCTCCTGGTCGAGGCTCACGCCCTGCGTGCGCGTCTCCACCCCGGCGGCGCGCCGGCGGGGCCCGCGGCGCGCGGCGGTGGACTGCAGCCGCTCGGCGAGGTCGACCAGATGGCGGACGTGGTCGGGCGGGGCCTGCAACGTACGGGCGATCCGGTCGACGTCGGCGGGGCTGGGTCGCAGCAGGCCATTCTCGATCTTGGAGATCGTGCTCTGGCTGATGCCCACGGACGAGGCGAGCGCCTGGCCGGTCATTCCACGGGAGTGGCGCAGCTGCGCGAGCTCGAACCCAAGCCCGTCCGGCGGCGTGGCGTCGGGTGCAGCCGCCGCCCGGGGCACATCCCCGCCCTCCATGACCACCTCCGAGGTTGGTCCGTCCACGCCGGCCACCGCGTGCGCCCCGACGGTTACGCCTGTGCCGGCAGGTCGCGCGCGGCCGCCAGGAACACGCTGCGGGGGATGCGCACCAACATCTCGCCGGGGGGCACCTCGCCGGTCGGGATCCGCTGATCCGCTACCGCGTATCCCTGGACGAAGATGTCCTGATCCTCATCGTTCACATACACCGTGGGGCAGTTCGCGCTGGCACACGACGTACTAGCCACCGGGACGAGCTGCATCGCTCCTACCTCTCTGCACCACTGCGCCTCATCCTAGGGATCACGCCCGAGTCGGGACATAGCGCAGTAATAATGATCAGATCTACGGGTAGCGGCGCGAATATTCTGGCCGCTCGGGGCATTTGGTCACTTTAGGCTGACATCCTGACACCTGCAGCGATAACTGACCGTCACCGTCGGCCCAGGAAGTACTGTTTCGCACACAGAACATGACAACATCAAGCAATTCAACCACCACTGAAAGTCACGGATTGGCGGAGAGTAACGCCAGTCCGGACCACCACAAATAGTACCGAAACCCTTGAAGCAGCGGCTCCATTGGGCTACCACGTGCGAGGCGCAGGAACGGAGCGTGAGGGCGATCCGGGCGCCACCCTATCGCCCACGACCACTCAGTGTAGTGCCACGAATATTTTCGCGACTCGAGCTGAAGGCTCCGCCCAGGGCGAAACTCACGTCGAGTCTCTGCCGCCGATACCCGGCGGCGTCGTCCGTCCCTGACGAGCGCCGGTCGGCCGGACTGCGGGCGGGTGGGCCCCTTCGAGCCACCGCGCGGCCTCGTGCCCATCGTGCCCGCCAGCGCGTGTGGGCGGCGTCAGCGGGCGGGCGGCGGCGCTGACTGTACGACCTGCAAGCAGCGATGTGCGAGGTGCAGGCCGCGAACCCAGGCCGCCACGATTCCGGTCTGACTCTGAATATTCGTAAATTCTCTTGAGATCCGGATCATCCTCCCGCATGATTCGGACTAGAGCGTCCCGTCGACCGACGGTGCCGCGGCCCGGGTTCGCGCCCGGCGGTCTTCCGGCCGCCGCTCCGGCAGTCCTCACCGTCGCCTTGGTCGACAGGGGACTCGACCGACAGGAGGGATGGCTGCATGCGCATCGCCAGCCGGCCGTCCGCGCCGCGGCAGACAGATCCCGGCTTCGACCCCACCGTCCACGCCGACCCCAATGTCCACGCCGACCCCACGGCCGGGGCTGCGAGGCGGGGGGCGGACGCTGCTCTCCCCGCGGTGGCACTCGCCCCGGTCAACCTGGCCGGAACGGCCGTGATCGGCCGCCCGCCGTCCTGGCCGCTGGTGCTGGCCTGGGCAGCGATCGCCACTCTGATGATGATCACGCAGGCCGTCGCGATCGCCCGCCGGGGGCGTGGCGGGGGCGGTCGGCCACGCGCCCGGCGGGCGGTCGCGACGCCTCGCGCCCGACCGGTTCCGCCGTCGGCGCGCTCCGGCGACCCCGCCCATCGCTTCGACCCGACCGGGTTCGAACCGCTTGCTGACCGGATGACGCTTCTGCTGCAGGACTTCCTCGCCGCCTCCGTCCCCAGGCCTGGCCGGCCCGCCCGCATCGACCTGCGCGCCCCCGCGACAAGCTGGTTCGTCGACGCGTTCACCGCGGCCTCGGATCTGCTCATCGGTACCTGCCAGACCGATCGCCCGGATACTCTCGCCGCCGCCGTGCGGGAGGCCGAGCGGCGATGGGGACTGGTCGACACATGGACCCGCGAGACGGGCGGACCCGCCGGCCACGACAATCCTGACGTCACCGATCGCGGCCCGCAGCCGACCTGAGCCCCCCGGGCGGCGATCTGCCACCTGCCGCGACCGGAGTGGCCGCCGCCACGACACCACCTGCCCGGGTCAGCTCCCCGCCAGTCACCCGCGCGGGCCAGGATAGGGACGTGACTCCTCCGACGGCTGAAGCCGCCAGCTTCTCAGGCCGCCTGAGCGTCGGTCTGAAGGACAAGCCCTGCCCTGAGGATGTTGACGGCCGCGTTCTCGTCCGCGTGTGCGGTGTGCCCGCACGTCACGCAGGCGAATACGGCCTGCGAGGGCCGGTTCTCCTCAGCGACGTGGCCGCAGGCCGCGCAGCGCTGGGGGGTGTGGATCGACCTGTTCAGCCCCGACTTGGCCGCCTGGCCGTTCGCCAGGAACGCCCCCGGCCGGTCGGGTTTGGCCTTTGCCCGCCTGACCATGCCCTTGATGGTGAGCTTCTCGACGGCGATCAGGTCATGGTCACGGACGAGTTCGAGCGCGGTCTTGTTCGCGAGGTCGAGCCGCTGGCGGGCAACCGCACGATGCTGGGCGGCGACCAGGGCGGCTGCTCTGCGAAGCCGCGTCGAGCCGCGTTTCTTGCGCGCAAGGTCGCGCTGCGCGTCGGCGAGCTTCTCGGCGGACCGCTCGAGGAACCTCGGGTTGCCGACATGGCGGCCCTTGGCCGTGGTCACCAGCGACGCGACACCCATGTCGACACCAACGACGGCACCGGCCGGCTCCAGCGGCCTCACGGGAACGTCATCGCAGGACAGGACCACATACCAGCGGTCACCTTCCCGCTTGACGCTGATCGTCCTGACCCCGCCGGCGACCGGCCGGTGCTGGTGGACCCTGACATGGCCGATGCCCTGAAGACGGACGAACGTCGTCGTCGGGTGCTCGGGCTGCGAGTCCCACCGGCAGCCGTCGCCGTCGACCGGCCACGTCACCGTGTCGAACCAACCCGCGCCCTTGAAACGCGGGTAGCCAGGCGTCTCACCCGCCCTCACCCGGCGGAAGAACGCGGCGAACGCGAGGGTGAGCCGGCGCAGCGTGGCCTGCTGCGAGGAGAACGACCAGCGGGCATGATCCGGATCGAACGCCCGAATCTCCTTGAGCTGGGCGGACTGGTCCCCGTAACTGACCTTGGTCCTGGACGAGCGCTTCACCGCCGCCGCCTGCGTTCCGCGCATGGTCCTTCAGCCAGGGGCACGATCGCCGCCGCGTTCGACACAACCATCACACTACCAGAACTGATGTTCGAACAGACACGCATCAGCGTGGCTGGCCCAACCGGTACCGATCCGTACCGGATTCCCCTGTCGCCTGAAGGCGACAGTCCCCTCCGAAGGACTTCGATGGCGACACCTGTCCATCAGGACCCGGCCTCATCCGGCCTGCCGGCACACGAGATCGACGCGGAGTTCCTCGCGCTGCCGCGTTCCGCCCTTACCGACGCGGCCCTGCAGACCGCGCGCGACCTCGGCGCCACCCACGCCGACATCCGCATCGAACGGTTGCGGGACTCCTCGCTGTCGTTCCGCGATGCCGCCCTGGAGAGCCGGCACGAGGGCGCCACACTGGGCCTCGCCGTGCGGGTCGTGCACGGGGGGACCTGGGGCTTCGCGGCCGGCGTCGACCTCACCCCGGACGAGGCGGCCCGGCTGGCCCGCCAGGCCGTCGAGATGGCGCGGGTGGCGGCCCCGCTGAACTCCGAGCCCGTCGAGATCGCCCCGGAACCGGCGCACACCGACGCGGTCTGGGTGTCGGCGTATGCCGCCGACCCCTTCGCCATCGACGCGCGCGAGCGGGTCGAACGGGTCGGGGGGCTGTGCCGCACCCTGTTCGCGGCGCAGGACGTCGACCACGTCGAGGGCCGGTTCGACGCCGTGATGGAGAACAAGTACTACGCGGATCTCGCGGGTACCTCGACGACGCAGCAGCGGGTGCGGGTGCTCTGCCAGATCGAGGCGACGCGGGTCGACCCGGGCGGTGGCTTCGAGACCATGCGCACCATCGCCCCGCCCGTCGGCCGGGGCTGGGAGTGGATGGTGGCGGGACCCGCGGCGGGCTGCTGGGACTGGGACGGCGAGATCGCCGTCATTCCCGGCCTGCTGGCGGAGAAGGCCAAGGCGTCCTCGGTCGAGCCCGGCCGGTACGACCTGGTGATCGACCCGTCGAACCTGTGGCTGACGATCCACGAGTCCGTCGGCCACGCCACCGAACTCGACCGCGCGCTGGGCTACGAGGCGGCCTACGCCGGCACGTCGTTCGCAACCCTGGACCAGCTCGGCGCCCTGCGCTACGGCTCCCCGGCGATGACGATCACGGGTGACCGCACCGCCCTGCACGGGCTGGCCACCATCGGCTACGACGACGAGGGCGTCCAGACCCGCCGGTTCGACATCGTGCGCGACGGCACCCTCGTCGGCTACCAGCTCGACCGGGCGATGGCGGCCCGCAACGCGAGCGTGCTCGGGGTGGAGCGCTCCAACGGCTGTGCCTTCGCCGACTCCCCCGGCCACGTGCCGATCCAGCGGATGGCGAACGTGTCCCTGCTGCCGGCACCGGGCGGCCCGTCGACCGAGGAGCTGATCAGCCGGATCGACCGCGGGATCTACATCGTCGGCGACAAGAGCTGGTCGATCGACATGCAGCGGTACAACTTCCAGTTCACCGGGCAGCGGTTCTACGAGATCCGCTCCGGGCGCATCGTCGGCCAGCTCCGCGACGTCGCCTACCAGGCGACGACGACGGACTTCTGGGGCTCGCTGGAGGCCGTCGGCGGCCCGCAGACGTACCTGCTCGGCGGCGCGTTCAACTGCGGCAAGGGGCAGCCGGGCCAGGTCGCGGCGGTCAGCCACGGCAGCCCGGCCGCGCTGTTCCGCGGCGTCAACGTCCTCAACACCCGGCGGGAGGCCGGCCGATGAGCCAGGTGACCGGAGCGGACACCACCCGGGCCGACCGGGCGGGCGCGGTGCCCGAGGCGGCCCACGAGATCGTCGAGCGCGCCCTGGCGCTGTCCCGGGCGGACGGCTGCGTGGTGATCGCCACCGAGTCCAGCTCGGTGAACCTGCGCTGGGCCACCAACACCCTGACCACCAACGGGGCGAGCCGGGACCGATCGATCACCGTCGTCAGCGTCGTCGGCCGCTCGTTCGGGGTGCGCACCGCCTCCACGATCGACACCCCGGCCGGCGGTCGGGGGGCACGGCCGGGCGACGTGGCGCATCCCACCGACGCCGACGGCCTCGCCGAACTCGTCCGCGCCGCCGAGGACGCCGCCCGCGAAGCGGAGGACGCCGAGGAC
>NZ_JANEZT010000038.1 GCF_025403405.1 Frankia tisae
CGCTAGGGTGGGCCGTCCGGAGTCACCGCGGTGGGGGATGGGTATGAAGATCGTCTTCTTGTGCGAGCAGTACCCGCCGATCATTTGGGATGGGGCGGGTGTCTACACGCACGACATCGCTCACGCGCTGGTCGCGCTCGGCCATCAGGTCCATATCCTCTGCGCCCAGGGGCGTCGCCGAACCGACGAGGATCATGACGGGGTCCAGGTGCATCGGCGCCCGTTGCTCCGGTTGCCTGTCGGTAGATATTTCGGGCCGCTGGGGCGGTTGTTCCAGGGGAAGAACCATCCACGCGATTCGCTCTCCCTGCGAATGGTTCTTGCCGTGTCCTACGCTTTCTGGCTGCGTCGTCTCGGGCTGCACCCCGATGTCATCGAGACCCAGGACGGAGAGACCCGCGGTCTGCGCACCGCGCTGCGGCGCGACGTTCCCCTCGTGATCCACCTGCATACGCCGACGATGATGGACGTCCGCCTGCGCGAGGGCAAACTGCACGGCCGGGGCGCGCTGGCCGACCAGATCGATCGGTTCTCCGCGCTGCGCGCCGACGCGCGGACGGCGCCGTCCGAGCTGATCGTCACCACCCTGCGCGACTTCGGCTGGCTGAAGACGAACACCGACGCCGACGTCATCCCCTACCCGTTCGACCGGTCCTCGTACGCCGCCGTGCCGCCGCCGCGGCAGACCGGTCCCACGCTGCTCGTCGTCGGCCGGCTCGAATGGCGCAAGGGCCTCGACGTGCTGCTCGAAGCCGCCGCGCTGCTCGGCAAGCGCGGCGTCAAGCCGACGGTGGTCTTCGCGGGCCAGTCATCCGGCCTCATCGACGGCGTCCCCACCGGCACCTGGCTGAAAGGCCGCGCCGCCGAGCTCGGCGTCACCTGCCGCTTCGCGGGCCATCTCACCCGGCCCGAGCTCGTCAGGGCATACGAGGACGCGCGGGCCGTCGTCGTCCCGAGCCGGTTCGAGAGCTTCTCCATCGCCGGCCTGGAGGGAATGGCCTCAGGCCGGCCCGTCGTCGCGACCGAGACCACGGGCGTCGCGACCTGGGTGGCGAAGTGGGAGGGCGGCACGGTAGTCCCGCCGCAGGACGCCACCGCGCTCGCCGATGCGCTGGAGCCCTACCTCACCGACGTGGAACTCGCCGTCGCCGTGGGCGCCCGGGGCCGGGCCGGCACCGCCGAGCTGGAGCCGAAGCGGATCGCCGCCCTGCGTGTCGAGGTCTACCAGAAGGCCATCGACCGGCACCGGACGCGCCGCGGCCGCGGCCGCGGCAAGCGGGTGGCCGGCCCTCGCTGACCGGCGGGTGACGCGGCGACGGCCCCTAGGCTGGCGGACATGAGTGCTCTGGCGGGCGTCGCCCTGGAACACCCGGTCATGAACGCGGCCGGCACGTGCAAGTCGGTGGAGGATGTCGACGCCTTCGCTCGGTCCGCGGTCGCGGCGATCGTCGTCGGTTCGATCACCCGCCAGCCGCGGGCCGGCAACGCGGGCAACGTCTACTGGCCCGGGCGGTCCTACTCGATCAACGCACTCGGGCTGCCCAACCGCGGCCTGGACTACTACGGCGCGCACCTGTCCCGGATGGTCGATCGGGCGCATGAGGCGGGCAAGCCGCTGATCGTCAGCGTCGCCGGGTTCGACGTCGGGGAGTACGCCGAGATCGCCGAGGTCGTCGCGGGAACCGGTGTCGACCTCATCGAGCTCAACCTGGCCTGCCCGAACGTCTGGGACGGCGGCGCCCAGAAGCGCATCGCCTGCTTCGACCCCGACCAGACCGCGGCGGTCTGCACCGCGGTCGGGGACGCACTGCTGGCGCGGGCCGCGGGCGACCCGGGCCGCCGCGTCCCGTACGGCGTCAAGCTTTCGCCGTTCTCCGACCCGGCGGCGCTCGCCGAGCTCGCCGCGGTGCTCGCCGAACTCGCCGGCCGGCCCGTCGGCCCGCGGTTCGTCACCGCGGTGAACACCTTCCCCAACGCCTTCGTCGTCGACGCCGACAACCGTCCCGTCGTCGACGTGGAGCTGGCCGGGATGAGCGGACCCGCGCTCAAGCCGGTCGGTCTCGGCCAGGTGCGCCAGCTCCGCCAGCTACTGCTGGACAGCGTCGATGTCGTCGGGGTCGGCGGCGTCGGTGAGGGACGGGACGTCGCCGAGTACCTGCGGGCCGGGGCGGTGGCCGTGCAGGCGGCGACGGCGTTCTGGAACCGTGGCGAGGACCCGTCGGTGTTCGGGTCGATCCTCGCCGGCTGGATCGACCAGGTGGATCCAGCCGCTCCCTGAACCAGGCGGTGGGCCGGGCCCAGCCGCGGTGGGGGCCGGGCTCAGCCGCCGGCGGCCAGGCTTCTCGGCGCGTCGTCGGTGTCGGCGTGGGCGTCGGCTCGCTCGGCGGCGAGCTCGGTATCGCCGGCCGGGACCAGGGAGATCCGCCGATCCGGCGGGGGGAACGTCAGCCGGAAGGTGAACGCGGTCGCGGTCGGGCCGTGCGTGCGCAGGTGCCTGACCCGTTCCTCGGCCTCCGGTGTGCCGGGACGGTGCCCGGTGGGCACCCACCACAGGGCGTTGGTGGCCCGGTCGGTCGGATGGAACCACTCCCGCCGACGCCGCAGGAACGCGCCCTGACCATGGCGGAAGACGAAGTCGGCGAGCGCGTCCGCCGATTCCCACACCGTCAGGTTCACGATGACGGTGAGGTCGGCCTCCGCATCGAGCCGGAAGGTGTGCACGGCCGCGGCGCCCTGCTCGGGCTGCAGGCGCCAGACGAAGCCGGGCTGCCCGTCGCCGAGGTCGCTCACCGGCGCGAGGCCGGCCAGGATGTCATCCGGCGCGGGGGAGTCGAGTGGGGTGAGTACTCGGGCGATGTTGACCTGGGCCAGATGGTAACCCGTCATGAAGATAGCCTAGGGATGTCGTCCCGCATCCGCCAGGAATGACGCGCATCACCGTTCGATGGAGACAGGCGTGCCGATGGGGAGGATTCCCGCCAGCCTTTCGATGTCTTCGTTGCGAAGCCGGATGCAGCCGTGGCTGGCGTCCGTCCCGACCAGGTCGGGGCGGTTCGTGCCGTGCAGCCCGATGATGCCGTTGGCGCCGTTGAACTGGGTAATCACGTCCGAGAAGCCCGACAGGCCGAAGGCGTACGGTCCCCACGGCCCGTTCGGATCCGCGGGTCGCAGCAGTTCGGTGAGGTAGAACTCGCCGAACGGCGTGGGGGTACCGCCGGTTCCGATGCCCACCGGGAGGCGGGCGAGGACCGCGCCGTCCCGTAGCACGGTGAGCCGATGCGCAGACCGGTCGACTCGCAGGTCATACGGGGTTTCGGTGACCTGGGTGTCCTCGGCCCGCAGCCATCCCCGCGACCCGTTGGGCCGCACGGGCAACTGGACCCGCAGCCAGTGGGCTCGGCGTTCCTCAACCGCGAAAACCAGCGGCACGCCCTCCCGGTTGGGGTTGGCGAGCCGGCCCTGCGGAGCCCCGGTGTCCGGGGTTGCGAACCAGGTGATCTCGGGCACCACGGCCTGGGCTACGAGGTGCCGACCCTTCGTGGGGCCGGTGGGGCCGGCGCCGGCCGGTGGGTGCGTCGCGCGGGTCGGCGCTGCGGGGGTGACGGCAGGTCGCGCCGGTGTGGTCCGACCACCTGAACAGGCGCCGACCAGGCAGGTCGCGGCCAGCAGCGCCGTGGCCAGGAGCAGGAGGCCGGCGACGCGGCAGCGAGGCGGCCGGCGAAGGCCCGGCGCCGGCGGGCGGCTTGTGTCGGTGCTGCGCATCCAGACCCCCTCGGCTATCCGGCGCTTACTTTACGTAGTCAGTGGGGTGGGTGCACCTGCACGGGCCGAGATGCCTCGCACCGGCCGCCGACCGTCGTCGATGAGACCGGGGCAGGCCGGCCGATCCCCGGCGGATCGCCGCGTCGCCCCCGGCTCGCGCATCGCCGGACGCGGCGGTGCGCCGCGCGGTCGACCCATGGAAATGGTTTCCGGTCATTCTCCGGGTATCTGAGGAGAGCGTGCGAGAACGCGGTATGAAACGTGAACAAAACCCAGGGTGAGCGACAGGATTTGCGGTCCACGACAGGCCGGATACGCTTTCTAGCGACCTTGGTTCGTTGCTTTTCCGAAACCGTAGGGGAGAACTGTGCGGAGATCAATGAGGGCCCGGGCGGCAGCGGTCGCGCTGTCGAGCATGGCGACCATTTTCGTCGCGCTGGGACCAGCGGCTTCGAGCGCCTGGGCGTCCGACGGCGGGGACACGGTCAAGCAGGCCCAGAACTGGGGTGGCGACGACTGGCGTAAGGACGACAAGCGCAAGGACGATTGGGGCAAGGATAACTGGCGTAAGGACGACTGGGGCAAGGACAACTGGCGTAAGGACGACAAGCGCAAGGACGACTGGTTCGGCGACGACTGGTTCGGCGACAAGCGCAAGGACAGGTGGAAGGACGATGGCTGGAACTGGTGACTGAGCCGTTGCTCCGGTCGGCAGGTCACCCCACTGTGCTGACGGTGGGCTGACCGCACCCTGGTGATCTGCCGGCGATGGTGCCGGTCGTCAGCGTCGACGGCCGGCACCATCGCGACGGCGTCCGGGGTGCGCCCTCGGCCTGGGCTCGCGGCATTGGCAAAGTGCCCGTGAACCCGGGCGGAGTGGCTCGGGATTCGAGCGGAGTCGTCTGCCGCCGGGCGCGACGGCCGCTACCGAGACGGCACTAGCTAAACGAGCGCGTCCTCTTTCGGTTATGGAACCGTACGTAAGCCTTGGCGCGATCTGGCTGCAAGCTGGCCCGGAACCGGGCTGGCAGACGGGTGGCCGTGCGGCGCCAGCTGGCCTGGTCAACCCCGGTCTTTCACGCTGGCGATCGCCTGTTGGGGCGTGGGGAATAGGAAAGAGCTCCGGAGCTGGGATGATCAGGCTTACTGGGGGTCTGATCCTTTCCAGTCCAAAGAGCATCCTCATGGTGTCGCCGCGACCGCACCACCTGCCTTGCGCCCGGCTCGCCGCCCAGGCGGTCACGCACTGCGCGCTCTACCCGCTCCCGGACAGGCCCCTGGGACATCGACCTCCACCCGGCCGACCAGGACAGACGACCACCCGTGGGGTGGACCGGGCGGCCCACCCCGTTCATCCCTGTGGAAGAGACAGGCGCCGCCGCTTCCGGTCACGCGACATGCCGGCGGGCATGCCATCTGGGCATGTCGACGCGCGCGGGCCGACCCGGTCGCGACGCCGACTCCGGCCGGAGATGTCGGCATAGTCCGGCGTCGGTCTGATGGGGGGTGCGTGCAGACCGGACCCGTACGCGGGCGCCCGTGTGCGGGTGATTTTCCAGGCCCGCCGCAGCGGGCCTGGGCCGACGATGGCCACCGGACCGCGGCGGCATCGAGGGCCGCCGGGCTGGGCGGATAGAGAGCGGGTGACCGGGATCGAACCGGCATGGCCAGCTTGGAAGGCTGGGGCTCTGCCATTGAGCTACACCCGCGGGTGATCGAGGCGAGCTTACCCCGTAGGATGAGCAGGCAACGCCTCGGGGCGTAGCGTAGTGGCTAGCGCGCCTGCTTTGGGTGCAGGAGATCGGGAGTTCGAGTCTCCCCGCCCCGACCGATAGCCTCGGCGTGTCACCCCGTCCAACGTCGTACCAGGAGACCGCCGCGCCGTGAAGGCCACCAAGGAGACCCTCAGCCCGACCCGGGTCAAGCTCACCGTCGAGGTGCCCTTCGACGAGCTCAAGCCCTCGCTCGATGCCACCTACCGCAAGCTCGCCCGCCAGGTCCGCGTCTCCGGCTTCCGGCCGGGCAAGGTCCCGCCGCGGATCCTCGACCAGCGCCTCGGCCGCGGCGTGATCCTGGACGAGGCGGTCCAGGAGGCGCTGCCGCAGCTCTACTCCGAGGCTGTGCAGGCCGAAGAGGTCGACGTGCTGTCGCGCCCCGAGGTGGACATCACCGAGTTCGCCGACGGCGGCCAGCTCGTGTTCACCGCCGAGGTGGACGTCCGTCCCGATGTGGTGCTGCCGGAGTTCTCCGATCTGCAGGTCACGGTGGACGCCGTCGAGGTCACCGACGAGCAGGTCGAGGAGCAGCTCGGCGCGCTGCGGGATCGGTTCGCGCAGCTCCAGCCGGTCGAGCGGGCGGTGCAGACGGGCGACTTCGTCTCGCTCGACCTGTCCGCGCAGGCCGACGGCAAGCCGATCGAGGGCGCCGAGGCCACCGGGCTGTCCTACGAGGTCGGCAGCGGCAACCTCATCGAGGGCCTGGACGAGGCGATCGTCGGGGCCGCCGACGGCGAGTCCCGCACGTTCACCACGGCGCTGTTGGCCGGCGAGCAGGCCGGTGAGCAGGCCGAGGTGACCGCGACGGTGCGCGGGGTCAAGGAGAAGGAGCTCCCCGCCCTCGACGACGACTTCGCCACCACGGCCAGCGAGTTCGACACGCTGGACGAGCTGCGCGTCGACGTGCGCAGCCGGCTGGAGCAGTCGCGGCGTACCGAGCAGGTCGGGCAGGCCCGGGAGAAGCTGCTGGAGGGCCTGTTGGAGCGGGTCGAGGTGCCCGTCCCGGCCTCCCTGCTCGAGGGCGAGATCGAGGCCCGGGAGCACCGGCTGTCCCACGAGCTGGAGAACATCGGCACCGACCGGGCGACCTACCTGGAGACGCTTGGCCAGTCCGCCGAGGAGTTCGACGCCGAGGTCCGCGAGACGGCGGGCAAGGCGATCCGCTCCCAGTTCATCCTGGACGCGGTCATCGACGCCGAGTCGATCGGCATCGACCAGGGTGAGCTCATGGAGCAGGTGATCATGCGGGCCCAGCGTTCGGGTCTGCAGCCCGACGTCTACGCCCAGCAGCTCGCCCAGGGCGAGGGGCTGCAGGCGCTGATGGCCGACGTTCTGCGAAGCAAGGCGCTGTTCCTGCTGCTGGAGAACGCCAAGGTCGTCGATGGGGAGGGCACCCCGGTGGAACTGGTGCTCCCGGCCCGCCCGGCTCCGGACGACGACGAGGCCGACGACGACCACGCCGGTCACGATCACGCCGGTCACGATCACGCAGGCGACGCCGAGGACGAGGCCGCGGCGGAGCCGGCCCAGGCGGCGACCGCGACGAGCGAAGGCGTGGACCGCGACATCTGACCCCGCGACACATCTGACCCCGCGCGACATCTGACCTCGCGGCAGGCGGTGGCGCGGCTCGCGCCGCGCGGTCTGTCGGCCCGCCAGACGGCCCCCGGACTCGGTCCGGGGGCCGTCTGGCGTTGCGGCGCGCCGTCGCCGGGGGCTGGCGGAGCGGCGTCGCGAGGGCGTCCGGACTGGCCGGTCCTCACGCCCAGCGCGAACATCGAGCCTGAAGGGCGAGAACTTGCGCGTGTCACAGATAGTGTCGAGCCGGTCAATCAGCCGCCCCATGTGAGGAAGCCGAGGAGCTGACCGTGAGTAACCTCGCAGTTCCGCGCCTGCCAGTTCCGGGTCCAGAGCTCCGTTCGCCCGGCCAGGGTGGGCCCGCCTTCGACGACCAGGTGTTCAACCGCCTGCTGGCCAACCGGATCGTCTTCCTCGGATCGGTGGTCGAGGATTCGATCGCCAACGCGCTGTGCGCGCAGCTGCTGCTGCTCAACGCGGAGGACCCGACCCGGGACATCTTCCTTTACATCAACTCGCCGGGTGGGTCCGTGAGCGCCGGCATGGCGATCTACGACACCATGCAGTTCGTCGAGAACGATGTCGCGACCGTGTCGCTCGGCCTCGCCGCGTCGATGGGTCAGTTCCTGCTCTGCGCCGGAGCGCCGGGCAAGCGCTACTCGTTGCCGCACGCCCGGATCATGATGCACCAGCCGTCGGGCGGGATCGGGGGCACCGCCTCCGACATCGCCATCCAGGCGGAGCAGATGCTCTATACCAAGCGGATGATGCAGGAGCGCATTGCGTTCCACACCGGGCAGCCGATCGAGCAGATCGAGCGCGACTCCGACCGGGACCGGTGGTTCACCGCCGACGAGGCCAAGGACTACGGGTTCGTCGATCACGTGGTCCAGCAGGCCCGCCAGGTTCCCAGCGAGGGGCCGGTGAGCTGAGCGGGCAGCCCGCTCACCGGACCGAACCGTCGTCATCCGTTTCCGGAGGCAGCCATCATGTTCCATGAGACGCTCTACCAGCAGATGAGGTCTGAGCAGGGCCGCCAGGCCGCCGCCCAGCCGCAGGGTCGCTACGTTCTACCGAACATCATCGAGAAGACCTCCCGCGGCGAGTACGGCATGGACCCGTACTCGAAGCTGCTCAAGGAGCGGATCGTCTTCCTCGGCGTTCAGATCGACGACGTGTCGGCGAACGACGTGATGGCGCAGCTGCTGTTCCTGGAGTCGGAGGATCCGGACCGGGACATCTCGATCTACATCAACTCGCCGGGTGGGTCGTTCACGTCGCTGACGGCGATCTACGACACGATGCAGTTCGTGCGGCCGGACATCTCGACGATCTGTATGGGTCAGGCGGCGTCGGCGGCGGCGGTGCTGCTGGCGGCGGGGACCCCGGGCAAGCGGTTCGCCCTGGAGAACAGCCGGATCCTGATCCACCAGCCGTCGGCGTCGGGGGAGGGCCAGTCCAGCGACATCGAGATCCAGGCCCGCGAGATCCTGCGGATGCGGTCGTTGCTGGAGCGGATGCTTGCCACCCACACCGGCAAGAAGGAGGAGGACATCCGCAAGGACATCGAGCGGGACAAGATCTTCAGCGCCGACGAGGCCAAGGAGTACGGCCTGATCGACGAGGTCATCAAGACCCGCAAGTCCTCGCGGCTCGCCACCACACGCTAGCGACGAGTCGCGGGCGCGTGACCGGATCGCCAGCGTTCATCGGATGCCCGGAGCACGGCGGGGCACCGGTCGGGCGGCACGCGCACCCCGCGGCCGACGCCTCGCGTGGCACGACGCCACGCGAGGCCGGCCCGTGGCACGGGGTGGTCGGCGGCCGGTTCGCGCGACGCGCCGACAGGTCGAATGCGGTCAGCTCCTCGATGTCCGTGACGCGTTGGCCTTATGGGACCGTGCGGACGCGCGAGGACGGCCATGGTGACCGTAGGCTGACTGGTATGAGCCAAGCGATAGGGCACTCACTGGGCCGCTTGGCGGGGTACCGTCCCCACGGGGATGGTTGCAGGCAGACACGCGACGACCGGGCGGTGTCAACCGCCCCTGACACGCAGGCGACACCATCGTCTGGACGAAGGGACTGAGTCCTCGGTGGCACGCATCGGTGATGGCGGTGACCTGCTCAAGTGCTCGTTCTGCGGTAAGTCGCAGAAGCAGGTGAAAAAGCTCATCGCCGGCCCTGGCGTCTACATCTGTGACGAGTGCATCGATCTGTGTAACGAGATCATCGAGGAGGAGCTCTCCGAGTCCTCCGAGCTGAAGTGGGACGAGCTCCCCAAGCCGCGGGAGATCTACGAGTTCCTCGACAGCTACGTGGTGGGGCAGGAGGCGGCGAAGAAGACGCTCTCCGTCGCGGTCTACAACCACTACAAGCGGGTGCAGGCCGGCGGTTCGGGCGGGGGCGGCGCCGAGGCGAACAAGGGCGAGGTGGAGCTCGCGAAGAGCAACATCCTGCTGCTCGGCCCGACCGGGTGCGGCAAGACGCTGCTGGCCCAGACGCTGGCCCGGATGCTCAACGTCCCGTTTGCCATCGCCGACGCGACCGCGCTGACCGAGGCGGGCTACGTCGGCGAGGACGTCGAGAACATTCTGCTCAAGCTGATCCAGGCTGCCGACTATGACGTCAAAAAGGCCGAGACCGGGATTATCTATATCGACGAGGTCGACAAGATCGCCCGTAAGTCGGAGAATCCCAGCATCACTCGAGATGTGTCCGGTGAGGGCGTCCAGCAGGCCCTGCTGAAGATCCTGGAAGGCACCACCGCCAGTGTGCCGCCGCAGGGCGGTCGCAAGCACCCGCACCAGGAGTTCATCCAGATCGACACGACGAACGTCCTGTTCATCGTGGGTGGGGCCTTCGCCGGGCTGGACCGGATCATCGAGTCGCGGATCGGCAAGAAGTCGCTGGGTTTCCGCGCTGTGCTGCACGGCAAGGACGACCCGGACGCCTCCGACGTCTTCGGTGACATCATGCCCGAGGACCTGCTCAAATACGGCATGATTCCGGAGTTCATCGGCCGGCTGCCGGTCATCACCAGCGTGTCCAACCTGGACCGCGAGGCGCTGATCCGGATCCTGACCGAGCCGAAGAACGCCCTGGTCCGGCAGTACAAGCGGCTGTTCGAACTGGACAGCGTTGATCTCGACTTCACCTCCGACGCGCTGGAGGCGATCGCCGACCAGGCGATCCTGCGCGGCACCGGTGCCCGCGGCCTGCGGGCGATCATGGAAGAGGTGCTGCTGTCGGTGATGTACGACATCCCGAGCCGTAAGGACGTCGCCCGGGTCGTCGTCACCCGCGAGGTCGTCCTGGAGCACGTCAACCCCACGCTGGTGCCCCGGGACGTCGCCTCGAAGCGGGCGCCCCGCCAGGAGAAGTCGGCCTGAGGCCGCAGCCGGGCCGGGGCGGGGCGGGGCGAGAGTTCCCGCGCCGCCCCGCCCCGGCTCCGGATCGGCGGGCGACTACGCGCCCAGCGCCCGCCGCGCCTCGGTGAGGTGGTAGAAGGACCCGGTCACCAGAATCGCGCCGGTCGTGCCCGCCCGCCGCCGGGCGAGTCGCACCGCGGCCGTGACCCCGGGAGCGCTCTCGGCGGGGATCGCCCATCGCCGCGCCGCCTCGGTGACCTGCTCGGCCGGGATCGCTCGCGGAGACGCCGGCTCGCAGCAGATCAGCGAGCCGATCCTCTCGCCGCGCAGCTCCGCCAGAGTGGCGGCGAAGTCATGGCCGCGCAGCGCCCCGTAGACGACCGTCCAGCTCCGGCCGGGGAACTCCTCGGCGAGCGAACGGGTCAGGGCCGCCGCCGCCGCCGGATTGTGGGCACCGTCGAGCACGCGCAGCGGCGCCGTCCCGACGATCTCCAACCGGCCAGGTGCCCGCACCGAACCGAGCCCGGCCCGGACCACCTCCTCGGGCAGCGGGCGGCCGAGGAACGCCTCCACCGCCGCCAGCGCGCAGGCGGCGTTGGCCTCCTGGTAGGCGCCGTGCAGAGACAGCCCGACGTCGTCGTAGCGGGCGGCGGGGGTGCGCAGGTCGCCGCGGCGACCGGCCGGGTCGGGGCGGCCGCCGGCCATGGCGAAGTCCCGGCCCAGCCGCAGGACCCGGGCCGCCGGCGTCCGGGTGAAGACGTTGTCGAAGCGGGCGTCGACCTCGCCGAGTACGAGGTCGGCGCCGGGCTTGACGATGCCGGCCTTCTCTCGGGCCACCCCGGCCAGGCTCCCCGCGTAGTCCAGATGGTCGGCGCCGATGCCCGTGACGACGGCGACCCGGCCGTCGGCGATGTTCGTGGCGTCCCAGCGGCCGAGCAGTCCGACCTCGACCACCGCGGCGTCGACGACCCGGTCGGCGAACCAGTGGAACGCCGCGGCCGTCAACAGCTCGAAGAAGGTCGGCCGCTCCGCCATCGGCGCGGCCGCGTCCACCGCCGCGCCGACGCAGCGGGCGAACTCGCCGTCGTCGATCGGCCGGCCGTCGATGACCAGCCGCTCGTTCGTCCGCTCCAGGTGCGGGCTGGTGTACTGGCCGACCCGCAGCCCCGCGGCGCCGAGCAGGGCCGAGGTGATCCGCGCCGTCGATGTCTTTCCGTTCGTACCGGTCAGATGGATCACCGCGGCGCCGTGCTGCGGGTCGCCAAGCCGGTGGGCCAGCTCCCGCATCCGCTCCAGACTCGGCACCGGCGGGTCGGCCGTGATCGCCTGCTTCTCCAGGTCCACCGAGCTGGCCAGCGCGGCGCATGCCGCCTCGTAGGTCCACGTCACCTGCTGTTGCCGCCTCCTTCGCCCGCGCTTGACAGTAGCGACCCGCGCAAACCGGATCCCTCGGCCGGACGGCCAGGCGGCCGACGATGGCCAGGAGGCCAGGAGGCCAGGAGGCCAGGAGGCCAGGCGGCCAGGCGGCCAGGCGGGCGGGGCTGGCGCGGGCACCGGCGAACGCCGGTCGTCCGGACTCGTAGGATCGTGCCGTGACAGGCGCCTCGGCGAAGGCCGGCACGACCTCCGCGTTCGGCGATGCCGCGGGTCCTCCGCGGTTCGCGGCCGCGTACGCGCAGCGGGCCGCTGTTGCGGTCCTCCCAGGGCTGGCGCGGCTGCGCCGCCTGTTGGATCTGCTCGGCCAGCCGCAGCGGGCCTTCCCCAGCATCGTGGTGGCGGGTTCCGTCGGGAAGAGCTCCACCGTCGCCGCCATCACCGCGCTGCTTGACGCGTTCGGGATCCGTGCGGGCTCCCTGCGGTCGCCCGGCTGGCTCGGCAGCGCCCAGCGGGTGGGGCTGGCCGGCGCGGAGATCTCGCCGGAAGTGTTCGGTGCCGCCTATGACGACCTCGCGCCGTACCTGCCGCTGATCGAGTCCGACGGGCCGCTGAGCGCCTTCGAGCTGCTCACCGCGGTGGCCTTCGCCGCGTTCGCGGACGCCCCGGTCGATCTGGCGGTCGTCGAGTCGGGCTGGGACGGCTCCTCGGAGCTCGGTGACCTGGCCGACCTGCTCGACGCGCCGGTGGCCGCGATCACCCCGGTGATCGTCGCCGGGGCGGGCGGCGCCGCCGAGGTGAGCTTGTTCGACCCGGCCGACGCCGCCGTGCTCGCGGGGGACCCCGGCGCGGCCGAGGCGGAGCTCGACCGGATCCTCGCGCGGACCGGCTCTGCCATCCGGGCGGACACGCTCGTCGTGCTCGCCCAGCAGGCCCTGCCGGCCGCGCAGGCCCTGCTGCGGCGGGCCGCCGGCACCGGCGCGACGGTGGCTCGCGAGGGCATGGAGTTCGGCGTGGTCGGGCGCCGCGTCGCCGTCGGCGGGCAGATGATCACGCTGAAGGGTCTCGGCGGTACCTACGACGAACTCTTCCTGCCGCTGCACGGCGCCCATCAGGCGCACGACGCCGCCGTCGCGCTCGCCGCCGTCGAGGCGTTCCTGGGCGGCGGTCGCAGCGCCCTCGACCTCGACGTCGTCCGGACGGGCCTCGCCCAGGTGGATACCCGGGGCCGGCTGGAGGTTGTGCGCCGCTCGCCGACGATCGTGCTCGACGTCGCCCAGGACGCGGTGGCCGCAGCGGCGCTCGTGGCCGCGCTGGAGGAGGCGTTCACCTTCGAGGTGCTCGTCGGCGTGGTCGCCATCGACGGCGACGAGGCGCTCGCCGCCCGGATTCTGGCCGCGCTCGAACCGGTCCTCGGCACGGTGGTCGTCACGACCGGGGCGACGGCGGCGGCGCTGGGCGTCGACGACCTCGCGGCCGTGGCGGCGGGCGTGTTCGGCGCCGACCGGGTCGAGGTCGCCGCCCGGCTCGACGACGCGATCGACGACGCGGTCCGGCTCGCCGAGGAGGACGCCGACCTGGGCGGAGCCGGGGTGCTGGTGACTGGTTCGGCCCCCGTTGTGGGTCGGGCGCGGGCGTTGCTGCGGCCCTGAGGTGGCCCGGTTCGGCCATGGTGATGGCACGGGCACCCTGTAAGTTGACGAGGGGCCCGCGGGCCCGTCGGGACGACGATGTCAATGATCGAAAAGGAGTACCGTGTCCGCCGAGCGCACCCTCATCCTGGTCAAGCCCGATGGCGTCAGCCGTGGCCTCGTCGGTGAGGTGGTCGGCCGGCTGGAGCGCAAGGGGCTCACTCTGGTGGCCCTCGAGCTGCGCACGCTGGAGCGCTCCGTCGCCGAGACGCACTACGGCGAGCACGCCAGCAAGCCCTTCTTCGGTGAGCTGGTCGAGTTCATCACCTCCGGCCCGCTCGTCGCCCTGGTCGCCGAGGGACCGCGGGCCGTCGAGGCGTCGCGTGGGCTGATCGGCGCCACCGACCCGGTGAAGGCCGCCACCGGCTCGCTGCGCGGTGACTACGCGCTGGAGATCGGTCAGAACCTCGTGCACGGCTCGGACTCGCCGGAGTCCGCCAAGCGCGAGATCGACCTGTTCTTCCCCGGCCTGAGCTGAGTCGCGCGGCTCGTGGCGTCCTCGCGGGCTTGCGTCCTCGCGGGAGGACGGTCGGGCACGCGTCCTCGCGGGCACGGAGGGGTGGTCGTGGCGTGGTCCCGGGTGGATCGGACCACACCGTGCGCTCACCGGTTTCGGGTGAGCTCGCGGATGCGTCGAGGCCACTGAAGGCTCTTGTTCGCGGCGCCGCGAACCGGTGTTTGCCGATCGCGGTCGGCTATTTCGTGCCCGGGTCGAGCCCCTCGTCGGCCGTCGTGGTCTCGCTGAAGCCCATTGAGTACCGGGACTGTGACCCATTGATCCCTGCTGGGTCGATCTGACCCAGGGGTGACACGGGCCGCCCCACGACCGGTCGGGGCGGCGGGGCACTGCCCGGCGGTCTACCCTTCAAGTACTTGCCCGGAGCGTGTCCGGCGGGTCGCGGTAACCGACTGTGACGGTTGGTTTCCGCGGTCGTTTCCGCGCGGGACGCTCCGGGTCGTCCTGCCCGATCTACGAACCCTGTACGTGTTCCACGCGCTTCTCCGGCTCCCTGGCTGGCCGTGCCGTCGGCCGTGCCGGAGGCGGCCAGGACCGCATCCCCCGGGAAGGTCGGTACCCGACGATGTCCAGTTCGCTGTCGTTCCTCGGTCGTGACATGGCCGTCGATCTCGGTACCGCCAACACCCTGGTGTACGTGCGGGGCCGCGGGATCGTCCTCAACGAGCCGAGCGTGGTCGCCATCAACACCACCACCTCGGGCATCCTTGCCGTCGGCACGGACGCCAAGCGGATGATCGGCCGGACCCCCGGGAACGTGGTGGCCGTGCGCCCGTTGAAGGACGGCGTCATCGCCGACTTCGAGACGACCGAGCGGATGCTGCGGTACTTCATCCAGAAGGTGCACCGGCGCCGCCACTTCGCCAAGCCGCGGCTGGTCGTCTGCGTGCCGTCGGGGATCACCGGGGTGGAGCAGCGGGCCGTCAAGGACGCCGGCTACCAGGCCGGTGCCCGCAAGGTGTACATCATCGAGGAGCCGATGGCCGCCGCGATCGGGGCCGGCCTGCCGGTGCACGAGCCGACCGGCAACATGGTCGTCGACATCGGCGGCGGGACCACCGAGGTCGCCGTGATCTCGCTGGGAGGCATCGTCACCAGCCAGTCGATCCGCACCGCCGGCGACGAGCTGGACGTTGCGATCATCTCCTACGTGAAGAAGGAGTACTCGCTGATGCTCGGCGAGCGCACCGCCGAGGAGATCAAGATGGCGATCGGCTCGGCGCACAAGGTGCCCGACGAGCCCAGCGCCGAGATCCGCGGGCGCGACCTCGTCACCGGCCTGCCCAAGACGATCGTCGTGACCGCGGAGGAGATCCGCAAGGCGATCGAGGAGCCGGTCAACGCCGTGATCGACGCGGTGAAGGTGACGCTGGACCGCTGCCCGCCGGAGCTGTCCGGCGACATCATGGACCGGGGCATCGTCCTGACCGGCGGCGGTGCGCTGCTGCGCGGGCTCGACGAGCGGCTGCGGCACGAGACCGGCATGCCGATCCACATCGCCGAGAATCCGCTGCACTCGGTGGCGATGGGGTCGGGTAAGTGCGTTGAGGAGTTCGAGGCGCTTCAGCAGGTACTCATCTCGGAGCCGCGGCGGTAGCGGGCCGCGGTCGCAACCCCCGGCGCGCCCGCTCTCGGGCGCCGTCCGGGCCGTCCCCGCTGCTGGGGAATTTCGTGTCAGATCCGGGAACGTCGCGGCGATGTGGATCGTCCGACGTCAGCGACGGACCGCGCTCGGCGGCCGGCTCAGGCCGGCGTCATCGGAGGCTGCTGTGGGGCGTGACACGAGGCGATCCCGCCTGGTGATCATAGCTCTGGTCATCGCCGCTTTCGCCCTGATCACCCTGGACTACAAGACCGGCCGCTCCGCCAGCGGAGCCCGAGGCGTCGTGCACTCGGCCCTTGGCGGCGTCGAGGACGGCGTGAGCGCGGTGACCCGGCCGATCGGCCGGACCGTCTCGTCGTTGGCCCACCCGAACCGCTACCACGACCGCGCGGACCGGCTGGCCCAGGACAACACGGGGCTGCGCCGCCAGCTCGCCGACAACGCCGAGATCGGCCGGATGTCCAAGCAGCTCGGCGACCTGAGACTGCTCGCGGACAAGGGCCAGTACTCCGTCGTCCCGGCCAAGGTGATCGCGGTGGGTGACGCGACCGGCACGGACTGGACCGTCACCATCAATGCCGGCCGGGATGACGGCGTCGACATCGACAAGACCGTCCTCAACGCCGACGGGCTCGTCGGCACGGTCTCCTCGGCCACGGCGCACACCGCCGTCGTCCGCCTTGCCTGCGACCCGAACAGCCGGGTCGGTGCCCGGCTGGAACGCACCCAGCTGCTCGGCGCCGTGGCCGGGGGGCAGGGGCCAAGCACGCTGACCTTCACTCTGTACGACGCCTCCTTCCGGGTGCAGAAGGGTGACCGGCTGGTGACCTTCGGCAGCATGGACTACGTCGCCGGCGTGCCGATCGGCGTCATCACCAAGGTCACCGACGTCGGCGGGCTGTCCCGGACGGCGGAGGTCAAGCCGTACGTGTCGGTCGGCACGCTCGACCTCGTCGGCGTGGTCGTCGGCCGGCCGGCGACCGACCCGGGTGACCGTCTGCTGGCCCCGCAGCCGGTGCCGACCCAGCCGGTGCCAGCCCAGCCGGTGCCGACCTCGCCGGCCGCCCAGACACCCGTACCCGGCACCGGCACGTCTCCCGGCCCGGCCCGCCCCGGCCAGGGTGGGACGGGCTGAGCCGGCATGTGGGACATCGCCGACTCGTCGGACACCGTGCGTGTCCGCACCTTCGTCGTCGCGATCGCGCTGCTGGCGGTCGCTCTCATCGGGCAGGTCTCGATCGTCGCCCGACTGGGCCTTCCCGGCGGCCGGCTGGATCTCGTGCTTGTCCTGCTGGCGACGATCTCCCTGATCGAAGGTCCGCTGGTCGGGGCGGTCAGCGGGTTTGCGGTCGGGGTGTTGGCCGATCTGGCGTCAAGTCACGTTCTCGGGCAGTCTGCTCTCGTTATGTGTCTGGTCGGCTACGCTGTGGGTCTGGTGATGGATGCGGCGGATCGGTCGGTGGTGGTGCCCCTCGCGGCGATCGGGGGGGCCAGCGTGGCGGGCACCCTGGGCTACGCGGCGACGACCTCGATCTTCGGTGCGGCGGCGCTGACCGGCGGTGAGGCCGTCGTCCGCGCCCTGGTCGCCGGGGTCTACGCGGTGCTGCTCACCCCGTTCGTGTTCCCGTTGCTGACCGCCGGCTCCCGGCGGTTGTCCGGCCGCCCCCGGCAGTCGTCCGGCCGTCTCCGGCGGGGCGCGAGATGAACGATCGGATGCGGATCCGCGTCCTGCTGCTGCGTGTGCTGGTGCTGTCGCTGCTCGCGACCCTGGGCGCGCGGCTGTGGGTGCTGCAGGTTCTCGACGGCGACCACTACCGCCGGGTCGCCGAGACGAACCGGGTGCGCGAGGTGGTGACGCCCGCGACCCGCGGGATGATCCTCGACGATCGCGGCCAGCCCCTGGTCCGCAACCGCACCTCGCTGGTCATCTCGGTCAACCGGTCCGCGACGGACCGGCAGGACGACCAGGGCAAGGCGGTGCTCGCCCGGCTCGCCGGTGTGATCGGCACGCCGGCCGACGAGCTGACCCGGCGGATCAGGTTCTGCACCGCCCAGGTGAAGCCGCCGTGCTGGAACGGCTCGCCCTACCAGCCGGTCCCGGTCGCCAAGGACGTCAGCCCCCAGCAGGCGCTCGCCGTCATCGAGCATCCGGACCGCTTTCCGGGTGTGTCGGCGGACCTGCAGGCCGTGCGTGAGTACCCGCACGGCTCCCTGGCCGCGCACGAGCTGGGTTACCTCGCCCCGGTCACCCAGGACCAGCTCGACAAGCAGGGCGACGAGAAGGGCTACCACCTCAACAGCCTGATCGGCGTCGCCGGTCTGGAGAACACCTACGACGACGAGCTGCGCGGCACCGACGGGGTGGAGCGCCTGGAGGTGGACCGCTTCGGCCGGGTCGCCGGCACCGCCTCGACGACCGCGCCGGTCAGCGGCGATCATCTGGTGCTCAACCTCGACCTCGGTGTCCAGCAGGCCACCGAGCAGGCGTTGCAGGACACGATCAACCAGCTCGGTGGCGGTAACCGGACCGCGTCGGCGGTCGTCCTCGACGTGCGCACCGGCGGCGTCGTCGCGATGGCCAGCCTGCCCTCGTACAACCCGTCGGTGTTCGTCGGCGGCGTCTCCGAGCAGGACTACCGGGCCCTGTCGGACCCCGCCAACGGCATTCCCCTGCTCTCGCGGGCCTATCAGGGCTCGGGCGCGGCCGGCTCGACGTTCAAGGTCGTCTCCACCGCCGTCGCGATGCAGAACCTGGGCGCCAAGGGCGACCAGCGCTTCGACTGCGCCCCGACGCTGCAGATCGGCGACCAGGTCTTCCACAACTTCGACGGAGAGTCGGCCGGGCCGATCACCCTGCACCAGGCGCTCGTCATCTCCTGCGACGTCATCTTCGACCAGTTCGCCTACGACTCCTGGCTCGCCGACGGCGGGCTGCGCAACGGCCGCGGGCCCTACTCGCCGCCGAAGGAGTACTTCGTCCGGATGGCCGAGGCCATGGGCTTCGGCAAGGCCACCGGTCTGGACCTGCCCGGGGAGGCCAAGGGGTCCGTCGTCGACCGCGCCGGCGCCAAGGCGATCTGGGAGGACCTGAAGGACTCCTACTGCCGGCGGGCGAAGAACGGCTACCCGGAGGAGTCCGACCCGGTCAAGGCGGAGCGGTTCCGCAAGTACGCCGCCGAGGCGTGCGTGGACGGTTACCTCTACAACGCCGGCGCGGCCACCCAGTTCGCGATCGGCCAGGGCCAGTACCTGTCGCTGAGCCCGCTGCAGCTGGCCACCGCCTACGCCGCGATCGCCAACGGCGGCACGCTGTGGAAGCCCAGCCTGGCCAAGGCCGCGGTCGCCCCGGACGGCCGGGTGGTGCGGACCTTCCAGCCGCGCAAGGCCGGGACGCTGCCGGTCTCCCCGGAGAACCTCGCCTACATCCGCGCCGGCCTGCGCGGCGTCACCAGCGAGGGCGGGGGCACGGCGACCGGCGTCTTCGGGGACTGGCCGAGCAACATCGTCCCGATCGCGGCCAAGACCGGCACCGCCGAGGTCGAGGGCAAGGGCGACACCTCCTGGTTCGCCTCCTTCGCCCCGGCCGACGACCCGCGGTTCGCCGTCGTGGTGACGATCCCGGACTCCGGTACCGGCGCCGAGTACGCCGCCCCGGTCGCCAAGCGGATCTACCAGGCTATCTACGGCGTCGGCCAGCCGGCGGCGATGCCGGACGGCAAGGCCCCGGCCACCCTGCCGAAGATCAACCGGGACGGGACGATCGCGGCGACGCCCGCCGCGGACCCGTTCGCGTCGGTGGGGACCGTCGTGGCGACACCGGCGTCCGTCCCGGGGCCGGGGCCCGTCGCCCAACCGTCGGCCGGCGGTCCGCTCGCAGTGCTGCCCGCGCTGTCGACGACCGCCGACTCCGCCCGCGCCGGCCCCGCCGTGGCGACCGGTGCGACCCGCCCGGCCGCCCGGCACCCACTGCCCGGGAGCGCGGGGAAGCCCGCCGCCGTCGGCGTCCTGGCGTCAGCGCCGAGCCGAGCGCCGCCCGCGGGCCTCGCGCGCCCGTGACCTGCCCCGCCGACCACCCGGCGCGGGGTGCGGTCCCGGGCGCGCGTGGGCGATCGGGCGATCTTTGGGAGGAGGCGTTGTGACCCAGGAGGCGGGACCGACCGCGCTGCGGTCGTCCCCGGTACCCGTGCGGGGGCGGATCGGGCAGCTGCGGGATCGCGCCTCGGGGCGCCATTCGCCGCTACGACGGCTCGACTGGACGCTGCAGCTGTGTGTCATCGGCCTGTCCGTCGTGGGCGCGCTGCTGGTGTGGTCGGCGACCCGCCAGCGTTTCGGCGAGGCCGGAAGTGATCCGCAGACGTTCCTCAAGCGTCATCTGCTGAACCTCGCCATCGGGCTGGTGCTCGGCGCGATCGCGACCCTCGTCGACTACCGGGTGCTGCGCGCCTACGCGCCGTTCGTCTATCTCGGCTCGCTCGTCGGGCTCGTCGCGGTGCTGCTGTTCGGGTCGACGATCAACGGTGCGCACTCGTGGATCGTGCTGCCGGCCGGCTTTCAGCTCCAGCCGTCGGAATTCGCCAAGATGGCGCTGGTCGTCGGCGCGGCGATGATCCTCGGGGAGAAGCACGAGGACCGCCACACCGGGATCCGGCGCAGCGCCCCCGGTCACGGCGACGTGCTGCTCGTCCTCGGGCTGACCGTCGTCCCGATCGCGCTGATCATGCTCCAGCCGGACTTCGGCACGGTGATGGTGCTGGTCTTCACCACCCTCGGCATGCTGGCGGTCAGCGGGGCGCCGCGGCGCTGGGTGCTGGGGCTGATCCTGTGCGGGGTGCTCTTCGGCGGCGCGATCCTGCAGTTCCACCTGCTCCAGCCGTACCAGGAGGCCCGGCTCACCTCGTTCGTCTCCGAGAACAAGGCCTCCTCCGGCACCGGCTACAACGTCGCCCAGGCCATGATCGCGATTGCCAACGGCGGCGTGACCGGCCGCGGTCTGCTGCACGGCCAGCAGACCCAGGGGCAGTTCGTCCCCGAGCAGCAGACCGACTTCGTGTTCAGCGTGGCCGGCGAGGAGCTGGGGTATCTCGGCGCCGGTGGGATCATCGTGCTGCTCGGCGTGGTGCTGTGGCGGGCGCTGTCGATCGGCTTCGGCTCCCAGGACTCCTTCGGCGCGCTCATCGCCACGGGCGTGGTCTGTTGGTTCACCTTCCAGTCGTTCGTCAACATCGGGATGTGTCTGGGGATCATGCCGGTCACCGGTCTGCCGCTGCCGTTCCTGTCCTACGGCGGCTCGTCGATGTTCGCCAACATGATCGGCGTCGGCCTGCTGCAGAACGTCCGCCTACGCGCGCGCTCCGACCCTTACGCTTCGTAGCCGTCGGGGTAGGGAAGGCCCGGCGATCGCGCGGGCCCGTGGTGGGGTTGCCGCCGTGCCGTAGGCTCGCCTGCATGTCCGGACAGTCGCTGTTCGCTCGCCTGGAGCCGCTGCTCCCGCGGGTGCGAAGGCCCGTGCAGTATGTCGGTGGCGAGGGGAACTCCATCGTCAAACCCTGGGACACCGCCGCGGTGCGCTGGGCTCTGATGTATCCGGACGCCTACGAGGTCGGCCTGCCCAACCAGGGGCTGCAGATCCTCTACGAGATCCTCAACGAGCAGCCGGACGTGCTCGCCGAGCGGACCTACTCGGTGTGGCCCGACCTGGAGGCGCTGCTGCGCGAGCACGGCCTGCCGCAGTTCACGGTGGACGGGCACCGGTCGGTCCGCGATTTCGACGTGCTCGGCGTCAGCTTCTCCACCGAGCTCGGCTACACCAACCTGCTCACCGCGCTCGACCTCGCCGGGATCCCCCTGCAGGCCGAGCGCCGTGGCGAGGCCGACCCGCTGGTGGTCGCGGGTGGGCACGCCGCGTTCAACCCGGAGCCCATCGCCGGGTTCGTCGACGCCGTGGTGCTCGGTGACGGCGAGCAGGCCGTCCTCGGCATCACCGACGTGATCCGCGGGTGGAAGGCGGCCGGCGCCCCCGGTGGGCGCACCGAGCTGCTGGCTCGGCTTGCCCACCGCCGGCTGGTCTACGTGCCGGCGTTCTACGACGTCACCTATCGGTCTGATGGCCGCATCCAGGCGGTCACCGTCAACCGCGACGACGTCCCGCTCCGGCCGAGCAAGCACACGCTGTCCGACCTCGACGCCTGGCCGTATCCGAAGGCCCCGCTGGTCCCGCTGGCCGAGACGGTGCACGAGCGCCTGAGCGTGGAGAT
Organism: Frankia tisae; assembly: GCF_025403405.1. Taxonomy (GTDB): domain Bacteria; phylum Actinomycetota; class Actinomycetes; order Frankiales; family Frankiaceae; genus Frankia; species Frankia tisai. The sequence continues at coordinate 21,926 of NZ_JANEZT010000038.1, forward strand.
CTTCCGCGGCTGCACCCGGGGCTGCCGGTTCTGCCAGGCCGGGATGATCACCAGGCCGGTGCGGGAGCGGAACATCTCCACTGTCGGCGCGATGGTCGACGCGGGTCTGCGGGCCACCGGCTTCAACGAGGTCGGCCTGTTGTCGCTGTCCAGCGCCGACCACACCGAAATCGGCGAGATCGCGACCGGTCTCGCCGACCGGTACGAGAACGAGAAGATCTCGCTGAGCCTGCCCTCGACGCGGGTGGACGCGTTCAACGTCACCCTCGCGAACGAGTTCTCCCGCAACGGCCGGCGCAGCGGGTTGACGTTCGCCCCGGAGGGCGGCTCCGAGCGGCTGCGCAAGGTCATCAACAAGATGGTCGGCGCCGAGGACCTGGTGCGCACCGTCAGCACCGCCTACGCCCATGGCTGGCGCCAGGTGAAGCTCTACTTCATGTGCGGGCTGCCGACCGAGACCGACCAGGACGTGCTGGAGATCGCCGACCTAGCCCGGGAGGTGATCCGGGCCGGCCGTCGCGCCAGTGGCCACCGCGACATCCGCTGCACGGTGTCGATCGGCGGCTTCGTCCCGAAGCCGCACACCCCGTTCCAGTGGGTGGGCCAGGCGTCGCACGAGGTGACCGACGCGCGGCTGAAGCTGCTGCGCGACACCGTGCGGGCAGACAAGGAGATCGCTCGCGCCGTCGGGTTCCGCTACCACGACGGCCGTCCCGGCATCATCGAGGGCCTGCTGGCTCGCGGTGACCGTCGCGTCGGCGCCGTGATCGAGCGAGTCTGGCGCGAAGGCGGCCGCTTCGACGGCTGGAGTGAGCACTTCTCGTTCGAGCGCTGGGAGTCGGCGTGCGCCGCCGAGCTCGAACCGCTCGGGATCTCCCTCGACTGGTTCACGACTCGCGAGCGCGACGAGCGCGAGGTGTTGGCCTGGGACCATCTCGACGCGGGCCTCGACCGGGACTGGCTGTGGGCCGACTGGCAGGAGGCGCTGCGCGGCACCGAGCTCGACGACTGCCGCTGGACCCCCTGCTACGACTGCGGCGTCTGCCCGACGATGGGGACCGATACCCAGATCGGCCCGACCGGCCGGTCGTTGCTGCCGGTGGTGAGCGTGTCGGCGGGTTCGCCGGTGGTCACCGCGGCTTCCGTGTCCGTCGATGGCGTTGACGGCATCGATGCCGAGGCCGTACCCGGCGGCGTCGAGGACGGGCCGGCCGCCGGCTCCCGGCTCCGCCCGGCGGCGGTGAGCAATGGCACGCCGGCCTGAGGGGCCGCCGCCCCCGCCGGTCGTCCAACGGGTCCGGCTTCGCTTCGCGAAGCGGGGGCGGCTGAGATTCCTGTCACATCGGGACGTCGCTCGCACGTTCGAGCGGGGGCTGCGCCGGGCGGCGGTGCCGATGGCGTACTCGGCGGGCTTCAGCCCGCATCCCCGGATCTCCTGGGTGGGCGCCGCGCCCACCGGGGCTGCCAGCGAGGCCGAGTACGTGGAGCTGGCGCTGGCCGTCGAGATGGAGCCGGCGCAGCTGCAGGCTGACCTGGACGCGGCGTTGCCGCCCGGGCTGGACGTGGTGGGCGCCGTGGTAGCCGAGGGGACCGGGCTCGCGGAGCGGATCGATGCCTCCCGGTGGGTCGTGCGGCTACCGGGGGTCGCGGAGCCCGAGTTGCGCGGCGCGGTGACCGAGCTGTTGCGGCAGGAGGTCGTCCAGGTCGAGCGGGCGACCAAGGACGGTCGGCGCCGGTTCGATGTGCGTGCCGCCATTGTCTTGGCCGTTTGTCGTGCGGGGAACGACACGTGTGCGATACTGGAGTTGGTCGTGCGGCACACGACGCCCGCTGTGCGACCAGACGACGTGCTGACCGCCCTCGGCGTGGTAGCCGGTCTGCGCCCGTCGGTGCCGCCCGAGCCAACGCGGCTGGAGCAGGGCCGACTGCGCGATGATGGGACGCTGGCGGACCCGCTAGCGCCGGACCGCAACGACGCTGGCCGGCTAGCAGGTCGATCATCAGCGTGATGCAGGGCGTCGCAGGCTTTCCCGGCAGCAACCGAGCCGGACCGAGACATTGGCTTCTGCGCGGCCGCGACTGCACCAGGCAGCGCGCCCGGGAGCCCGAGAGGCTTCTTAACCCGTGCCCGACGATGATCTGACCACCCAGACCGAATCCGAAGCCACCCGCCCCGCGCCGCGTCGGCGCAGGGCCGCAGGACGGGCCGCCGGTCCGCCCTCCGAGCACCCGGACGGGTCCGCTCCCGACGGCGCCGTGGCAACCGCCGCCCCGAGCATGACCAGCGACACCGCCGATTCCTCGGTGTCCGCGTCCGTTTCCGGCGACGGCGCCGCCCCATCAGCCGAGGCGCCGTCAGCCGAGGCGCCGGCAACCACCCGGCGGCGGACGAGGACCAGCCCCACCACGCGTACCCGCGCGACCAGGGCGAAGGCGGGCGATGCGGCCACGGCTGATCCGGCCTCGCCGCAGGTAGCGGACGCGGCCGGATCAGCCGCCTCCGGAGCCGCCTCGCCCGCTGCCGAGGCCGCCGCGCCATCCGTGGGGGCCGCGCATCCCGCTACGCCCACCGATGCCGCTACGCCCAGCGATGCCGCTACGCCCAGCGGCGACGGCGCGGCTGGGGGCGCCGAGTCCCCGGCGCCGGTCCGGCGTACCCGGGCGACCCGCAGCCGTCGCGCCGTCCGTGACGTCGCCGCGGCGGAGGTCCCGGCCTCTGTCGAGCCCGTGAGTGGCGCCGACTCGGCAGGGCCGTCCGCCGCAACGGCGCCGGCCGGCGAGGCCGCGGCGCCGCCGCCCGTCGAGGACGCGCCGAAGCCCAAGCGGACCCGTTCGCGCCGGGCTACCTCCGGCCCCGTGACGCCACCAGCCGTACCCCCCGTCGGCGAGCTGCCGGCCGGCGAGCCGTCCGTCGTCGAACCGGCGGCAGCCTCCGCCGCGCCCGTCGAGGTCGGCGGCGCAGAGGCCACCCCGCCTCGGGCTACCCGTACCCGGACCACGAGGCGTCGCGCGACGGCCGCCAAGGCCGCGCCCGTCGAGCCCGCGTCCGGCTCCGTGCCGGCAGTAGACGCTCCCGCCAGCCCGGCTCGGGGAAGCGAGGGGTCGGCCGGCGAGGCTCCCTCGACCCCCGTCGCTGGGCCGTCCGCGGTCGCTGAGCCGCGGGCCGGTATCGAGTCGCCGGCTGACGTTGAGCCGCCTGCCGCTGCCGACCCGGCTGTCTTTGCGGACCCGGCTGTCTTTGCGGACCCGGCCTTCGTCGACGAGCCGGTCGCCGCGAGCGCCCCACTCGGCCCCGCGACCGCCGAAGGTGAGCAGGCCCAGGTCGTACCGCCCGCCGCCGAATCGGCGCCGGGCGGCACCCGCTCCCGGACGAGGACCCGGCGGGCCACCGCCCCGACCTGGGCCGGCATCGGCGACGAACCGGCCGCCGAGCCCGTATCCCGCCCGGCGGCCCGCCGCCCGGTGGCGATGGTGACCTTCCGGGCGCCGGAGCCGGCGGCCGCCGAGCCGCGCTGGCGCCGCGCCGGCACCGCGGGCGAGACAGGGTCCACTGCCGTCCCGGAGCCCATCGAAGCCGCCAGTCCGCCCGTCGAGCTGGAGGCCGCCGACGAGGTCACCGACACCGACATCGACACCGACATCGACACCGACATCGCAGCCGAGGAACTCGCCGCCGCCGATGAGGACGGGGAGTTCGACGAGGACGACCAGGGTGGCGGGTCGGGTTCCACCCGGCGCCGTCGTCGTGGCCGCCGCGGCCGTGGCCGGGCCCGTGGAGACGAGGACGGCACCGAGACCGACGCAGAGGACGGCGTCGGCGAGACCGACGAAGGCCCGAGCGTGGTCGCGGACGCCACCGATCGTCCCGGGCGCGGCGGTGCGGCGGAGCCGGCCGCGGCGGACGGCGGTGAGGCGGCGGACCGCGCCGATGACGGTGACGACGAGGACGACGACGATCGCACGGGCGGTTCGCGCCGCCGTCGGCGTCGGCGTCGGCGTACCGGCGGCGACGAGCCTGGGGTGGTCGACGACCCGCCGAACACCGTCGTGCACGTGCGTGAGGTCCGCCGCGACGAGGATCTGGTCCGGGGCCTGAGCGGTTCGACCCGGCTGGAAGCCAAGCGCCAGCGGCGCCGTGAGGGCCGGGACAGCGGCCGGCGCCGCCCGCCGATCGTCACCGAGGCCGAGTTCCTCGCCCGCCGCGAGGCGGTCGAGCGCCGCATGATCGTACGCCACGCAGGTGACCGCACCCAGATCGCCGTCCTCGAGGACGGCGTGCTCGTCGAGCACTTCGTCACCCGTGCGAGCTCCGCGTCGTACGCGGGCAACGTCTACCTCGGCCGGGTGCAGAACGTGCTGGCCAGCATGGAGGCGGCGTTCGTCGACATCGGCAAGGGACGCAATGCCGTCCTGTACGCCGGTGAGGTCAACTACGACGCCTCCGGGCTCGACGGCCGTCCCCGTAAGATCGAACAGGTGCTCAAGTCGGGGCAGTCGGTCCTGGTCCAGGTCTCCAAGGACCCGATCGGGCACAAGGGTGCCCGGCTCACCAGCCAGATCAGCCTGCCGGGCCGTTACCTCGTGTATGTACCGGACGGTCAGAACGCCGGCATCAGCCGCAAGCTGCCCGACACCGAGCGCGCGCGGCTCAAGAGCATCCTGAAGAAGATCACGCCCGAGGACGGCGGCGTCATCGTGCGCACCGCCGCCGAGGGTGCCAGCGAGGCCGAGCTCGAGCGCGACGTCGAGCGGCTCGCGGCGCAGTGGGAGGACATCCGGCGCCGCGCCAAGAAGGCGTCGGCGCCGTCCCTGCTCTACGGCGAGCCGGACCTCGTCGTGCGGGTGATCCGCGACATCTTCAACGAGGACTTCACCGAGCTGGTCGTCCAGGGCTCCGGCGAGGCCGCGACGATCGAGGAGTACCTCGACGCCGTCGCCCCCGACCTGCGCCCGCGTATCCGCCGCTACACGGGAACCGGCGACGTCTTCGTCGACTACCGGGTGGACGAGCAGCTCGCCAAGGCACTCGACCGCAAGGTCTGGCTGCCCTCGGGCGGATCACTGGTCATCGACCGCACCGAGGCGATGACGGTCATCGACGTCAACACCGGCAAGTTCACCGGCAAGGGCGGCAACCTCGAGGAGACCGTCACCAAGAACAACCTGGAGGCCGCCGAGGAGATCGTCCGCCAGCTGCGGCTACGGGACATCGGGGGGATCATCGTCATCGACTTCATCGACATGGTCCTGGAGAGCAACCGGGAGCTGGTCCTGCGCCGGCTCACCGAGTGCCTCGGTCGTGACCGCACGCGGCATCAGGTCGCGGAGGTGACGAGCCTCGGCCTGGTCCAGATGACCCGTAAGCGGGTGGGCCAGGGCCTGCTGGAGGCGTACAGCGAGTCGTGCGTGCACTGCAACGGCCGCGGCGTGCTCATCCACCTCAACGGCAGCGGCGGCCACGCCCACTCGGGGGCCGCCCCGGCCGCCTCCGGTGGATCCGGTACCGGCCAGGCCGAACCGGCTGCGGTCGGGTCCGGGTCCGGTTCCGGCGGGTCGGGCCGGCGTTCTCGCGGCGCTGCCACCCGTGCCGTCGGCGGGCCCTCACTCGTCGCGTCCGCCTCGGCCGGCGCTCCCGCTGCGGCCATCGAGGTGGCCGGCGGCACCGCGACGCAGGCCGGCATCGTCCCGCCGGCCTCGACGGACAACGACGTCACAGGCCCGACGGCAGGCGATGCCGGCGGCGCGCCGGACTCGCCGTCGGAATCCGGGGTCGTGGTGGTGGACGCCGCTTCCGCGCCGATCGCGGCGGTGAACGGCAACGTCCGCCACGTCCCCGTGGCGGACGCCGGGGGCGACGCGACGGTGACCCTCGCGTCGACGACCGGAGACGGGGCTACGACACCGCCCGTCTACGCGAACTCCGACGATCCCGACAGCCTCGCCACCGCCGACAGCGGTGCGACCGCCGACAGCGGTGCGACCGCCGGCAAGCCCGTCCGGAGCCGCCGGCGCCGGGCGTCCCGTCCGGTTTCGAAGCCGGCCGATTCGCTGGAGTCCGTGCCGCCGTCGGCCGAGTCCACCGCCACCTGACGAACGGCTGAACGGCTGAGCCCTGCCGGTCGCCCTTCCCCTCGGATCCTTCCGGGCGGGCGGGGCGACCGGCAGGCCGGCGCCGGGGGCGCACCAGCCTCAGGCGGCGGCGGTCGGACCTGCCGGGCTCTGGGACGTTGCCGGCCCGGGGCGGACGAAGCCGTGGCCGGGGTTCTCCCGCATCAGCAGATCCAGGGTGGCTCGCGAGCGGGACAGCGCGACCTCGACCGCCTGGTGGGCGCGCCCCGCGTCGCCCATCTGCAGCGCGTACGAAGCGATCGTCAGTGACTGGACGAGATCATCCTGATCGGCGAGGTCCGGACTCATCCGTTGGCGCGGTGAGCCGTCCGGCCCCGGGTCCTCACCCGCCGGCTGCGCCGGCACTCCCCAGGCCGCCGGATCCCGGCGCCGCAGCGCGATCCATCCCGCCGCCAGGGCGGTTCCCAGCAGCCAGCAGGCACCCGCCCAGGGCGGCACGCCGGCGAACGCCGTGAGGGCGAGACCGACCACCACCAGCGCTGCCAGCGCACCGGCCGCGGCCGGCACCGTGCCGGGAACCGAACCGTGGCGGCGGGCCGCCTCGGCCGCCGGGCGGCAGGCGACGGCGAGAGCCGTAGCTGTCCCGGCGCCTGCGGTCCAGACGAGTAGCTGCCAGACCATCATCA
>NZ_JANEZT010000390.1 GCF_025403405.1 Frankia tisae
CGAGCTTGATAAGGTGGCCGAACAGCTGAACGGAAGGCCGCGGCAGACGTTGGGCTGGGCGAAGCCGGTCGAAGTCTTCAACGATTTGCTGGCGAAGCATGCGTCGCTATGACCGCTTGAATCCGCCCGTGGGCGGCGTGCTGGGTCCAGGCGACGGCGGTGGCGATGTGGAGGTCGAGTAGGGCCGCGAGGATCGGGGCAGGTAAGTCCGCCGCGAGCGTCATGAGCGCGGCGCTCCGGGCATGGCGGGCGTGCGGCAGCCCGTTGCCGCGAAGCGCCCGGTAAACCGCGTCCCGAGCGGGTCGACCCGGGAAGCCGCCGGGGAACAGCCAGGTCGTGGCCGGCGGGGCGCTGCGGGCGAGAACGGATACGGTGCGTGCGGCGTCGCGTTGGGCGAGCAGAAGGTCAGCGACGGCCGGAGGAAGAAGTATGCCGTGCGCTCCCAGACGGAGAAGTATCCGGTTGCCCTCGGTGGTGATCTGATCGGCATGCAGGGTGGAGATGCGGCTGACGGGCAGGCCGTATACCAGCAGGAGGGCGCCTGCCGCGCGGGCGGGCAGGGGCAGGGTCGCGTCGTGTAGGCAGCGGCGAAGGTGGGTCCACCGCTCGTCGTCGCTGATCGCGGTGACGATGTGGCGGGGGCGCCGTTTCGGGATGGTCACGTCGCCGGTCAGGTGTCGGCTGCGAGCCCAGTGCAGGAATTCACGTGCGGGATAGGCGCTCTCGGGCGGCTGTTCGGTCAGCCAGCGGTCGACGTCGGTCTGGGTGAGGTCGGCGAGCGTGGTGTGCTGCGCGTCGATCCAGGCCAGGAGGCGTATTGCGGCGCGGATGCGGGTGCGGGCCCAGCCGGCAGCGTGCGGGGTGAACGGCCGAACAGGCAGCCGGTGGCGGGCTCGGCGAAGGACCGCCCAATGCGCCCAGGCGTGGATCAGAGGGCCGTCGGCGGCCGGGCGCGTGGCGAGGAGCTCGTCGAGCCAGGGGCCGAGGCGTTCGAGGTAGTCGGCGCGGTCGGGCAGAACGCCGACGTGGACGAGGATCTGGCGGAAGCGGTGCAGGGCAAGGGTCTGCGGCCAGCTGTCGAGGAGCTCGTGGCTGGCCGGAGCGTCGGCTTCGGTGAGGTGGCGGAACAGCTGTTCGGCTGGTCCGCCGGGTCGCAGCCAGGTCAGGATGGCGTCGGGCGCCTCGGTGTTGGCCAGCGCGGTCGCCAGCGGGCGTAGCTCGGCGCGTATGACCCCGTTCGTGCCGGTGAGCAGTTCCTCGGCGCGGTGGGCGGCCAGGCAGCGTTCGCATCTCCCGTCGCGGGGCACGAACCCGGCCCGCCCGCAGGCCGGGCAGGTGTAGTCGATGTCCAGGCCGGCGCATGGGCCGCAGATCCGCTGGCCCTGCTGGTCGAGGCCGACGAGGACCTGGGTGCCCTGGCAGCGTAGGCAGACGGCGGGGTGGCGGCGGGTCCAGGCGTAGCAGGAGGCGCATACGCTGCCGATCGGCCAGGTGGCGATGATCCTCCGATCGCGCCCGCACCGCGAGCAGCGCCGGGTGGCCACGGGCCGGCAGCGGGTGCACAGGCGGGGTCCGCCCTGGGTGCCGGTCGTGGCCAGTTTCCCGATCAGCCCGCAGGCGTCGCATACCCCGAACAGGGTGCGGCGGTAGCACGCCTCGCACAGCCCCGGCCGGCCATCGCGGGCACGAACCTTGAGCCGTCCTTCCCGCCCGCACAGCCCACAGCGCGGCGCGGGTCGGCAGGCGGCGCACAGCGGTTCGCCGGCGTCGGTGCGGGCGGCCTCGACGGCGGATCGGGAGCAGCGGGCGCAGATCACGCGGGGGGTTTCGTAGCAGCGCCGGCAGATCGGCTTCCGGTTCGGCCGCGCCGCGACCGTCCCTGGGTATCCGCAGCTGGTGCAGGTCTGCCAGCTGGCCGGGTCGCGGTTCCAGCAGTTCTGGCACACCGGTGTCCCGTCCGAGTCGTGGACCCGGACGGGGTTGCGCCGGCCGCACCGCCCGCATTCTTTGGCCTGCCGGCGTCGTGCGCATCGCGCGCAGACCCGGCCGCCCTCGACCCGCTGCGGCAGCGCCGCGGCGACTTGTTCGCAGTCGACGCAGGCGGGCACCACCACCGCGTATCCCGCCTGGTGCAGCGTGTAGGCGAACCGGATGAAGACGGCGGGCGCGTCCGAGCTGCCCGACCGCAGCGCATCCGGATACGCGGTCAGGTGGTCGTCCAACCAGGCCAACCGCGCGCTCACCGTTCCCGCGAGCGCGTCGAGATGACGGCGGGCGTCCACCTCGGTCATCCGCGGGACGACAGCGACGAGCCGCACGGTCAATGCGTGCAGGCGTGCCTGGCGGTCAACCGGCGGTCGCCGGCCAGAACCGGCCGCCGGCCCCCGAAAAGACCTGGTCGAGCCTGCCGGTTGGTCGGGTGTCATAGCCCCTCCGGTCGGCGGATCGTGGTGCGCCGCGGGCCTGTCGGTGCACCGCCTGCGGTCCGTCGGCCCGCGGACGCTGTCTTCGCGACCTGCTCGGCGACGGCCACGATCTCGATCAGGTCGTTCGGGGTGCAGCCGAGCACGTCGCACAGCGCGGCGAGGGTGTCCATCGACAGCCGCTGCGGGGGCTGGGTGACCAGCCGGAAGACCTGTTCCCGGGACAGGTGCACCCCGCGTTCGGCCAGGCGCGGCACCAGGTCGGAGGTCTGGAACAGGCCCTTGTCCGCCATCCGGGTCCGCAGGTGCCAGCGGATACCCGTTGTCCGGGTCATCGGGGTGTCCCCCACAGGTCCTCAAAGCGGCGCAGCGACTTCTCCAGCAGCCGGTTACGGAACTCATCCGACACCGACGTGTAGATCGCGGTCGTCGAGGCATAGGAGTGCCCGACCTGCTGTTGCACGAACAGCGGTGGATAGCCGAATTCCAGCAGATGGGTGACATAGCTGTGCCGCAGCGAATGCAAATCCAGCTCCTCCGACAGCCCCGCCGCCCGACGCGCCAGTCCGAACAGGTCATCCAGATGGCGGACCGCGATCCGGCCGCGCCGTTCTGTCACCCACAGGGCGGGATGCTGACCGGGGTCGAACTGCGGACGTAGCTGCTCGCACCAGTCGTCGAGCAACTCGACGATCCAGTCGAACTCGGGCACGGTCAGCACCGTGCGCCGCTTCGGCGGGCTGCCCCGCGACGCCTTGCCCCACCGCACCTGCACCGACCCAAACCGGCCATGGGCCGCCGCCCGCGGGTTGCGGCGAAAGTCCACGACGTCGAGCAACGCGGCTTCCCGTCGCCGCAACCCGTAGGCGTACACCGTCTTGAGTACCACCGCGTCGCGGTGCGCCGCCAGCGCGCCCTTTCGACCGTGCGAGCGAATCTCTTCGACCCGCGCGTCGGCGGCGTCGAACAGCGCCTGCACCTCGTCGTAGGTCAACGCCCGCCGACCCGGTCGGCCCTCGTAGTCGGCCCGGTGCGCGACCGTGTTCCACTCGTGGCAGATCTGGCTCGGCACCGCTCCGAACCGCCGCTCGCACTCGACTGGCCAGCCGTACCGGGCGTCGGTGACGAATTCGCAGAACAGCCGCACGGTCAGCTGGTAGGCCCGCACGGTCGACGCCGCCCGCGGACTCGCCCCCGAGGCCAGCTCGGAGGTGAACGCCTCCACCTCGCCCGGGGTCCACTCCCAGGGGTACTGGTTTGTGAAGGCCGCGAACCGGCGTATGAGATCGAGCCGGGCCCGGATCGTGGCCGGCCGCAGAAACCGGCTCTGCTGCTGACGCGACCAGCCTTCCAGCATCGCCGCGAACACCGCCGCCGCAGGATCGAAATGCGCAACCGTCGCGTCCAGTACAAGGTGCACAGCACCGGGCAGATCGACACGTTGCCCCACGGCAGCCTCCTGTTGCATCCGATGCATCATCGTTGCATCGGACATCGGCATCCGCGTTTAGCCGTCGCAGGGCGGCGTGTCGCGATAGCCTCACACTTGGGAAGCCTCGAAAGCCCGGTTTCGTCGCTTATCGCTGCTTGCCGGATGTTGCATCTGGTTGGAACAAATCTCATTTGCCTGGCCGTGTCGCACCGAAATAGTCGTCCCCTTTCCATCTGTATGCGGAAATTTTGACGACCTTTTTACGTCCTGGAGCCGTGATCATCTGCCCGTTTCCGATGTAGATCGCGACGTGGTGGATGTTGTCGGCGGTCCCGTAGTACACGAGGTCGCCGATCTTGAGCGGCTCGCCGGGCGAGACCACGGGTCCGGCTTGGTACTGGGTCTGTGCGGTGCGTGGCAGGTCGATGCCGGCGGCTAGGTAGGCGGCGCGGGTGAGGCCGGAGCAGTCGAAGCCGCCCTCGGCTAGCCCGTCTCCGCCCCACAGGTAGGGGATGCCGAGCTGGCCCTGGGCGTAGACGACGGCGGCGTAGCCGGCGTCGGACGGGTCGGTGTCGGCGCCGGGGCCGTAGGTCGAGGTGTACTGCTCGGCCTGGGTGACGACTTGGGCGACGTAGGCGTCGGAGTGGTTGTAGGCCCACAGCGCGCCCGGTAGGTCGGTGGCGACGTGGTTGTCGCACAGGTAGGCCGCGGCGGCGTAGACGGCGTCCTGCGGGTTGTAAAGCGACGGCGGGCTCGCGCCGCCCGGCGCCAGGTGGTGCCGGGCGATCGCTTCGGCGAATGTCGGGGCGAGGAACTGCATGGGTCCGGCGGCGCCGGCGGAGTTGGTGCCGCTGATGACGCCGGGCATGCGGCTACGGCCGTGATCGCTTTCGATCTTGCCGATGGCGGCGAGCGTGGTCCAGGACAGGCCGGGGCAGGTCGGGGCGGCCTGCATGTAGAGGGTGAGGTAGTCGGGTGGGATGTCGTCGATCGCTGCCCGGCTCGGGCTGCCGCCGCTGTTGCAGCCGAGGAACCAGCCGACGACGGGCAGGCACAGGACCCGTTCGGCCAACTGACCGGCGGCGGCACCCATCATCACGATGAGCAGGACAACAGCCGCGACGGCCCCGGCGATGTACTTGGTCGTGGCTGCTCACCCCCGGTACTTCTCGGGTGGCATCGGTGCGGGCGGACGTAGGCCCTGCCCTGGCGCGCCGTCTCCGAGCCGGTCGGACACTGGCGCGGGTGCTGGTAGCCGGGGCCAGGCGCGGGGTAGCTGGTCGAGGGTGAGCCTGCCGGCGTGGGCCTGAGTCAGGGGTAGCCAGCGGGCGCGGGATGGGTCGAGCTGGTCGTCGGGTGGGGTGAGGGTGGCGGCGGTGGTCGCGACGGGGACGGTGTCGGGCTGGTCGAGCCTGGCCACGGCGTCGGCCAAGGCGCGGCGGGCGCGGGTCTCTCGGCTGGTGGTGGGAAACCAGAACAGGACGGGGGTGACGATGCCGGTCGTGGTCGCGAGCTGCCCGTATTTGCTGATCTTCGCGGCGAGGCGCGGGTAGGGCTCGGTGGCCCAGTCGAGTTCGAGGAACCATTCGACGTCGCTGCGGTTGCTGGTCCACCGGCCGTAGGCGTCGGGTCGGACGATGTCGCCGAATGCCCGCCGGGCGCGGGCCTCGGACCACCAGGCGGTCAGCGTTCCCGGGGGGTTCGGTTGGCGGGCGTGTGCGATGAGGTGGGTGAAGAAGCCGTTGACGGCGATGCGGTGGGCGAGCTGGGGCCAGTAGGCGACGCCGAGGGCGCGGTCGTGGCGGTAGCCGGTGTCCTTGAGGTCGATGCTGTCTTCGGCGGCGAGGACGGCGGCGCCGGCGACGTCGCACACGTAGTGCGCGGGTGGCATGCCCTCACCGACGGGGGAGAGCGGTTGGAAGCGGTCGATGACGCGCCACCGGTAGAGCTGGAGGAGCCGTTCGTTCGCGGTGCGGCGAGTGGGCCAGCCGGCCTGGACGAGCTGGTGGGTGGTCAGGACCCGGTGCTCATACAGGAGCCGGGTGATCCACCGGTCTCGGGGGCTGAGGTGGTGGGTGAGGTTCGCGAGGTGTTCGGCGTCGGCGACGACACGTGCGGAGGGGCGCAGCGGGGCGCGCAGGGCGCGTTGCGGCAGCGGTCTGGCCATCAGGGTCCTTCGGGGCTGGTGGGGCGGATTTAGGTGACGCGGCGCGGAT
>NZ_JANEZT010000391.1 GCF_025403405.1 Frankia tisae
CTCGCAGGCCGGGACGCGAGCCCTGTGCACGCCCCCCGGCCCCGCGTCAAGCCCCACTCGATCCGTAAGGGAGCTTCACCGTGGCCCGACCACGCCTGCTGCGCGCCGCGACCGGCCTCGTCCTGGTCGCCGCGCTGGCATCCGCGTGCGCGACGTCCTCCTCCACCCCGTCGAGTGCGACCGCCGCCGGTTCCGGCACGACCGCGACGATCCCCGAACTCGCCCCGGACCAGAAGGTCTCCATCGTCTTCGAGAGCTACAACCTCACCAGCACGGGCACCTGGAAACCGGTCATCGAGGGACTGCTGCACGACTTCGAGGCCGCGCATCCCAACATCACCGTCAAGGGCCAGCCGCCGCAGGGCACCACGCCGAACGGCGACTACACCAGCAGCGTGAAAAACCAGGTGCTCGCCGGCAACCCGCCGGACGTCGCCCAGGTCACGTTCGACGCGCTGCGGTTCGTCGCCGGCAGCCTCGGCGCCCAGCCGCTGAACACCCTGGTCGGACGGGACGCCGTGCAGGCCAACTTCGGCGGCGCCCACCCGTTCGCCCCCAAGGCGCGCACCCTCGGCGACGTCGACGGCAAGACCTACGCGATGCCCTACGTCTTCTCCACCCCGGTGCTCTGGATGAACAAGACGCTGTTCACCCAGGCGGGACTGGACCCGGCCAATCCGCCGAAGACCTGGGCCGACGTCAAGAACGCCGCGCTCGCCATCAAGTCGAAGACCGGCAAGGACGGCATCCTCGTCGACTGTGTGACGAAGGCCGCCGTCTGGTGTTTCCAGAGCCTGGTCCGTTCCTCGGGTGGCCGGGTGCTGTCCCAGGACGGCAAGTCCCTGCCGTTCGCCGACGCACCGGCCGTTTCGGCGGTGTCGACCATGGCCGACCTGTCCCACAGCGGCGCGATGCCCAATCTGGACCAGACGCAGGCGTTCAAGGCGTTCAGCAGCGGACAGCTCGGCATGATGCTGGAGACCAGCGCGGTGCAGGGGTTGTTCATGGCCGGCGCCAAGACGAACAACTGGGAGCTCGCCGCCTCCCAGGAGCCGTCGTTCGGGTCGAAGCCGGTCGTCCCCACCAACTCGGGCTCGGGCCTGGCCATCTTCAGCAAGGACCCGGCCAAGCAGCGCGCTGCCTGGGAACTGATCAAGTTCTTGACCAGCGACCACGCCTATACCCAGATCTCCTCGAAGATCGGCTACCTGCCGCTGCGCACCGGGCTGATCGACGACCCGAACGGCCTGCAGGCCTGGGCGAAGGCGAACCCGCTCATCAAGCCCAACCTCGACCAGCTCGCCCAGCTGCAGCCGTGGGAGTCCTTCCCCGGCGACAACTACCTGCAGATCAGCGACACGATGATGTCCGCGGTCGAAGGCGCCGTCTTCGGCGGCAAGAACCCCGCCTCCACCTTGGCCGCCGCGCAGAAGCAGGCCACCTCGCTCATGCCGTCGAAGTGACCACGTTGAACACGACGGCCACCGACACCGACACCGTCGGCGCCACCGACACCACCGGGGAGGCGGTCGCCGGCAGCCCGCAGCCGCGCCGCGACCTGCCGCTGGCCGGCACGATCAACCTGCGGGACGTCGGCGGGTACCGCACCGCCGACGGCGGCCGGCTGCGCTGGCGGACCCTGCTGCGCTCGGGCGCCCTGCGTGGCCTCGACGGGCCCGGCCAGGCGGTCCTCGCGCAGCTGGGCCTGCGCACCGTCGTCGACCTGCGCGAGGACGCCGAGGTGACGCACGACCCGGACCGGCTCGGACGGCTGGCCGTCGAACACCGCCGGGTACCCGTCTACACCGTGCCGGCCACCCGCGCGGCCGCCCCGGCGATGGCCGGCGAGCCGGTCTCCGCCGGGGCGGCGGCGGGGCTGGCGGCCGTCCACGCGGCCGGTGCCGGCGGCGATCTGCGAGCCATCTACGACTACACCGTCGACCAGCGGGGCGAGCGGCTCGCGGCGGCCGTCCTCGCGCTCGCCGCGCCGGGGGCGCTGCCCGCGATCGTGCACTGCAGCGCCGGCAAGGACCGCACCGGCATGGTCGTCGCCCTGGTCCTCGACCTCGCCGGGGTGCCGGCCGAGGTGATCGCCGAGGACTTCGCGCTGACCGCCGACTTCCTGCGCGACGAGGCCGCGGCGGCCGTGCAGAAGATGTCGGCGCGGGCCTCCACGGACGGCGCCGAGCTGCCCGCCGCGCTGCTGGCCAGCCCGCCGGAGCTCATCCGGCACGCGCTCGACCGCATCCACGCCAGCCATGGCGACGCCCGCGGCTACCTGCTCGCCCACGGCGCGACGGCCCACGCCCTCAACCGCCTCGTCGACGCCCTCGTCGTGCCGGCGGACCGGCCCGTCGTCGGTGCCTGACCCGAAAGCCGCCCTCCGGCCCGAAAGGACACCCGTGCTCCCCCTTCTCGACCCGACCACGCACACGCCCACCCACACCCTGATCCAGATCAGCGACACCCACATCGTCCGCCCGGGCGAGCTGCTGCACGACAAGGTCGACACCTATGCCGCGCTGTCGTCGGTCCTCGCTCAGATCGAGGCGTCCACGCTGAAGATCAGCGTCCTGCTGCTCACCGGTGACCTCGCCGACAGTGGCGACGTGCTGGCCTACCGGCGGCTGCGGGAGCTGGTGGAACCCGTCGCCACCCGGATGGGGGTGCCGGTCCTCTACGGGATGGGCAACCACGACGCGCGTGGTCCGTTCCGGGACGGCCTGTTCGGCGCGGAGCCGACCACCGAGCCGCACGACTACACGCACTGGGTCGGCGACCTGCGGATCATCGTTCTCGACAGCACCGAACCGGGCCAGCACGGCGGGTTCCTCAGCACCGCCCAGCTGCGCTGGCTCGCCGACGAGCTGGCCACGCCGGCGCCCGCCGGGACGGTGCTGGCCCTGCACCACCCACCTGTGCCCTCCCCGATCGCCATGGTCAACACGCTGCTGCTCGCCGAGCCGCAGAACCTCGCGGACGTCCTCGCCGGCAGCGACGTGAAGATCGTGCTGACCGGGCACGCCCACCACGCGTCGGCGGGCGTGCTCGGCGGGGTGCCGGTGTGGGTGGCGGGCGCCACCGCCTACCGGGCCCAGGTGATCGGCCCGGCGGACCGGATGACCGGACTGGTCGGTGGCGAGTACACCCGGGTCGACGTCTACCCGCAGGGCGCGGTTGCCACGACGGTGCCGATCGCCGCCGCCGAGGTCGTCTATGACATGACTCTCGACGACCTCAGCCGCCTCGCCGCCGAGCACGCCGCCTCCACCACCTCGACCGCCTCCACCTCGACCGCCTCGACCGCCTCCGCCGCCGTCTGACCCACCCAGTGCCAGCCTGATCACGGGCGTCTGGGGTGCCCGTCCGGGATCCGCCCGGGCGGGCGTCCCGGCCACCCCGCACCGGAATCGGCGTCGGCCTGTCGGAAGGATGTTCCAGATCGTGTTCGTCGAAGTCGCGTACTCCGGCGCCCTGCGGGTCCCCGGCGCCGGCGGCGGCGCGGTGACGGTCCCGGCCAGACCGGTCGAGGCACTGCGCCCACCGCTGGCCCGCCGGGCGGTCGCCGCCCTGCCGCCGTATCTCTACCTGCTGCCCGGGCTGGCCTGCCTGGCGGTGTGGACGTACAAACCGGTCATCGAGGCCGTCCAGCTGTCCTTCTACCACTGGAACCTGCTGCCGACCTCCCCGCGGACCTACGTCGGATTCGAAAACTACAAACGGGTGTTCACGCTGCCGCAGCTGCGCGGCGCCGCCAAGAACACGCTCTGGTACATCCTCGGCCTGATCCCGTTCGCGATCATCCTGCCCACCGCGATCGCGCTGGGAATCCGGAATCTGGGCGGCCGCTCGCGCACGACATACCGGGCGCTGATCTTCCTGCCGATGCTCATGGCGCCGGTCGCCACGGCCGCGGTGTGGCGCTGGCTGCTGGACCCCCAGGGAATCGTCAACCACGCTCTCGGCCTCGGCTCCTACAACTGGTTGCGCGAGGAACGGACGGCGCTGCTCGCCATCCTCGCGATCTGCGCCTGGCAGATTCTCGGCTTCGCGACCCTCGTCATCTCCGCCGGCCTGACCGGCATCAGCGCCGACTACGCCGAGGCCGCCGAGATGGACGGCGCCTCCCGCTGGCAGGTGACCCGCTGGGTGACACTGCCACTGCTGCGCTCGACGCTGCTGTTCATGCTGCTGATGACGGTGCTGCTGTCCGCGCAGTGGACGTTCCCGCTCCTCGACATACTCACCCAGGGCGGGCCGGCGGACTCCACCACGAACGTCTACTACCTGCTCTGGGAGTACGGCTTCCGCAGCCTCGACTCCGGTCTCGCCTCCGCCGCCGGCATCTCGTTCTTCGCCGTCTTCGCCGTCGTCGCCGCGCTTCTGGTGAAACTCGCAGACCGTTACAGCTTCGCCGACAACTGACCGGGGCCGCGCCGCCCCGACCGGCGCCCGTCCATCCCCGCCGACCCGAGGACGCGAATGATGAGCAGCATGCGGACATCCCGCCTGCGGGCCGCGACCAGCCATTCCATGCTCGCCTTGTTGAGCCTGATCAGCGTTTTCCCGGTGTACTGGATGATCGCGAGCTCGTTCCGCCGCCCCCAGGACCTCTACGACCAGTCGTTGCTGCCCTGGCCGCTGAGTGTCGGTAACTACCGGCAGGTCTTCGACAGCCTCGACGTCGTGGGCCTGCTCGGCAACACCCTCGTCATCGCCGTCGTCACCGCCGCTGGTCAGCTGGTCATCTGCCTGCTCGCCGCGTACGCCTTCGCCGCCTGGGACTTCCGTGGCCGCACGGTGCTGTTCATGGCGTTCGTGGCGACCTGGCTCATCCCGTTCCAGGTGACGATGATCTCGAACTACCTGGTGCTGTCGAATCTGGGCCTACTGAACACGCTGGCGGGCGTCATCGTGCCGAACCTGTGCTCGGCGCTGGCCGTGCTCATGCTCCGCCAGCACATGCAGGCGTTTCCGCGCGAGCTGCTCGACGCGGCCCGCATCGACGGACGCGGGTCGTGGACGACGCTGTGGACGGTCGTCGTGCCGAACCTGCGCCCGGCGCTGGCGTCGCTGTCGATCCTGCTGTTCATCTCCGCCTGGAACGAGTACTTCTGGCCCGCGCTGGTGCTGCAGCGCGCGAACTCGGTCGTGCAGCTCGGCATCCGCGGCTTCCTCACCGCCGAGGGCGACGACTGGGGCGCGGTGATGGCCGCCTCGGGCCTGGCCTGCCTACCGGTGTTCGCGCTGTACCTCGTCATGCAGCGCCAGGTCATCGACGCCTTCGTCCGCTCCGGCCTGCGCTGAGAACGCACAGAACCGGTGGTGGGTCCGGACGGACCGCTGCCATGCTGGGCGCCATGACAGGGACGCCCCCCGACTGGGCCATGCCGGTGCTCGTCGGTCGCCGCGTGCGGCTGGAACCGATGCGCGCCGACCACGTCGACGGTCTGGTTCGCGCCGCCACCGAGGACCGGCGGACCTACGGTTTCACGGACGTCCCGGCGACCCCGGAGGCGATGGCGCGCTACGTGGCGGCCGCCGTCGCCGAGCGGGACCGCGGCCTGGCGATCCCGCTCGTGCTCCGGGAGCGGGGCGCCGATCCCGGCAGCTCCGACCGGATCGTGGGCGCCACCCGGTTCCTCGACCTCGGCTTCTGGCGGCCGGCGGCGGACCCGGCAGGACCTGACCCGGCGGGACCTGACCCGGCGGGGGCAGGCGGGGCGGCGGGGACCCCGCCGTCGGTGGCCGAGATCGGGGGGACGTGGCTGGCAGCCTCGGCCCAGCGCACGGCCGTCAACACCGAGGCGAAGCTGCTGCTGCTCGGCCACGCCTTCGGCACCTGGGCTGCGCTGCGGGTGTGCCTGAAGACCGACGCACGCAACGCCCGCTCCCGCGCGGCGATCGAACGGCTCGGCGCCCGCTTCGAGGGTGTCCGCCGCGCCCACGTGCTTGCCTTCGACGGCACGGCCCGCGACTCCGCCTACTACTCGATCGTCCGCGCCGAATGGCCCGGCGTGCGAGCCGGCCTCCTCGCCCGCCCGGCC
>NZ_JANEZT010000392.1 GCF_025403405.1 Frankia tisae
ACGGCCTGAACGCGGCCACCGGCGAGTACGTCGACCTCATCGCCACCGGGATCATCGACCCCGCCAAGGTCACCCGCTCCGCCCTGCAGAACGCCGCGTCGATCGCCGGCCTGTTCCTCACCACCGAAGTCGTGGTGGCGAACGCTCCCGAATATGCGGCGGCCGACGCCGCCAACGTGGACGCCGCCATGCGCAGTCAGGGTTTCTGAGCCGTCGCGCCGGACCGCCCGCGGGCCCTGACATCATTGGGCCCGCGGGCGCTGCGGGCCACGCCCCGAGACCGGCGATGCAATCCGACCCCCGCCGTACTCCCCACCGCACCGTGCCAGAACACGTGCGTCCACGTAGCCCGCTCGCGCCGGGCGAGGACCGCGGACAGCAGGGCGCCCAGCCCGATCGCGGCGAGTAGCACGACGCTGGGCTCAGCCGCGGCGCGGAACCGGGTCGTCCCGTAGATCAGCATCGATGCTACGGAAAGCACGATCGGGGTGGCGAGAAGCGGCAACGCCGGCACCCGTCGGCGCCGCAGGACGGCCACGCCGCCGACGCCGGCCGCGCCCAGACACCACAGCGACACCGATCCGATCTTGCTGACCGTCTGCGGGCGTTCCTCGAGCGTGTCGAACTGCGCCTGCTGCCACGGCCGGTAGACCGCCCAGGTCCGGCCTAGTCGTGCGGCCGCCACCGTCGGCAGCCGTCCGGTGTTCTCCCCGATATAGCGGAATGCCGCCTCGCGGAAGAACTTGTCGCGCTGGGACGCCTCCACCGGTTGGTCGGGAAGGGAAGCTGCGCACCCGAGCGACCACCAGCCGAGTTGCTTACCGTAGTAAGTATCGTCGCAGTGGGTAACGGCCAGCGTGACACCGAGCCCGCTGGAGATGAACTCCGGTTCCTCGAACCGGGACAGGTTGTAGCCAACCCAGGGTGCGATGAGCAGCACGCTGGTCGCGGCACAGGCCCCGAGCAACCTGAGCCGGTGGGTCCAGGGCAGCCCGGGCAGCCTGAGCACGACCGGTGTCGCCAGCACCAGCGCGAGCAGCGCCAGCTCGGTCCGGGCCAGCATCGCGGCGGCCAGGGCGGCCCCGACGCAGACCGCGTCCAGCGGCCGCCGCCGGTCCCATAGCCGGTAGCTGGCGAGGATGAGCAGCGTGCAGGAGAGGATCGCGGGCGTCTCCGACATGAGCACCGGGTCGCTCAGCCACATGCCCGGGTAGACGGCGGCGATCGCCGCGGCGATCAGGCCGGTGACCGGGCCGGTGACCGGGCCGGCGATCCGGCGGCCGGCGAGCCCGACGGCGACGACCGACAGCGCGCCGAGCAGGCACGAGAAGATCTGGTGGTCGACGAAGCTGCGCAGCCCGAACAGCGAGGGAATGGCAAGCAGCAAACTGGTCAGCGGCGGGTGCTGCGCGTCCGGCAAGTATTCGTTCCTGTCGATGAAGGCGTACGGGTTGGGCCAGCCTTTTCCGTCGACGAACAGGTTCGCGGCGTGGTGGTAGTAGAAGGCGTCCCCGGCGATCTTCATCGGGTACAGCCAGCCGAAGAGGAAACCCAGTCGGACGGCGATCGCGACCGCGGCAATCATCGTGATCGCGATCCACCAGCGCCTCCGGTCGCCGGCGATGACCTCGGCCGGCGGCGGTGATGTCGTCGGCCGGATGACGGCGCGCGCGCGGCCGGTCGTGGCGGGCAGGCCATCGCGGGTGTCGGTGTCGGCCTGGGTCCCGGCGCCAGTGGCGGTAGCGGCTTGATCTGGTCGGCCGCCGCCGGTGACCATGCTGGTCGCTCCACCACTGGCAGGCCCGTGGCGCAGGTGCCGTTCCCCGACCGACATCAGTCCCCCTATTCGCAGTTGCCGAACCTTTGGCGGCACGGCGGGTGGTGCAGGTATCGCCCTCCACGCTCCGCGTGCTGAATCCCCAGAATGTTATTAAATCGGCCCAGTCCTGTAGCAATCCACCTCGAACCAGCGGGGAAATTGGCCGCTACCTGCGGAAACAGGAATCGATCTACGATGCGGGCGGTCCTCCGCGCTGGTCCCGAACGCGGTGGCCTCGAGCCCGTGGGCGTAGGCGCCGAAATCGCATCGCCTGTCGGTCCAGCGCAGCGCCGACCGGTAGGTGAACGGGCGCTGTTGCATTGCGGGGATCCAGCGCACGCCGGGGCCTCGAGCGGTCTCGGGCAGAAGGCCTGGGCGAGCACCGTGAACGCGGCCACGAGCCGATGCTGTGGGTCGATGTCGGTTCCGCGACATGCACGCCGCGGCAGCGCCCCGCGGGAGATTGCGACCAGCACCGCTGCGGTGCTATGCGCCCGAGTGCAGATCCGCCCGAGGCTCCCGTTCATGGTCGTGACGCGTCGGGTATGACAAGTAGGACGGCTTCGTGCCGTGTGTCCGGAGAAAGCGGGGCATTGCGGATGGGAAGCATCGTCGTGGTGGGGTCGGCAGCCGCGGGATCCGCGGCCGAACGGAGCGGCCGGCCGCTGGCGGACCTTCATCTGGATGGTCCGACCGGTGGCCGACGAGGGGCCCGACGGGCCCGACGGGGGCGGCATGGCGGTGCCGCTGCCGCCGTGACGGCTTTCATGACGGCCCTGATGGTGGGCCTCGTCGGTTGCGGCGGCTCCAGCTCCGCTGGAGCCAACGGTGCCGGCTTGCCCTCCTCGCCGACCGTGCACTCCCCCGCCACGACAGCGGCCGGTAGCGCCACGGCGTCAGGCAGCCCGGGGGGCACGTCCAGGCCGCCGGCTCCGTCGGCGTCGGCGGGAGCGAGCGCCGGCTCGGGGGTGGCGTCGGCCGGGCCGCGGACCAGTGCGCGGAGCTGGTCGAGTCAGCCGGCGGCGCAGGCGCGGCAGCAGGGCCGGCCCGTCCGGCTCGTGTCGCTGCGCAGCGCGGCCAACGTGGAGAACGGGGTCCGGTTCGACCGGCTCGTGCTGGAGTTCGCCGGCGGTGTTCCCGGCTACCGGGCCCAGTTCGTGCCGCAGGTCGTCCGGCCGGGATCGGGGGCGCCGCTGCCGCTGGCCGGCCAGGCGGCGTTCGAGCTCGTCCTGACCTCCGCCGCCGCCCACGACGACCAGGGCGCCTCGACGTTGCGCACGGCACCCGACGGCACCGGCCCGTCGGGGCTGAGCTACGCGCTGGCCGGGGACTTCGAGGGAACGGTGCACGTCGGCATCGGCCTGAGCCGCGTCGCCGGCTTCCGCGTCGTCGAACTCACGGGGCCGGACCGCCTCGCCGTCGATTTCCTCTCCTGACGTCTGATCCTGACGTCTGAGCACGCTCGCCCGGGTGGGGCATGGGCCGGCGGCCGCGGGACCCACCGAGTCGAGCGCGCTGCGGTCGTAGGTGGCGCGGTTACCCAGGGCCACGGTCAGGTTCACGCCGACGGCGCGTGTTCCGGCGGCGGCCCGGCGACATTCGATTGACCCGACCGTGGCAGTAACGCCACGATGGGTGAGTTATGAACTTTTTCGACGATGCCTCCTCGACCGTCCCGCCGCGCCTGGTCGGCCCGTGGCTCGCCCCACCGGACCACCAGCTCGCCGGAGTGGTTCCCCTTGCCTTGACCATCGGCCGCAATGCCGACACCGCCGTGTCCGTCGCATTCCTCGCCGTGTATCCCGCGGGAGTGGAGATCACTCTGGAGATCCGGCTGCGGCCCGGCACCGAACCCGGTGTCGACCCACGGCTGGCGGTGGGCTGGAACCGGGACGCCACCCGGATGGTCCGGTTCGGGATCGCGCTTCCCGACGGCTCGCGAGCCGTCGCCGCCGGGCCCGGGGAACCGGTCGCCGGCCGCCTCGGCGAGCCGGGCGGCCCCTTGCTGACGGCCCTGCCGGCCGGGGCCGCGTCGGACGGGCCGGGGAATCAGTATGTGCCGTTCGATGGGTCGGGCTTCCAGCCCGCCGTACGGCGAGGGCTCGTGTACGGCTCCGCCGCGAGCTACGGATCCACCGCGAGCGTCGTCAGTTCGCGGGCGGAGCAGGTGCACCGGCTGCGGTACTGGCTCTGGCCGTTGCCGCCGGCCGGTCCGCTGACCTTCGTGGCCGACTTCCTCGCCCGCGGCCTGCCCGAGTCACGGGTCGCCGTGGACGGCGCCGCGATCCGCGCGGCCGCCGACCGTGCCGTCGATCTGTGGCCGGCCGTCGGGCTGCCCGAGCCCGGCTCGCCGCCGGCCGACGTCGCGGCGGCCGCGGCCGAGGTCCGGGCGGCCTTCACCACGGCCTTCACGGGCGGTCAGAGCATCGAGACGACCTTGGCCGCCGTCGACGACGGTGCGTCCCTGCGGTCGACGCTGCAAACGGTGCGCGCCCGCCATCCGCAGCCGACGGCGAGCGCGCGGGTGCTGGTCGGGGAGCCGGTGTTCACCGACCCGGCCCACGCGTCACTCCCCTTCGAGGTGGTGCTGAGCCACGCGCCCGCCTACGGCACCCTTCCCGGGGGCGCCGTTCTCGTCGGCGGGAGATGGAAGGTGGCACGAAGCTCGTACTGTGTGGTGATGTCCTGGGCCGGCGTGTCCTGCCCCGATCGCGTGGGATAGGCGGCCAGCCCCGGCCTCGCCTGACCGGAACGGCCGCAGAGGCGTAGCGTCACATGTTGAAGCTGAGAGATCCGGGCTTCGGCGTCGCCGCTGCCCCTGCCGGCGTGGGTCGCCTCTGGCCGGTGCCGCGCCGCATCACCGCCCGGGGCCCAAGGCTCATCGGCCGCCTCTGGGGGTAAGCGGATGGCAGCGCGGGTACCTGTTGACGGCCGCCACGGATGCGATCTTGACGAGATCCTGGCGGCCGGCGCCCTGGTGCCGAGCTATCAGCCTCTCGTCGACCTGGAATCGGGCGCGGTCGTCGGATATGAGGCACTCGCCCGCTGGCCGGCCACCGGCCGGGTCGATCCGACCACCGTGTTCGCCGAAGCCCGGGCCCAGGGACGCCTGGAGGAACTCGACTGGGCCTGCCGGCTCGCCGCCCTGCGGGGCGCGCTCGACATGTCG
The DNA here is from genome assembly GCF_025403405.1 of Frankia tisae. Classification (GTDB taxonomy): domain Bacteria; phylum Actinomycetota; class Actinomycetes; order Frankiales; family Frankiaceae; genus Frankia; species Frankia tisai. Next base: position 4,989 of record NZ_JANEZT010000392.1, read on the forward strand.
TTGGGAAACGAACAGACCCTGTTCGTCAACATGGAGGCCTCGTCCTGCGTGATCCCGCGGTCGTCGGCGGCACGCAGACTGGTCGACGAGGCGATCCGCAAGCTGCGCATCGTACTCGAGCTGACGGAGAACTCGCTGTTGACCCACCCGTCCGAGCTGCTCCGGACCATCCGATGGGCACGCGAACAGGGCTGGGGGATCGCGCTCGACGATGTCGGCGTGAACCCGGATTCACTCGCCCTGCTGCCGTTCGTAGCCCCCGACGTCATCAAACTCGACCTGTCGCTCGTGCAGCAGACACCAGGGCCGCATCAGGCCCGCACGATCGCGGCCATCCTGGCGCACGCCGAGCGGACCGGTGCCGTCATCCTGGCCGAGGGCGTCGAAACCCACGATCATCTGGAGCAGGCCCTCGCGTACGGCGCGAGGTACGGGCAGGGCTGGTACTTCGGCCGCCCGGGGCCGCTTCCCGAGGCCGCGTCGACGGCTCGCCTGCCGTTCACGGAACGACCGGCGGACCCGCCGACGACCCCGTTCGAGCTCATCCGAGAGGCCAAGGATCTTCGGGTCGGCCGCAAGAAGCTTCTCCTGGCGATGTCGCACCAGATCGAGCGGCAGGCAATGTCACTCGGTGATCCGCCGGTGGTGCTGGCCGCCTTTCAGACCGCCGGGTGGCTCACCCCGAAAACGAGCCGACGGTACGCGTGCCTGGCCGTCGTCTGTCCCTTCGTCGGCGTCCTGGCGGCCGGCCTCACCCGCCCGGCCTGTCCGGGCGGGTGCGACGTCTCCCTGGCAGCGTCGGACCCGCTGGTCGGGGAGTGGGCCGTGATCGTCGTCGGACCGCACTACGCCAGCGCGCTCATCGCCCGCGATCTCGCCGACGGAGGTCCGGATCGCGATCGTCGGTTCGAGTTCGCGATCACGCATGATCGGGAGACGGTGGTGTCCGCCGGCCGATCCCTGATGGGGCGCATCACCGACGCCATGCACACCTGAGGC
>NZ_JANEZT010000393.1 GCF_025403405.1 Frankia tisae
CAGCGGCTCCAACCTCCGCCACCCCAGCCGCCCCAGCGGCTCCAACCTCCGCCACCCCAGCCGCCTCCGAAGCTCCCGACGAAGACGACGAAACCGGTAGCCTGTCGGAACGTGCCCTGGGACTGAAGTTCCGGCGCCTCGTATGTAGCCTTCATGCCGGCTTCCCCCCATCTGCTTGCTCTTGCCTGTCTCGGCCTGCCCGGCCTTGGTTTTCCGTGCTCGGGCCGTGTGGACGGCCCTTGACCGAGCAACTCCATTCTGCTTCCGCCGGACCCGCTGACGGTTCATCGACGGTTCGTTGCTCCCAGTCACAGAGTCACAAAGAGTAATCGTCACGCCTGAACCGGGTCGGGCTTGGCCGGCCCCGGCCGGACGTCACGGCGTCCGGGCGCGATAGCATGCAGATGCTCGCCATCTGAGAGAACCAGTCCAGATGTTGGGACACCCCGAAGGGGGCGTTCCCGTGAGGGGATGCCCGTCAGTGTTCCCCGGCGCGGCCGAGACGGTCGGCCCGGCGTCGGGAACCTCGATGTCTCGCCCGCCGCCGCGACCCGGCCGACGGGCGGGGCATCGGCCACGCCACCCGGTCCCCCGGGCGGCCGTCCCCAGAACCGGAACCGGAGTCACACCGTCATGACGACCGTCGCCGCCCCACCCGCGCTCGCCGCCCGCGCCCGGTCGGTGCGCACCTCCCCGGTGCGCGAGATCCTCGCCCTGACCGCCCGGCCGGAGGTGATCTCGTTCGCCGGCGGCCTGCCGGCCCCCGAACTGATCGACGCCGCCGGCATCCGGCGCGCCTACGACCAGGTGCTCACCGACGATCCCCGGCGGGTGCTGCAGTACTCCACCACCGAGGGGGACCCCGAGCTGCGGGCGGCGGTCGCCACCCGCCTGGGTCGTCGCGGCCTGCCGACGGACCCCGACGACCTGCTGATCACCACCGGCTCCCAGCAGGCCCTGACGCTGCTCGCCAGCGCCCTGCTCGAGCCCGGGGACGCCGTCGTCGTGGAGAACCCGACCTACCTCGCCGTGCTGCAGTGCTTCGGCTTCGCCGGCGCTCGGGTGCTCGCAGCCCCCACCGACGACCAGGGGATCCTCCCCGACCAGCTGGCCGAGCTCGTCGCCCGGGAACGTCCCCGGCTGTTGTACCTGGTGCCCACCTTCCAGAACCCCACCGGTCGCACCATGGCCGCGGACCGCCGCCGCGCCGTCGCCGAGATCGCCGCCCGCCAGGGCCTGTGGATCGTCGAGGACGACCCCTACGGCGAGCTGCGCTACGAGGGGACGGCGCAGCCGTGGATCGCCTCGTACCCGGCCGCGGCCGACCGCACGGTGCTGCTCGGCAGCTTCTCCAAGACCATGGCCCCGGGCATGCGGCTGGGCTGGCTGCGCGCACCGGCGACGCTGCGCCGCGCCTGCGTCATCGCCAAGCAGGCCGCGGACCTGCACACCTCGACCGTCGACCAGGCGGCCGCCGCCCGCTACCTGGCCGAGGCGGACCCTGACGCCCACATCGCGCGGCTGTGCACGGTGTACGGCCAGCGGCGCGACGCGATGCTGGCCGGGCTCGCCGAGGCGCTGCCGGCCGGCAGCGCCTGGAACCGGCCCGAGGGTGGCATGTTCGTCTGGGTCCGGCTGCCCGCCGGGCACGACGCCGCCGCCCTGCTGCCCGCCGTGGTCGCCCACGACGTGGCCTACGTCCCCGGAGCGCCGTTCTTCGCCGGCACACCGGACCCGGCGACGCTGCGCCTGTCGTTCACCACGCACGCGCCGGAGCGCATCGCCGAGGGGATGGCCCGCCTTGCTCGCGCCCTCGCCGGCGGGGCCGCGGCCGGGTGAGCTCCACCAGTCCGCTCAGGACCGGTGGAGCTCAGGCGCGGATCTCCAGGGTGGCGCACTTGATCCCGCCGCCGCCGCGGCGCAGCTCATCGAACTCGATCCCGATCGGCTCGAACCCCCGGTCGCGCAGCTCGGCGGCGAACCCCTCGGCGGCGGCGGCGAGCACCACGTGCCGCCCGTCGCTGACGGCGTTGAGGCCGAATGCCACCGCGTCGGCCTCGCTCACCCTGATCGCCTCCGGGAACAGGGCGGCAAGCAGCCCGCGGCCGGCGTCGTCGAAGGCCGCCGGCAGGTAGGCGACGAGATCGTCGTCGAGGACGCACAGCGCCGTGTCCAGATGGTAGAAGCGCGGGTCCACCAGGGTCAGTGAGTGCACCGGTCGGCGCAGGATGCGGGCCGCCTCGGCATGCGCCGCCCGCTCCGACCGGAACCCGGTGCCGGCAAGGATCATGCCGCCGACGGGCAGGAAATCGCCTTCGCCCTCGTTGACCAGCGCCGGGCGGTACGCCCCGCCCGGGGCCAGCTGTGCCAGTCGCCGCAGGTAGGGCTCCTGCTCGCCGCTGCGTTCCGGATGGCGGAACCGGACCCCGAGCGCACGTCCGCCGACGACGAGGCCGCCGTTGGCGGCATAGACCATGTCGGGCAGGCCCGGCAGCGGGTCGATCAGCTCGACGGTGTGGCCGAGGTCGCGGTACAGCGCCCGCAACGTCTCCCACTGCGCGCAGGCCCGGTCGGTGTTGACCGGCTGGCGCGGGTCCATCCACGGGTTGATGGCGTAGTGGACGTCGAAGTAGGTCGGCCGGCACATCAGGTACCGGCGCACGCGGGCCTGGCGGACCCCTGCGCCCAACGTCATCGGCGCCCCCCGGACCGGACCGACAGGTAACCGCGCTCGCCCACCGCCCGGCTCAACGCGCCGCCGTCCGGCACCGTTCCAACGCCCGGCGTTGTGCGGGCTGGAAGGGACGGGTGCCACCACCCCAGCCTGCGGGCCAGAGCACTGGCCTACATTTCGGTAGCTTCGTCCGGAGTGGCCACCGAAGCGTGCGAGCGCACGGACGCCGGGCCGGTCGTTACCCCAGGGTGCCTGGACCCGCCGTCCGGTCCCGCGGTCATGAAAGGCAGGGTAGAGGACGATGACGACCTCCGAATCCGACCCGTCCGGGCCACTCGATCCCGCCGCGCGACCGGCGCCGGGTGAGCGCACGCCGCGGCCACGGCGCACGCGCCCCGCCCCGAGACGCCTGCAGGTCGTGCGGGTCACCCCGCTCACCGAGGGCATGGTCACCGTAACTCTCGGCGGCCCCGCGCTGGCCGGCTTCGCCCTGCCTCGGCCCGCGCAGCACATCAAGATCTTCCTTCCGGTCGACGGGCAGCGGGAGCCGGCCGTCCCGACCTGGGGGCCGGACGGGCGGCCGGTCTTTCCCGCGAAGCAGCCCCGCCCGGTCGTGCGGACCTACACCCCGCGACGGTTCGACCCCGACGCCGGTGAGCTGGACATCGAGATGATGCTGCACGCGGAGGGTCCGGCCGGGCGGTGGGCGGCCGGCGCCCGGCCCGGGGACCATCTCGCCATCGCCGGGCCGGGGGGCGGCTACGAGGTCCCCGCCGGGGCGACCCATCACCTGCTCGCCGCCGACGAGACCGGCCTGCCGGCGCTGGCGACGATCCTCGAGCGACTGCCCCCGCTGGTTGCCGTCACGGTGCTGGCGGAGGTCCGCGACGCCGGGCGCCGCCGCGACCTGCCGGCCGGCGCGGCGTCCACGGTCACCTGGCTGCACCGCGGCACCCGGGCCGCCGGCGAGCCGCTCGCGGAGTCCGTCGCGGCGACCGCCCTGCCCGCGGGCACAGCCGCCTGGATCGCCTGTGAGGCCTCCGCGGTGCGCCGGATCCGCCGGCAGCTCCTCGACGCCGGACTGGACCGCGCCCAGGTCTCGACCCGCGGCTACTGGCGGCTGGGAGCGGCGGACCATCCCGACCACGACTTCGGTGAGGGCGAGATCGGCGGCGCCGGGCCGGGTGGCGAGGGTCGCCAGGACCGGCTGCGCGCCGCGCTCGGGCCCCTCAAGCGCCGCGTGCAGGACACCGCCCGGGACGTGCGCGCCACGCTGCGCGACCGCGGCGACGGGCGGCCGCATTGACACCACCGCCGGTGCTGCACTGCGCAGGTCAGCACCTGCTTCGACCACCCGATCGCGGTACGCCGCGAGGAGGGCCGGTGGTCGGCCCGCGCGCCGCACGGCACGGGTGACCAAAAGGTCCGACCTCACTTACCCCAGCGCGCTCGGGAACCTTTTGCGAAATCGGACAGTTTGACTGGGGCCGCACCGGGGATACATCCCGCGATCACCCCGGCGAACAGGAAAGCGGCGCACCCCGGCACCGCCGCCGGCCACGGCAAAATTGCGGAGGCTCTCGTGCTCTGGTTCATCCTCACCATGATTCTGCTTGGGCTCGTCGCTGGCGCAGTCGCCCGACTGGTGGTTCCGGGTCGCGATGCGCTGAGCATTCCGGCGACGATTGGCCTGGGCCTTGTCGGCTCCTTCATCGGTGGCTTTCTCGGTTACCTCCTGTTCGGTCACGACTTCGACGAGGGCGCGTTCCAGCCCTCCGGTCTGGTCGGTTCCATCATCGGTGCGATCATCGCGCTGCTGATCTACCGGGCCGTGAACGGCCGTCGGCCGGTGCGCCACTGACCTCCGCCTGAGCTCCGGCGTCCCTCGCCCACCAACGGCGTCGCCGCAGCCACAGAACCTGTTCCAACTGCGGGCCGACCGGGTAACCCCGGTCGGCCCGTGGTTGCGCTCGGGTCCGCTCGAGCCGCGCTCGGCGACCCCGCGGTGCCGATGCGGCGCCGACACCGCACGGCTGCCGCCGATCTCGCCCGCGCGGACCATCGCCCAAAAGGCCACGCCACCGGCGAAGCCCGGATCCTTCGAAACGGCCAGAAGCCCGCCGTGCGACAGCCGCCGTATTACGGCGGCCGTCCGCGGATTTCGACCGGTCCCAATTTTTCGTTCTCGCTGTCATCACCAGCCGGCAGAAACGCGGCGAGACTCCGCCCAGCCGACGAGACCACGGGACGACAATCGGGGCCACGTTCGGGCCACGGCCCAGAAGGCCGTCAGCATACGACCGACTTCCGGGTCACAGGTGCACCGCCGCCCCGGAACTGTCCGTGTCGGGAGCAAAGGGCGCCGCGCCACGACGAACGTGCGAGACCGTGGCACGCTGACGGCACGGCGCGGCAGCGCACCAGCCGGGCCGCGGACGGTGACGGAGCGGACGGTGACGGAGCGGACGGTGGCAGAGAGGACCCATGACGGAGGACGGCGCGACGCTGCCCGACGCAGAGCACCCCAAGGATCGAGCGGACTCGCCGTCGGAGCGCCGTGCCGGCGGTGCGGCCGGGACCGACCGGTGGCTCGATCCCACCGAACCCACCCGCGCCCGCTTCACCGGTTCACCCCGGCCCGGCGACGGCGACGGCGACAGCCGCGCGGGTGTGGTGGGCGTCGGCGCGGTGCCGGTCCCACGGACGATCTCCCCCCGCCGGGGCCCCGCGCCCGGCGTTCCTCGCGACCCGCTGCGCCTGCCCCGCCGGATCGGGCCATCACCCGGCGCCACCCCTCCGCTGCTGGAGGCGCCGAGCGTGCCCGTGGGGTTGCGGGAGTGCGCCGGGTGCGGCGCCCCGGTGGCCCGACCGGGCCAGTCGGGAACGGCCGCGCTCGACGGCACCTGCGGGGGGTGCGGGCACCGCTATTCGTTCACCGTCAAGCTGCGCCCCGGTGAACGGGTCGGCCGGTACACCGTGCACGGCGTGATCGCCCACGGCGGCCTCGGCTGGGTGTACGCGGCCACCGACGACAACCTCGGCGACGACGACGTGCAGGCCTGGGTGGTGCTCAAGGGCCTGCTCGACGCGGCCAACCCGGAGGCCCGGCGGATCGCGGAGGGCGAGCGGCGCATCCTCACCACGGTGTCCCACCCGGCGATCGTGAAGATCCTCGACTACGTCATCCACGCGGGCGAGGACTACATCGTGATGGAGTACGTGCCCGGGATCTCCCTGAC
>NZ_JANEZT010000394.1 GCF_025403405.1 Frankia tisae
GGCTCCGGTGGGGGCGATCGAGCGCGGCGGGGCCGTCGAGGCGTTCCGCGACGCGGCGGCCGCCCAACGGCGAGCCACCCGACTCCGGACTGTCACTGAAGCAAATCCGCTGGTCACCGAGTACGTCTACGTGCGGGGCGGCGTGGTCCTACGCGTTTCTCTGGTCCTGGCCGAGGATCAGGCCAAGGGATACGAGACGGCGCTGCAGCGGCTGACCTCCTGAGTACCCACCGCCCTGGGCCGGGCGAGCCAGGGCCGGCAGGGCCGGTCACCGACCGGCCGTTTACGCGGGTCCGTCCCGCGGGGAAGGATGCTCCATGAACATCCGGGAGTTCTACCGCGAGGATTCGCGGCGGCAGGCCTCCACCGAGGTCCCGTTCGGGGACGGGTGGACCGACCAGCACGACATCCACAGCACCTACCGGCTGAGCTGGGTAGCGGACACCCGGGAGATCTACTCGGTCCGCGAGCCGCACCCCGGCGGGATCCTCGCCCGCTATCTCGACCAGCTCCGCGTCGACCAGGCGGACATTGACGAGCTGCGGGTCGAGGTCCTCGCGGTGGCGGACCGCGAGGCGGTCGAGGCGGCGCTGGCGGGCTGGCCCGCGGTGATGGAGGAGCACAACAGCCTGCGCTGGGCCCGCCACCAGCTCACCAGCCTGAGCTCGGCCGGGGCCGCTTCCTGACCGGCATCGCGACCAGCGCAGCCGGGGATCGGTAGCTACCCGGTCTGGGCTGACGCGTCCGCCGGCGCGGTGGCGGGCGCGGCCAGCCAGCTGAGCAGGGTGCGGACCCCCCAGCCCGTGCCGCCGCGGCTGATCTCGCCGTCGTCGGATTCGGACCGCGCCGTGCCGGCGATGTCGAGATGGGCCCACGGCAGCTTCCCGGTGAACTCACGCAGGAACAGCGCGGCGGTGATGGACCCGCCGCCGACGTTCAACGCCCGGCCGATGTTGGCCAGGTCCGCGACCGGCGAGTCGATCGCCGGTCGGTAGTCCTCGGTGAGCGGCAGGCGCCACACCCGCTCCCCGGCGGTGTCGGCCGCGGCAGCCAGCTCCGCGGCAAGCTCGTCGTCGGAGCTGAACAGGCCCGCGGTGCGCCGGCCGAGCGCGACGGCGATCGCCCCGGTGAGAGTGGCCAGGTCGACGATGACGTCGGCACCGAGCTCGCCCGCCGCGTAGGCGAGGCCGTCCGCGAGGACCAGGCGCCCCTCGGCATCGGTGTTGAGCACCTCGACGGTCGTCCCGCCCCAGCAGGTGATGACGTCGCCGGGGCGCATGGCACTGCCGCCGATCATGTTCTCCGCGATGCAGAGCAGACCGGTCACCCGACCGGGCACGCCGAGTGCCGGCAGCGCGGTCATCGTTCCCAGCACCGCGGCCGCGCCGGACATGTCGGTCTTCATCCCGATCATCGACACGGCCGGCTTGAGCGAGAGGCCGCCCGAGTCGAACGTGATGCCCTTGCCGACGAGCACCCGATGACCCGCGGCCGATCGCCCCTGCGTCGTGGCGGGCACCGCGGGACCCTCGTAGGAGATCCGGACCAGCCGCGGCAGGCGCGGCGAACCTTGGCCCACGGCCTGCAACCCGCCGAAGCCCTGCTCGGCCAGTTCCTGCGGGCCGAGCACGGTCGCGGTGAGGCCGGCCGCGGTTGCGATGCGCACCGCCCGGTCTGCGAGCCATTCCGGCGACTTCACCAGGCTCGGCGTGTTCACCAGATCACGGGCGATGTACACCCCGAGTGCCACGGCGCGGGCCGCCCCCAGCGCGGCGAGCGCCGCAGGGTCCGCCGCGAGGTCGGTGACCACGACGACCTGGCGCAGCGGCCCGCCGGTGGGCGTCGACACCCCGCCGCCCGCGTCCGCGCCGGGGCCGGCGGCGTCGAAGCCGGCATCGTCCACCGTGATCTCGTTGACGTTCAGCGTGTCGCGCCCGGGCGCGCCGGAGCCGGCCTCGTCCCGGGCGTCAGGCTGGATCCCGCCGTTTGCGGGACGGCCGGGTTGACCGACCCGTTCCAGCAGCCCGGAGACGCGGTAGGAGCCGAGGGCGACCCCCTCGGCGAAGGCCCGCAGGCCGGCCGGCGCGGGCTGCGCGATCACCGCGAGCCGCGCCGATGTGCCGGCCCGGCGCGCCACGGCAGCGCCGGCGGCCCGCCAGTCCCGCGGCTCACCGGCGCCGACGCCGACCACGAGCAGTCGGGTAACCGAACGGTCCGCGCCGGTGAGCGGAACGGCCAGCACAGAGCCGGCATCACCGCGCAGAGACTCGCTCTCGACAAGACGGTCGAGCTCCACGCCAAGATCGCTGCCGGCCCGTCGGGCGGTCGCGTCGAAGACCGGCCCGTCCTCCCCCGCCGCCAGCACGACGGCGACGACGGAGGTCGCCGCGTCGTTGACACTCCCGGACCGGAGCGTGATCTCCGGCGGCGACCCGATGAGATCATCGAGCACCGGACTCGACGCGGATCCGTCCATGGTCATGTGACCCTCCTCGTCGCCGCCGCCCCATCAACCGCCGCCTGCCCGGCCGACCTCACCCACTGCGGGTCGGCCGCGCCGACGGTAGGCAACGACAGCTAGCTGACCGCCGTCTTCAGGGCGTCCCCCAGCGCACTCGCCTCGTCAGCGGTGAGTTCCACAACGAGCCGACCGCCCCCCTCCAGTGGGACACGCATGACGATGCCGCGTCCCTCCTTGGTCACCTCGAGCGGACCGTCACCCGTCCGCGGCTTCATGGCCGCCATCGGTGCACCTCTTCCTGCCGTCGGACCTGCGTCTGGCGACGATTATCCCGTAGACCGGACCGCAAACCGAAACACGTCTCCCCGCAGCATCACAACGGTCGGCGGCGGCGGCGGCGAACGGTGGGTGTCCGGTGTCGACGAGCGCGCTGGCGGTCGGTCCCGCGTGACCCAGATCGACCGCCCATCAACGGGAGGCCGAGCCCCGTGGGGAGTGGGCGGGTCAGTCCTGCGGCTTGTTCGGTGGCTCGGCGGATCGCTCCGCCGCCGCCGGCTCGGGTCCGATCCGCGCGAAGGTCGCCAGCCGGACGAGCTCGTCGTCGCGCCGGGCCAGCTCCTCGTCGCGCCAGGCCAGCTCCTCGGCCAGGCGCAGCAGGACGGCGTCGACCTCGGCCATCCGGTAGCCGCGCAGCGCCATCGCGAACCGCAGGCGGGTGACGTCGCCGGCCGTCACCGTGTCGGCGGGCAGGCCGACGGAGGCGCTGTCGGGCGGCGCCGGGGTGAGCCGGTCGAAGCGCCCGACGGCCAGCGCGGCCACGGCGAACACGACAGCGGCCACGATCACAATCTCCACGACGAGCACCACGGGACGATCGTGCCATGCCCCGGCCAGCCTGGTCACCCCGCCCGATCTGGCAGTCTGGCCGGGTGGACGCCGACCCCGCCGAGACGACCGACGAGACGACCCCCCAGACGATCGACGCCACCGCTCTGCCCCCGCACCCAGCGCATGCCGGCCGGACCACGCGGGACGCCTCACCGGGGCGGGACGCCTCACCGGGGCAGCTGCCGCTGCGGCTGGGGCGGCGGGTGTTCAGTCCATCGGAGCTGGTCGTGATGGCCATCGTCAACCGCACGCCGGACTCGTTCTTCGACCGGGGCGCGACGTACGGCGAGGCCGAGGCCCTCGACGCCGTCGACCGTGCCGTCGACGACGGGGCGGGGATCATCGACATCGGCGGGGTGAAGGCGGCCCCCGGCGGGGAGGTGAGCCCGGCCGAGGAACTTCGCCGGGTCGGCGGCTTCGTCGCCGCGGTCCGCGCCCGCCACGCCAACCTGGTGATCAGCGTCGACACCTGGCGGGCGGCGGTCGGCCGAGTGGTCGCCGGGGAGGGCGCCGACCTGCTCAACGACGCCTGGGGCGGGGTAGATCCGGAGCTCGCCGAGGTCGCCGCCGAGTTCGGCACCGGCCTCGTCTGCACGCACGCCGGGCACCTGCCGCCCCGGACCCGGCCGCACCGGATGACCTACAACGACGTCGTCGCCGACATCGTCACCACCACGGTGGGACTCGCCGAACGTGCGGTGTCGCTGGGGGTTCATCCCGATTCGGTAGTCATCGACCCGGGTCACGACTTCGGCAAGAACAGCCGCCACTCGCTGGAGGCCACCCGCCGGCTGCCGGAGCTGGCGGCCACCGGCTGGCCGGTGCTGGTCGCCATGTCGAACAAGGACTTCGTCGGGGAGGCCCTGGACGCCGGGGTCGACGAGCGGCTGGAAGGCACCCTCGCCGCGACGGCGATCAGCGCCTGGCTCGGTGCCCGGGTCTTCCGCGCCCACCAGGTGGCCGCGACGGTACGCACGCTGCGGATGGTCGCGGCCATCCGCGGCGACGCCGACCTCGCCTTCGCCCGCCGCGGCGTCGTCTGACCCGCCCCCGGCCCGACGACGCGGACCGGGACGACATCGGAGCTATGCCCCAGTCAGTCGCCTTCGATGATCTCTCGGTCGGTGGGGTGCGGCGGGGCGGTGCCCGCGGCTACGACCCCCTCCGGGGCGGCGGTCTCCAGCCGGTCGAGCGCCTCGCCCACGCTGGTGGCCCAGATCAGCGTGTCGCGGGCGACGTCCCGGACGAACCCGCCCTCGACGAGCTCGTCGACGAGAAGGCGCAGGTGACCGAAGACCCCGCCGGGGTCGAGGACGACGACGGGCTTCGCGTGCAGGCTCAGCACCCGGGCCACCCAGATCTCCAGCAGCTCCTCCAACGTGCCCAGCCCGCCGGGCAGCGCGAGGAAGCCGTCGGCGCGGGCGTCCATCAGTGCCTTGCGTTCCCGCATCGTGTCCGTGACGATCAGCTCGTCCGCCTCGGTGTCGCTGACCTCCAGTGCCAGCAGCGCGCGTGGGATCACCCCGATGGTGCGGGCGCCGCCGGCCCGCGCCGCCCGGGCCACCGCCCCCATGCACGACACCGAGCCACCGCCGGACACCAGGGTGTGTCCGCGCCGGGCGAGCTCCGCCCCGGTCTGGGCCGCCAGCTCCACGTGGGCGGCGTCGATCGCGGACGAGGACGCGCAGTAGACGCAGATGTTCACGGTTCCCGCGCCTCCGAGCGGGGCGGCTCGGCGTGCCCGACCGTCCCCTGCACGATGATGCGCACCGCCTCGTCGACATCGTCGGTTACCGACAGGATGTGCAGGTCGGATTCCTTGATCAGGCCCGCCGACAGGACGGTGGAACGCAGCCACTCCACCAGGCCCGACCAGTACTGCGACCCGATGAGGACCACCGGGAACCGGGTGACCTTCCCGGTCTGGACGAGGGTGAGCGCCTCGAACAGCTCGTCGAGCGTGCCGACCCCGCCGGGCAGGATGACGAACGCCTCGGCGTACTTGACGAACATCGTCTTGCGGACGAAGAAGTACCGGAAGCTGACGCCCAGATCGACCCAGTCGTTGAGCCGCTGCTCGAACGGCAGCTCGATGCCGAGGCCGACCGACAGCCCGCCCGCCTCCTGGGCGCCGCGGTTGACCGCCTCCATCGTCCCCGGCCCACCGCCGGTGATGACGGCGAAGCCGGCCTCGGCGAGTGCGGCCCCGAGACGACGACCCTGCGCGTAGATCGGATCGTCCGGGCCGATGCGCGCCGAGCCGAAGACCGTCACGGCCCGCGGCAGCTCCGCGAGCAGCCCGAAGCCCTCGACGAACTCGCTCTGGATCCGCAGCACCCGCCACGGGTCGCCGTGCACGAAGCCCGACGGGCTACGGGTGTCGAGCAGCCGCTGATCGGTGGTGGAGCGCTCGACCTGCCCCCGGCGGGCGACGACCGGCCCACGGAACTGCTCCGGTGGCGGGTAGCGGCGCTCGCGGCCGTTCACCGGGACACTGTTCCGGGACCGCTCGCCGGCGGCCGGCGGGGTGGCGCCCGACCCGGCCGGCGGGGTGG
>NZ_JANEZT010000395.1 GCF_025403405.1 Frankia tisae
GAACCCACCGTGGGCCACCTGGCCTACCACCAGCTCGATGAGAGATCCCACCGCGGTGGGGGCGGCGGCGGAATCCTCCACGGCCGAACCGGACACCGCGGACACCGCGGACACCGACGGCGATCCGCCCGTCGACGGGTGAGGACGGGCGGTCCCGCCCGGGCGGCGAGCCGGCTGGTGGCGAGCGGGGCTCATTCCCGCTCCTCCGGTCTCGATCCGGAACCGGGCTGGCCGACGTCCGTGAAGCCCGCGGGAGACGGCGCGCTCACGGCGGGCGGCGTCCCGCCGGGGGCGGCCGGGGTGTCCGGGCCGCCGGCGGGTCCGGGCAGGGCGGCCCGGCCACGGCGAACCGCGCCCGCTCCGGTGCGCTCCACCCGCCGCTCCGCACCACTGGACGAGGCCAGTTGCCAGGGCACGCTGGTGACCATCACGCCGGGTTGGAACAGCAGCCGAGCCTTGAGCCGCAGCGCGCTCTGGTTGTGCAGCAGGTGCTCCCACCAGTGGCCGACGACGTACTCCGGGAGGTAGACGGCCACGACGTCGCGGGGGCTCTCCCGCCGAATCCGGGCGACGTACTCCAACACCGGTCTGGTGACCTCCCGATAGGGGGACGCGAGCACCACGAGATCGATGCTGATGCCCCGTTCCGCCCACGCGTCGCGCAGCCGGTCGGCCTCGGCCTGGTCCACCGCCACGGTGAGCGCGACGAGGCTGTGCGGCCGCGACGCCTTGGCGTAGGCCAGCGCCCGCAGCGTCGGCGCGTGGATCTTGCTGACGAGGACCACGGCCCGGATCCGCGACGGCAGGGCCGGTGGGCCCGGCTCGGGGGTGAGCTCGACGGCGACCCGGTCGTAGTGGCTCCTGATCCCCCGCATGCCGAGGTAGATGATCGGGATGGCCAGGCAGACGATCCAGGCCCCGTGGGTGAACTTCGTGATGAGCACGAGGACCAGCACGGTGCCGGTGAGGCAGGCACCGATGAAGTTGATCGTCTGCGAGCGGCGGATCCGGCGACGCGCGGCCGGGTCGGGCGCGGCCGGGCCGGTCGAGCGCAGGATGCGCGCCCAGTGCCGCACCATCCCGGTCTGGCTCAGGGTGAACGAGATGAAGACACCGAGGATGTAGAGCTGGATCAGGGCGGTGACCTGCGCGTGGTACGTGACGATCAGCACGATCGCGAAGCCGGCCAGCAGCACGATCCCGTTGGAGTAGGCCAACCGGTCGCCGCGGGTGTGCAGCTGGCGAGGCAGGTAGCCGTCACGGGCGAGGATCGAGCCCAGCACCGGGAAGCCGTTGAAGGCGGTGTTCGCGGCCAGCATGAGGATGAGCGTGGTGACCGTGGCGATGTAGACGAAGCCGGGCGAGCCGTCGCCGAACACGGCCGCGGCGACCTGGGCGATGACGGTCGGCTGCTCGCCGCTGGCCCCGACCAGGTCCTTCGTGTGCTCGGCGACGTGCACGTCCGAGATGAGGGCCAGGGCGGTGACGCCGGCGAACATGGTGACCGCGATGACGCCCATGAGCAGCAGGGTGGTCGCGGCGTTGCGGCTCTTGGGCTTCTGGAACGCGGGGACGCCGTTGCTGATCGCCTCGACGCCGGTGAGCGCGGTGCAGCCCGAGGCGAACGCCCGCAGGACCAGGAACGCCAGCGCCAGCCCGGCGTAGTCGTGCTCGGCGACCACGTGGTACCCCGCGCTCTCCGCGCGCGGGGTGTGGCCGGCGGCTGTCTTGACCAGACCGGTCACGATCATCACGGCGACGCCGGCCACGAAGCCGTAGGTCGGGATGGAGAAGGCCGTCCCGGATTCGCGCACGCCGCGCAGGTTCATCATCGTCAGCACGATGACGATCACGGTCGCGATGAGGACCTTGTGGGAGGCCAGCCCGGTCACGGCGGATGTCAGGTTCGCGACACCCGCCGACACCGACACGGCGACCGTCAGGACGTAGTCGACGAGCAGGGCGCTGCCGACGAGCAGGCCGGCGCGGGGGCCGAGGTTGGTCGAGACGACCTCGTAGTCACCGCCGCCGCTCGGGTAGGCGTGCACGTTCTGCCGATAGGAGGCGACCACCGTCAGCATGAGCACGATGACGGCGCCGGCCAGCCAGGGCGAAATGTGGTAAAAGGCCAGCCCGCCCAGTGACAGGACGAGCAGGATCTCCTCCGTCGCGTACGAAACCGACGACAGAGCGTCACTGGCGAAGACGGGCAGTGCGACCCGTTTGGGGAGCAGTGTCTCCCCGAGCCGGTCGCTCCCGATCGGACGACCGACGAAACCGCGCTTCAGGCGGTCCGTGAGCGCCACGCGGCGATGCTACCGACGTTGGGGACCACCATTCACAAGTGTGACGTGGCACACACATAACCACGTCGGTCGGGCCCACGCGCCCGAGGGTGCCGGATCTCCGCGTAGAGAGCACTCCGGTGACGTTTCGCGCCGCTGCGACCGGATCCGACTACGCTCCCCTCGTGCATGTCGTGATCCTCGGTTGTGGCCGAGTCGGCTCTGCCCTCGCCCGCGGTGTCGAGCGGCTCGGCCACTCCGTGACGATCATCGACCAGAACGCGGCCGCGTTCGGCCGGCTGGACGCGAACTTCGCCGGCCAGCGCGTCACCGGGATGGGTTTCGACCGCGACACCCTCATCGAGGCGGGCATCGAGCGGGCCGCCGCCTTCGCCGCCGTGTCCAGCGGGGACAACTCGAACATCATCGCGGCCCGGGTGGCCCGGGAGATGTTCGGCGTCGAGCGGGTCGTGGCGCGGATCTACGACCCACGCCGCGCCGAGGTCTACGAGCGGCTCGGCATCCCCACCGTCGCGACCGTGCGCTGGACCCGCGACCAGATCCTCGGCCGGCTGCTCCCGGACGCCGTCACTCCACAGTGGTCCGATCCGTCCGGCTCGGTGCTGCTGACCGCGATCGCGCCGGGGCCCGCCTGGGTGGGGCGCAAACTGCGCGACCTGGAGGCGGCGGCCGGGGTGCGCGTCGTCTGCGTCACCAGGTTCGGCGAGGGCGTGCTGCCCGACGCCCGCACCCTCGTCCAGGACGGAGACGTGCTGCACACGGCCGTGACGAAGGCCCATGCCACCGAGGCCGACACGGTGCTGCGCACCGGTCCGGAGGAGAGCTGACCATGAGCATGCGCCAGGTGGTGATCGCGGGTGCCGGCAAGGTCGGCCGCTCCATCGCCGCCGAACTGCTGGAGAACGGCTCCGAGGTGCTCATCATCGAGCGGGACCCGCAGAAGATCCGCACCGACGCGCTGCCCGAGGCCCGGTGGCTGCTGGCAGATGCCTGCGAGCTGTCCCAGCTCGACGCCGCCGGGTTGAACGAATGCACCGTCCTCGTGGCCGCGACCGGCGACGACAAGGTCAACCTGGTCGTGTCACTGCTGGCGAAGACCGAGTTCGGGGTGCCGCGGGTGGTCGCCCGAGTCAACCATCCCAAGAACGAGTGGCTGTTCACCGAATCCTGGGGAGTGGACGTCGCGGTGTCCGCGCCGCGGCTGCTCACCGCGCTGGTCGAGGAGGCTGTCAGCGTCGGCGACCTGGTGCGGCTCATGCGCTTCCGGCAGGGCGACGCCTCCCTCGTCGAGCTCACCCTCGCCGAGGACTCGCCCGTGGTCGGTCAGCGGATCGGCGAGATCGCCCTGCCGCCGGACAGCGCCCTCGTGGTGATCCTGCGCGACGGGCGGGCGGTCATCCCGTCGCCGGACGCGGCGTTGGAGCACGGCGACGAGGTGCTCGCAGTCGCGACCAGCTCGGAGGCCGAGGAGCAGCTCGCCGCCCTGCTCGGCCCGGTGCCCGGGCGGGCGCGGACCCTCACCACCGGCGGCTGACCGCTCAGAGCGGCGGGCGGAGCGGATCGACCGGCGCCCCGGGGGACGGCGGGTCGGCCCGCAGCACCTCGCCTTCGACCACAGCCGCGCCCGACGCGGCGGGCGACTCGGGTGGCAGCGGGGCGAGCCTGCGCACGATGGCGAAGCTGGCCAGGACGGCGAGGCCGAACAGCGGCAGGCCGAGCGCGATGTTCGCCGCCGCCAGCCAGCCGGACTCGTCCGCGAGGTAGAGCACGCCCTGCACGCCGAAGCGCAGGGCGAACACGGCGCCCCAGACCAGCGTCGCCCACACCGCCGCGCGACGCTGCCGGGCATCGTCCTTCCAACCGACATAGCGGGCGTCCAGGCCGGCCATGAGATAGCCGGCGATCGGCCGGCGCAGCACCACGGACAGCAGCGCCACGACCACGCCGAGGGCGTTCTTCGCGATGCCGGGGAGGAAGAAGCCCTTCGCGTCGCCGGTGCGCGAAGCGACGAACGCGGCGACCGCGACGGCGAACAGGCCGGAGAACGTCTGCTGCATCGGCTCGTGCCGCACGATGCGCAGGATGAGCAGCCCGAGCGCGGCGGCGATGGCGACGGCGATCCCGGCGGTCAGCCCGACCTCGGCGTTCACCGTCACGAACGCCACGGTCGGGATGGAGCTGTCGATGATCCCCCGGGGGCCGCCGATGGCCTCGGACATCGTCATCGGCGGTGCGTCGGGGGTGGGCAGTCGTGGCATCGTCGGTGGAGATCCTGTCGGTGAGAGGCCGTTCCCCGCCCGGGCCTAGGCGCTCGCGGAGGGGACCGGGAGGAGTTCGTAGCGCGGGTTGAAGATGCTCGGACGCCCCTCCTGCACGGTGATGCGCCCGGACGCCTTCACCGAGGCACCGGCCCGCAGGCCCGGGATGTCCCGGCGGCCCAGGAACACCAGCGTCACGGTGCCGCTGCCGTCGTAGATGTCGACCTCCAGGGTCGGTGCGCCGGCGCGCGCACGCACCGTCACCGCTTGGATGGTACCCGCGACGCAGGTCTCGTCCCGGTCACGACAACCGCTCATCGGGACGGCGCCCGCCGCCGCGGAGGCGGCCTGGAGATCCTCGGCGTCGAGCTCGTTCGTTCCCGCCGTCAGCTTGTGGAGCTTGCGACCCCACCAACCGTGTGGCTCGCCCACGGCTCCTCCGTTCCCGCGCGAGCAACCCTGCCCGGACACGTCTGATGCAACGAATGACCGAGGCTCAGTGTGCCCGCGGCAAGCCGTACGATCGAGCGATCCACGTGCGGATACACACCGTATGCAGTACGGTGCTGCGCGTTCGTGTCCCGGTCAGCGCAGCTCGGCGGTGCGGACGCCGGGCACGGGCAGCTGGGGCCGGCCGCTCGTCGCCGCGGTCGCGGAACCGCCGGGGCCCTCGGGATGCTCGGAGACCTCCCGAGGCAGCGTCAACGGCAGGGGATCCCGCACCGGCATCGCGCCCTCACCACGGGCCACCACAAGCTGGCGCAGCGTCTCGTCGAGCAGCGGAGCGGCCCCGGGCTCACCCCCGGCAACGCCGGTCACCACGGCACGCAGGAACCAGCGCGGGCCGTCGACGCCCATCATCCGGCCGGGGACGGTCTCGCCCGGCCGGCCGGTGGGCAGCAGCATCCGCAGCTCCGGCCCGAACGCGCCGCCCGCCTCGCGGCCGCCGGCCGCCTCGATCGTCGCCAGGATTTCGGCGCGCACCTCGTCCCACAGGCCACGGCTCTTGGGAGAGGCGAAAACCGACAGCTCCATCGCGCTGCGCCCGTCAGTGACGAGCACCGTCAACGGCTGGCCGGTCGACTCCTCCACCTGGAACTGCACCTGCACGCCCGGCAGTGCCGGGATCCGCAACGAGCCGAGGTCGAGCCGGTGGAGATCATCCTCCGGCGCCTCGGTGACGTCGTAGGGACCGTCCAACATCACCGGTGCAGCCTCGTCGACCGGCGCGCGCCGCCCTGGCGCTTCAGGCCGAGGCGCCTCGCGCTGGTCAGATTCCCTACGCCCGCGGCCGAACACCACCGGACTCCCTCCC
>NZ_JANEZT010000396.1 GCF_025403405.1 Frankia tisae
GTCCGGGCCGAGGCCGAGGCGTTCGGTGACGCCGGGGCGGAAGCCCTCGATCAGCACGTCGGCGCCGGCGATCAGGTCCAGCACGCCGTCGCGGGCCGCACCCGACCAGCGCCACGACCAGCGCCACGACCGCTGCGAGAACGGCGGCGACCCCGCGGGGACGGCCGCAGGCGCGCGGGTACCTGGACGTCGGCACGAAGGCACTCCTCTCGACGGTGGCCTCGCCGACTCTGGTGTGGGGTGGCCGCCGCGGGAGACCCACTCCCCTACCGGCCGCGGCGGCAGCCGTCAGGGGGTCACGTGCACCCAGGTCGCGACCGACGGCACGTTCCCACCGTTGTCGACGAAGAGCATGTACCAGTCACCCGGCAGTACGTTCGGATTGTCCGGCACGCTCACGGTGACCGTACCGTCCGCCTGTTCGGTGATCGGCAACGCCACCGATCGTTGTTCGGTATCGGTCACATGGGTGTACGCGCCGGGCCGCATCAGTCGGACTTTGCCGATCTTCTGCGAGGTACGCAGGGTGATCGTGGTGCCTCGGGTGATCGTGTCCGGGGCGCTGCGGATCACCGGGCGTTCTCCGGCGTAGAGGTAGGGCGGCGAGTAGACCTCGACGCGGGTGTCGAAGGTGTTGTCGTCGCTGAGCGGGTTGGAGCCGAACACCGCGACCCGGCCGTCGGGCAACAGCAGGTACTCGGAGTGGTAGTCGCGGCCGACGTGCGGGTCGGCCACCGGGCGGAACGTCTTCGTCGCCGGATCGTAGATCTCGGCGGTGAGGGTGTCCTTCGCCCGGTAGCGCTGCGACCCGCCGGAGACCAGCATGGTGTCGTCGGGGAGCAGCACCGCGCCCGGGTACCGCTTCGGCGTGCGCAGGTCGGGGCCGCGCTGCCAGGCGGGCTGCGGCTTGGACAGGTCGACGATGGCGGTCCGGTCGGTCGTCACCTGGGTGTCACCGACGCCGCCGCCGCCGATGAACATCACCTTCTGGTCCTGCGCCGGGGCGAGCAGCACGGTGCCGGCCGTCTCGTTGACCTCGGGCAGCGGCAGCCCGGGGACAGCCTGGAACTGATTGTTCGTCAGGTTCCACAGCCCCGACTGGCGGGCCTCCAGCGACGCCGGGCCATAACCGGCGTTGGCCCCGGAGAAGAACAGCCGGCCGTCCGCGGCGAGCAGCAGCGACGGATAGGTCGGAAACTCCTTGCGCAGCTCGGGATGCTCGATCCAGGCCGCGCTCGTGCCGTCGTAGGACTCGGTGTTGCCCGGGTCGATGTCGCCGTTCTCGTTGAGTCCGGAGACGGCGACGACGGCCCCGTTCGCGAGCGTGACCAGCGTCGGGTACCAGCGGGCGTGCTGCAGGAACCCGGTCTTGACGTACCGCTGGCTGATCGGATCGAACAGGTAGGAGTCCTTCAGCCCCTCGTATTCCTTTTTCTTGCCGTCGGGGGCGTCCTGGGCCAGTACCTCGTAGGCCTTCGTCCCACCGGCGATGAGCAGGTCGCCGTTGGGCAGGAACGCGTGGCCGGCGCAGAAAACGTCCCATGGCGTGTAGATCTTCTGGAAGCTGTTCGCCGTCGGATCCCACAGGACGGTCTCGAACCGCTTGGCGTCGAAGTTGTTCTTGTCGTTACCGGAGCCGGCCATCAGCAGGACCTTGCCGGTGCGCAGCAGCGCGGCGTGGATCGAGCGCGAGCCGCTGTCCGCGACGATGTCCCACCGCCCGTTGTCACGCACGTACCCGGGCTGGTGGGAGCGCCAGTCGTCGTAGCGGTCGGACGCCCAGGAGTCCATGTACGGGAAGTTGCCGGCGATGACGACGAGCACGATGATCGTCGCCTGCAGGAGCCGCCGACGCCGCCGGGAGGCCGTCGGCGCGGCGGCGACGGGGGCCATCCGCGGGTCGTCGAGCGGCCGCGGTCCGCCCGGCGCGGGCAGGTCGGAGACGGTCCGCGGGTCGGGATCCGGCGACGGGCCGGATCGCCGGGGACGGTCGGCCATCAGCGCAGCTCCTCAAGCGTGCCGTCAAGGGTGATACGGCGGCGGCGCGGGGTGAGCCTCATCGTGACGTCCTCGACGTAGGCGGGCAGCTCACCTGCGGCGGACACCCCGGCCAGATCCTTGTCGCGCCGAGTCAGAACGGTCTCCTGCTCGGAGTACGCCGGCTCGTCGTCGGCATAGGCGGGCAGGTCAGCCGGCAGCTCACTCGCCCGGCGCTCTCGGCGCCGCTCGCGCCCGTCCGCAGGCCGGTCGTGATCCCGCGACGGCTGCCCCTCGGGAGCGGGCAGCGTGCGCGTGATGACGGTGTCCTGATCGACGCCGCCGAGGCGAGCGCCACCGCTGCCACCCTCGGCGGCGGCACCGGCACCGGCACCGGCACCGGCCGCCACCCGGGCCGCGGCGGCGGCCGCCGCGGGGGCGGACAGCAGGATGGTGGGACCGTCCACGCCCGTGAGATCACCCGCCCGGCTGGCTGACTTCGCCGACGCGGCGGCCGGAACCTTCGGCCCGACGATCGTCATGGTCTTGTCACCGACGCCCGGCGTGCCGGCGCCAGCCAGCTTCGCTGGGATCGGCACATGCTCCGTGGCCGGGTCGGCGAGCACCCCGACGACGGCGGCCGGCACCTCCTCGGTGACCGGGTCGAGGGCCGACGGGTACCCGGCCGCGGCCGCGCGGACGGGTGCGGACCTGGCCGACCCGGCGGTCTGCGGCGCGCGGCGCGGCGCCGGCACGTGCGCGGCGGGCAGCGGGTTCGGCGCCGTCGCGCGCCGCGGTGCCAGGATCGGTTCGAGGCGCCACAGCCCGATCGGCAGCAGGCAGGTCACCAACGACAGCGAGACCCAGATCATGTTCGCCGGATACAGATGGCCGAGGGCGGCGGCGGCGGCGATCGACCCCGCCGACCAGACGGCCCAGAACAGGTGTTTGCGGAACGTCAACAGCCGGTCGGGACTCGCCTGATCGCCCTTCGGCGTCACCACGAAGCCGAGCTTGCGCCGGAAAATCGCCCCGACGAACGCCGTCGAGTAGAACGGCGTGCACAGCACCGACACGAAGATGCCGGACATCCCGGCGCTGCCCGCCTCCTCGTGCGGGCTGGTGTTGAACCGGCGCAGCCAGAAGTAGAGCAGCAGCCGGGCGGCGAACACGTCGATGTAGAGCGCCAGCCACGCCGAGACGTGCACGACCACCCCGGTGGAGCCGAGCGCCATGTAGGTCGTGGTGAGGATCATGCCGAGGATCCAGGTCAGGGCGACCGTCGGGTAGTGGAGCATGAGCGTGGCGTAGTGCAGCCGCGGGCCCCAGGCGAGCTTGCGCATCCGACCGGCGGCCTCGGTGACGAGGACCTCGTTGGCGCCGCGTGCCCACCGCAGCTGCTGGCTGAAGAAGTCCGTCCAGGTGGCCGGGCCCTCGCCGACGGCGATGACGTCCGGGGTGTAGACCGACGTCCAGCGGTGGTTCGTCTGCGGGTTGCGAGCGCCGTGCACGGCGAAGGACGTCGCGAGATCCTCGGTGATCGAGTCCTGGAAGCCGCCGATCTGCCGCCAGGTCTCGACCCGGTAGGCGTGGTTCGTGCCGACGAACATTCCCGACGCGAACCGGTTCGCGGCCCGCTGGACGACCGAATGAAACATGTAGTTCTGTGCCTCGGCACCGCGGGTCAGGTAATGGCGAAAGTTTCCGTAAACCTGCGGGCCGACGACGAAAGCGACGTTCGGATCCCGGAAATAGCCGAGCATGCGTTCCGCGAAGTTCGGCAGCGGAATATGGTCCGGGTCGACGGAGAGCACCACATCGTAGGTGTCGCCATGCGCGTCGAGCCACGAGTTGTGGTTACCGTGCTTGGTCTTGGCCCGGAACCGGCCGCGGCCGGTGTTCCAGCGTTCCACGCCCTTGCGGGAGAAGTGGTTGACCCCGGTCTCGGCGCACATCGCGCGCACCGCCGGGTCGTCGCCCTCGTCGAGCAGCCAGACGTCGATCGTCGCGTCATGGCGAATGTTGCGGGCCGCGATGAGGGTGTCCCGTACGACGTCGATGGGCTCCTTCGCCGGCACGATCGTCGTCGTGAAGGCGACCCGCAGACCCTTCGGCGGCCGGACGGGTACCGGATTGCGCATGATGTACGCCGACCAGCACAGGGTGATCGAGTTCAGCAGGCGGATACCCTCTGTCACCACAATCAGCCAGAACATCACGGCGTTGCCGACCTGAACGGCGGTCGGCAGGTACTTCGCATGCGGGTAGTGCTGCGGCTGGATCAGCCACACAAAGAACAGCGACGACACGCCCACGGTGGCGATGAGCTGCGGCAACACCTGGTGGAGCGCACGCCCGACCATGACCTTGCGGTAGGCGACGTGGTACTCCCCGCGGGCGGGGGGTTCCTGGAGCGGTCCGGCAAGCGTCGAAAACGACGCGTAGTCATAGGCCATGATCGACCCCTCGTTCCGCGGCACCGCTGCCGCCCTGGATCCCGCCGGCCGTCGAGGCACGGGTCTCGCCCGCGGCCCGGCGGGTGAGCAGCAGCCAGCCCACAGCCGCCACAACCACCACAATTCCGGCCAGCGCCGCGACCCACAGGCCCGCGCCGGCGCTGCCCGCCGCGACCGGTTCGTCGGTCTGGAAAGTACCGATGCGCAGCCGGCCGATCTTGTGTACCAGCGGATCGGCGGCGTCCAGCCGGCTCAGCGCGAGACCCGCGACCCCGGCACCCAACGCGGCCAGCAGCGCGCCGAGCTCAGCCCGGCCGCTTCGGTGCGCCAGCAGGCAGATCAGGGCCGTGAGCAGGCCACACGCAACCACCAGCGGCCCGGTCGGACGCAACTGCCAGCCAGATCTGGTCACCACGAGCAGCGCCGCACCGCGGTCCGACAGCGTCGCGCGCGCCCACGTGCGCGGCACGGCGACCGCCGCGGTCAGGCCGGCCAGCGCGCACAGCGCCAGCGCCCGGTCCGACCAGCGAGCGACCCCGGCCGACGCTCGAGCGGGAACCGGGTCGCTCACCCGCGGCGCCCCGGCCCGCGGCCCGCCGGGCCGCCCACCTGCAATCGGTTCATCGTCGAGCACGAAACCCCTCCCGGCGGACCGCCCAGGCGAGTCGGCGCATGGGCCGACCGCACCGGCGTGCCGCGATACCGCGCCACCCCCTGGCGCGACAGGACCCACCAACCCGCACGGACGCCTGGCAGTAGCCCCGCTGATAGACGCTCAGCGGCGCGATAATGTTGCGCCATCCGCACAGGATTACCGTTACGTGAGCGTTCCTCGGGAACGCTGTGTACACAGATTATGCGGAGGCTCCGAATACCGCTCCGCCGGGCCCGGGCCGTCCGGCTGCCATTGTGACAGTGACGTGAGAGTTATTCGGGGAACGGGCTGGCGAGATTAATCGAGACGGGAGGAGGCGTTGTCCGGCTGGTTGTCCCGCGGAGAGATGGTGTCTGTGTGCCGCCGGTCAGTTACGGACGATGAGCACGATCGCCACGGTAACCCCGAGCGTGATTACTGCCGTGCGCAGGAGAGCCGGGCTCAGCCGCCGGGCGATCCGGGCGCCGAGCAGGCCGCCGAGCAACGAGGCGACGACGAGGATGCCCGCGTATCCCCAGGCGACCTTGGCGGTGACCAGGAACACGGCGACACCCAGGGCGTTCACGCCGAAGGCGAGCAGCGTCTTGAGCGCGTTGGTCCGTTGGAGGTCGTCGACGAGCAGGATGCCCAACACTCCGAGCAGCAGCACGCCGAGCCCTGCGCCGAAGTAGGAGCCGTACACGCCGGCGACGAAGATCCCGATCCGGGTGGGCCAGGTGACCCCGTTCCCCGAC
>NZ_JANEZT010000397.1 GCF_025403405.1 Frankia tisae
CGACACCAGCGTCGGCCCGACGACGGCGGCGAGGTCGCGTAGCTGGCGGGGGGTGGAGACGCTCACCGCGAGCCAGCGGCCATCGGCGCAGGCGAACACGTCGCGCAGCGCCGAGCCCGCGAGCCCCCCGCCGAGGCGCCCGGACGGTTCGGCGCCGGCCGCGAGCTCCGCCGCCGCCGACACCAGCGTCGGCCCGACGACGTGCAGCATCGCCTCCACCGGGTTGACGTCGACGACCCGGCCGGGTCTCCCGTTGACCCGCACGTCGTGGCAGGCGGCGGCGACCCCGAAGGCCCCCGCGTAGGCCATCACGGCGTCGCCGAGCGGGACCGAGGGCAGCATCGGCGCCCCGCCCGCGTCACCGGTCATGTGGGTCAGGCCCGCGAACGCCTCGCCCATCGTCCCGTTGCCCGGCCGCCCCGCCGCGGGGCCGTCGGCGCCGTAGCCGCTCACGTGCGCGACGACGAGGCGGGGGTTGACCGCGAGCATCGTCTCGGGATCCAGGCCGCGCGCCGCCAGCCGGGCCGCCGGCTCGTTGACGACGACGACGTCGGCCACGGCGACCAGGCCGCGCAGCGCCGCCCGCCCATCGGCGTCGGCCGGATCGAGAATGATCGACCGCTTGCCCCGGGCGACCAGCGGCCAGAACCCGGTGGCCCGGTAGGCGTCCCCACCGGGCGGCTCCAGCTTGACCACATCCGCACCCTGGTCGGCGAGAAGACTCGCGAGCAGGGGCGCGGCGTACAGGGAGGCCGCGTCGAGCACCCGCAGCCCGGCGAGCGGACCGGTCGGGTCACCGCGTCGAATCATCCAGGTCTCCCGTCCGGCGGCCATCGCCGGCAGCCCGCGCCTTGTTGACAGAGGATTCAACTATTTGATGTGGTTGCCCTGGTCAAGGAGAGCACCCGTCCGACATTGCCGTCAATCACGGACCCCCGCTGCGCCGCCGGAGGCGCGGCGGTCTGCTCGCCGGACGCCGAATCCTCCAGGAGGTTCGTCATGACGTCCGTGCCGAGCAAGCAGCCCGCGGTGAGCAAGCAGCCCGCGGCGAGCGATCTGGCCGAGGCGGTGGCTGCGACCAGGGCGGTCGACGTCATCCGGGCCGCCGAGCAGTGGCCGTGGCTGCTCGTGGCCCCGACGGTGGACGGCCTGCTGGCCCGCCGCGTGCAGGCCACCCCCGACGCACTCATGCTGGTCGACGAGCACGACGCGCGGCTGACCTTCGCCGAGTTCGACGCCAGGGTCGACCGGGTCGCGGCCGCGCTGGCGGGCGAGGGCATCACGGCCGGCACCCGGGTCGCCTGGCAGCTTCCGACGCGGATCAGCACCCTGCTGGTGATGATCGCGCTGCGCCGGCTCGGTGCCCTGCAGGCGCCGGTCATCCCGATCTACCGCGAGCGGGAGGTGAGCGCCGCGCTCGCCGCCATCGACGCGGAGGTCTTCCTGGTACCGGGGACGTGGCGGGGCATCGACTTCACGGCGATCGCCCGGGAGGTCGCCGCCACCGGCGGTCCCGCACCCCGGCTGGTGGAGATCGGCCACGACGCGCCGGAGGCCGACCCGCCCCGCGCGGGCGCGCGCCCCGACCACCTCCCGGACGAGGTGCGCTGGATCTACTTCACCTCCGGGTCCACCGGCATTCCCAAGGGCGCGCGGCACAGCGACGGCACCCTGCTCGCACCCGCGGTCTGCTTCGCCGGTCTGAGCGGTCTCGGTCGGGAGGCGGGGGAGGTCGGCGCGGTCGGCTACCCGGTCGCGCACGTCGGCGGGATCCAGTACCTCATCGCCGCGCTCGCCGCCGGCTTCCCGATCCTGCTGCTGGAGGCGTTCGTCCCCGACCAGGCCGTGGAGCTCTTCCGCGCGCACGGCGTGACCGCCACCGGCGGTAGCACACCGTTCTACACTGCGCTGCTGGACCTCGCCGCCACCCGTCCGGGCGAGCGGCTCGTCCCGACGCTGCGCTCGCTCAAGGGCGGCGGCGCCCCCTGCCCGCCGCACCTGGTCGGCGAGGTGGACCGGGTGCTCGGCGCGGTGCTCGCGCACGACTACGGGATGACGGAGGTGCCGATGGTGGCGGTGGCCTCCCTCGCCGACCCGCCCGACGTGCTGGCCGCCACCGACGGCCGGCCGGTGCCGGTCAACCGGCTGCGCTTCGTCGACGAGGGCGGCGCGGCGCTCGCGCCGGGCGCCGTCGGCGAGGTACAGGTCAGCGGGCACGGGGTGTGCCACGGCTACACCGACCCCGAGGCGACCCGGGCGGCGTTCACCGCCGACGGCTGGTTTCGCACCGGCGACCTGGGCCGGCTGCTTCCCTCCGGTCACATCGAGATCGTCGGCCGGCTGAAGGACCTCATCATCCGCAAGGGCGAGAACATCGCCCCCCAGGAGATCGAGGCCCTGCTCGGTCGCCATCCCGACGTGGCCGAGGTCGCTGTGATCGGACTGCCCGACCTGCAGCGCGGCGAGCGCGTGTGCGCCGTCGTCGTCGCCCGCCCCGGCCGGCCGGTGCCGTCGCTGGCGGAGCTGACGGGCTGGCTGCGGGAGGCCGGGTTGATGCGCCAGAAGCTTCCCGAGCAGCTCGAGCTGATCGACGTCATGCCGCGCACCGGGCTCGGCAAGGTCGCCAAGGCCCAGCTGCGCACCCGCTTCGAGCCGCGCCAGCCCTGAGCCGCGCCAGCCCTGAGCGGCGCCGGGCGCGGGTGGCTCAGGGCTCAGGCGGTGAGGACCGCCATGATGAACCCGGCGATGGTGTTGACGACGTCCGCGTCGTCGACCGGCAGGCGCTGGCCGTGGCAGTGGTACCAGGCGCGGTCCATCATCGACTGGACCGCGAGGCCCAGCGCCTCGGGGGCGTCGGTCGGCGTGCGCTGGCGGCCCCGCAGGTGGACCCCGAGCAGCCAGACCACGCGCAGTTGCATCTTGTTGCTCGCGCTGCCGACGGCCTGGTCGCCGGGGCCGGACTGGGCGGACAGGATGAACGCGCCGTGGCGGTCCATGAACGCGAAGTACTGCCACACCCACGTTGCGACGTCCGCGTGGATGCACGGGCGTGGCATGGCCTCCCACAGGGCCATGACCTGCAGAATCTCGTGGTAGGTGGCCTCGCCCAGGGTGTCGAAGATCTCCCGCTTGTCGCGGAAGTACGTGTAGAAGCCGGCGCGGGAGATACCGCAGGCGTCGGTGATGTTGTTGACGCGGGTGCCTGCATAGCCGCGCTCGAGGAACAGCTGGCGGGACGCGTCGAGGATGAGGCCGCGGGTGCGGGCCGCGCGGCGGCCCATGCTCCTGCCGTTACCCGCCGCGGAACTCGTCCCGCCACCGAGCGGCGCGGACGCGGCGGCGTCGACGGCATCGGCGGCAGAGGAGTCGTTCATGATTCTCCCAGTGTAGGAGGGCGCGCCGCGGCCGGGCCTGACGGACCTGTCGATGCCGGTGCCCGCCATCGGTTGAACTGACCGCGTGGCGGCTCACATGTCCGTGTCAGCTACGTTCTGCCAAAGTTGACAGTTTCGTCAAGTCGGCTTAGTGTTGCCTCGCGCAGCAGTACCCGAGACAGCACCGAGGTGGCGCAAGCCCGGTCGCCCACGGCCCACGGCCGACGGCACGTGACGGGGCGGCGGGTTCCCCCGGGCAGCGAGGAGCAGCAGCCGTGACGCAGTACACCGACGCGCCGATCTTCGACGCCGACCAGCACATGTACGAGACGCCGGACGCGCTCACCCGGTACCTGCCGGAGCGCTACCGGCGCGCGGTGCAGTTCGTGCAGGTCGGACGGGCGACCCGGATCGCGATCCGGGGAAGGATCACCGACTACATCCCGAATCCGACGTTCGACCGGGTGGCGGCCCCTGGCGCCTGGGAGAAGTTCTTCTCCGGCCAGAACCGCGACGGCCAGTCGCTGCGGGAGATGACCGGGCGGGCCATCGAGTCCCGCCCGTCGTTCCGCGAGCCCGCCCCGCGCCTGGTGGAGATGGATGCCCAGGGTGTCGACGAGGCGCTGGTCTACCCGACGCTGGCGAACCTGGTCGAGCACTCCGCCGCCGAGGACCCCGAGCTTGTGGTCGCGATGATCCACGCGCTCAACCGCTGGATGCTCGAAACCTGGGGCTACACCCACGCCGACCGGCTGTTCATGACGCCGGTCATCAGCTGCGCCCTGGTCGACGACGCCCGCCGCGAGCTCGACTACGTCCTGGAGAACGGGGCGAAGGTCGTCCTGATCAAGCCGGCGCCGGTCAAGGGCCTGCGGGGCTGGCGCTCCCCGGCGCTGCCGGAGTTCGACCCGTTCTGGGCGGACGTCGAGCGCGCCGGCATCCCGGTGGTGCTGCACTCCAGCCAGCCGCCGCTGGACGACTACATCAACCGGTGGGAGCCGCCGGACTCCAACGACTTCACCGAGATGAGCGCCTTCCGCTGGGTGACCCTCGGCCACCGCGAGATCGCCGACATGCTCACCAGCCTGATCTGCCACGGCACGCTCACCCGGTTCCCGAAGCTGCGTATCGCCAGCATCGAGAACGGCAGCGCCTGGATCCACCCGCTGTTCGACGACCTGCAGGCCGCCTACGGCAAGATGCCGCAGGCGTTCCCCGAGCACCCGCTGGAGGTGTTCCGTCGCAACGTGTGGGTCAGCCCGTTCTGGGAGGGCTCCGTCGCCGACGTGATCTCCACGGTCGGCTGGGACCGGGTGCTGTTCGGGTCCGACTTCCCGCACCCGGAGGGGCTCGCCGAGCCGCGCGGCTACTACGCCTACGCCGAGGGCATGGACGAGAAGCGGACCCGCGACTTCATGGGTGACAACGCGCGGCGGCTGCTGGGCCTGCCGGTGCGCGACCCCGCCGGCGACCGGACTCCGGTCGCGGTCTGAGCGGCCGCCGGCGACCCGAGGAAGGACGACAGTGCAGCTGAACTACCAGTTTCCGACTCGTGCGGTGAAGCACTGGGAGCGGTGGATCGGTGAGCGTGACCTCGCCGACGTGGCGGTCGCCGCCGAGGAGAGCGGATTCGACATCGTCTCCACGACGGACCATCCCTTCCCCTCCAGCGCCTGGGTCGACGGCGGCGGGCACCACTCCTTCGACCCGTTCGTCTCACTGGCGTTCATGGCGGCGGCGACGCGGCGCGTGCGCCTGCTGACGTTCATCCTCGTCGCCGGCTACCGCAACCCCTACCTGACGGCGAAGTCCGTGGCCAGCCTCGATCTGCTCTCCGGTGGGCGGCTGGTCGTGGGCATGGGCGCCGGCTACCAGAAGGCCGAGTTCGACGTGCTCGGCGCGCAGTTCGACGGCCGCGGCGGCCGGTTCGACGCGGCCATCGCCGCGATGCAGGCCGCCTGGACCGGCGAGGTCGTCGAGCGCGACGACCCGCACTTCCCTGCGTCGGGCCACGTCATGCTGCCCCGGCCGGCCCAGCGGCCCGGCCCGCCGATCTGGATCGGCGGCAACAGCCGGGCGGCGATGCGCCGGGTCGCCGAGGTCGCCGACGGCTGGCTGCCCTTCGAGCAGCCCGCGCAGATGGCGAAGATCACCACCACTCCGAGCCTGGCCGCGGACGAGATCGGCGAGCGGATCGCCACCCTGCGCGAGCTGCGCGCGGCGGCGGGCCGCCCGACCACCTTCGACGTCTGCTTCACCCCGCAGGTCAGCCGGGACCCGGCCCGCGCCGCCGAGGCGCTCGCGGCCGCCGCCCCCGGGTACCAGGCCGCCGGCGTCACGCACCTCTCGGTCGACTCGCACGCCCGCAGCATCGACGACTGCCTGGCCGAGATCGAACTGTTCGGCAAGGCCCTCGCGCCCCCGGCC
>NZ_JANEZT010000398.1 GCF_025403405.1 Frankia tisae
GCGGGTTGGCGTGGGACGGCGGGGCGGGAGTTGCTCGGGCCCTCGGGTCGTAGGCGGACAGGGCCCGGGTCAGCAGCTCGGAGCCGAGCAGGTCGACCGGGGGTGGGTTCAGATCCGCGATGCCCAGGCCGGCGAGCAGGTAGTCCCGGTCGACCGGGGTCTCGGCGAGCCGCTCGCCGAGCGCCGTGCGGGTTCGGGTGTCGTCGAAGACATGGCGGTGGCGCAGGTACATGAGGAACCCGGGCACCATGCCGATGATCCGTTCCAACGGCGTCGGATCGGCCGGTGGATGCTCGACGAGCTCCACGCGGACTGGCAGGAAGCTTTCCAGCAACTCGATGGGCAGCGACACGGGTAGGTCGCTGCTGCCGACGATGTGGTAGGTGGTCGTTTCGCCGGCCGGTGGGCGCTCGGCGAGGCGCACCATGTCGTGGACGGCGTCCTCGACGGCCATCATGTTCCAGCGTGCCCGTGGGTCACCGACGACCCGCACGGTCTGCACGGTCGGCTCCTCGGTGTCGACGAGGTTGCCCTCGACGGCCATCGAGGCGACCGTGAGCATGAAGCGGGCGGCCGCCTCCAGGGTGTCCGACGGCAGGTCGGGGTGCGGTGGCCGGTGGCTGACCAGGACGCTCGGCCGGAACACCACGACCGGCCGGCCGCTGGCGGCCGACCACTGCCGGACCGCCACCTCCGCGTCGTACTTGGATTGCTCGTACGGGCTGGCGAACCCCTCCGAGGCGTCGAGCCGGTCCTCGTAGACGACCGGGTCCTGGCTCAGGCCGGCCACGAATGCCGTGCTCACATGGTAGAAACGCGGCCGCCGCCCGCCCGCCGCCGCCAACGCCAGCATGTTCCGGGTGCCGTCGACGTTGACATGATGCAGCTCGGTGAGATCGCCGGCGAGCTTCGTCAGGGCGGCGCTGTGCCAGATGGCGTCGACCCCGTCCGCCACCCGCCTGAACTCGGCCTGGGAAAGGCCGAGGAACGGTGCGGACACATCCACGTCGACCACCGCGATCCGCCGCGAGAGCTCATCGACCAGCCGCGGGCTGGCCCCGGTGACCTGCAGGAACCTGGCCAGCCGGCCAGCGGCGTCCCCGGACCCGGCATGGGCCAGAACCGTCAGCGACGCATTCCGCTCGAGTAGTTCCCGCACCAGCTGCATACCCAGAAATCCGGTTGCCCCAGTGATTGCGATCTCCACGAGAATCCACGCTTCCTGGTCGATGGCCTCCGTCGGGCTTTCGCCGGAAGCACGCGGCCGGGCCGGGACACCTCACATGATCCGGACACGTCGGACCGCTGACGAAATAAGATCGATATACGGAAGCGGGCATCGCATTCGGTGACGGTGCGCCAATGTCATGGACGCTCACCGCGACCGCCGAGGGGCATGCCGGTGCGATCCACCCCATCCGGGGTGGCCAGGCCCTGCGTTACGGGATACCCACCCTGGGTCGCGGTAACAGTGCGTCCTTTTCGGAACCGCCCCGGGACACCCGGATCGGGTGACTTCGCCGGCCGGCGGCCGGGGCGGGCGATCGGAGCCGCGGCAGACCGAGAGGCGCCGCGCGCCGACCGGCGGCTTGCGCCGGTCGGCGCGGAACGGTGCGTCAGACGGCGGAGAGCGAGACTTCCGTAGATTTGATCAAGGCGGTGACCGGGGTACCGGGCTCGAGCTTGAGCTCCTCGGCCGCCGCGCGGGTGATCGCCGCGGTGAGCTCTATCTGCTCTCCGACCCTGATCCGGGCAACCGACATCGCACCGCCGGAATCGAGGCCGACGAGGGTGCCCTGCAGCTTGTTTCGGATACTCAGTCCGAACACCTCGGTAGTCGCGACCGCGATGTCGGTCGACTTGACGAGCGCCTCCACGGCGGTACCGACGGCGATACCGAGATCCTTGATCGCATCCATCGTGACCGTGGCCGTGAGCGTCTGGCCGCCAGGAATGTTCATGGTGACGGTTCCCATGACCGAGCCATCGACTATTTCGGTAATAATTCCGGTGAAGCGATTACGAATACTAAGGATCATGAATCGACCTTATCCAGCGCATGTATCGGACGAGTTGCATGACGGCAGTGTTACCCGGGTCACACGATCGTCTTCCGGGCGTTCGGGCAGCGTTGCGACCGACGAATACCCCCGATCGCCCGGGTCACACTGGGGCCAATTGGACTGTCCGATCCGGCCAACCGGACCGCGACCACGGACCCTTGTTCCCATATCAGTCCGCATCTGCGTTTAAATTGCTAGAATCTGACCGTAGATGCGGCTGAATGCCGGCCGCGGAGTGGTCGCAACCCGCGGCCACCTGCCCCGACAAGGAAGAGACGGCGGATGTCCGCGCAGCTCAGCGCCCCTACAGGCCGGGACGCACCGCCTCGCCGCGCGTCCCGCTCCGGCCAGTGGCCGCCCGGCGCCAACCACCTTCGAGCTAGTCGGCGACGGCGCGTATCGAGCCGTCAACAACAACGACAACCAGCCGCTCGTCCCCGCAAAGAGCCGGAAACCTGCCGGCCAAGAGCCTACCGGCACTTCCGTCCCGGCCTTTGCCCGCAGACCGACGCGAATTCCGAGCAGAGTAGGTATCTGACGTGTCCTGGAGCGGCTCCGCACACTCCCACGAAGAGACGACCGAGTGGCTCTCGCGAGTCGAGAAGATCACTCCCGTCCTGGTCCGGCATCGCGAGCAGGCCGAACGGGAAAGGGTAACGCCGCCCGCCGTCATCGCCGCGCTACGGGACCAGAACATTCACCGCATGTGGGTATCCCCGTCCTTCGGCGGTGGCGGCGTCAGCGTCCGGACCGGCTCCGCCGTCCTGCAGGCCCTCGCCCGTGTCGACGCCTCGGTCGCCTGGCAGATGGGCGTACAGGGGGTGATCTCCCGGATGTCGGACTACCTGCCGGAACAGGTCGCCTGCCAGCTGTTCCAGGACAGCGACGGGCTCGTGGTCGGGGGGATCAACCCATCCGGTCAGGCAGCGCCGGTGCCCGGTGGCTACCGGCTGCGGGGCCGCTGGTCGTTCGCCAGCGGCTCCACCCACGCCGACTGGCTCGTCTGCGCCTCCCTGGTCACGGAGGGGAGCCCCACCGCCGAGGAGGACCTCGCCGCGTCCGACTGGGTGGGAAGCGACCCCGCGGCGGACGATCCTCCAGCCAGCGCGCCCCCAGCCGGTGATCCCCCGGGGGGCGACCCGGTGCAGGCGGCGACCGCGCCGACCCGGATGCTGTTCGTCCCCGCCGACAGGGTGCGCTTCGACGACGACTGGTTCACCACGGGCCTGCGCGGGTCGGGAAGCGTCAGTTTCACCGTCGACGGCCTGTTCGTGCCCGAGGAGTTCACCGTCGACGGCGGGCTGCTGCGTCGCCCACCGGTCGCCCGGCCCTCCCGCGGCTACCCCATCGCCTATTACGACTTCGGGCCGTTCACCACCGCGTCGACGGCCCTCGGAATCGCCCAGGACGCGCTGAGCGCCTTCCCGGGCATAGCGGTGGGCACGGTGCCGGCCCGCGGGACGCAGACCCTGGGCTCCAGCCACACCGTCCAGGCCGGCCTTGCCCGCGCCGCCGCGCTGGTCCGCTCGGCCGAGCTGCTGTTGGAGGACGCCGCCAACCACGCCAGCCTGCGCTGCCTGATCGGCGGCGAGGAGCTGTCCGCGCTGATCAGGCTGGCCGCCGCCACCGTCGGCGAGAACACGGTCAAGGCCGTGGACAGCCTGCACAGCATGGCCGGCACCCGCGCGCTGCGCTCGGGCGGACGGCTCGACCGCTGCCTGCGCGACGTTCACAGCGCGGCCGCGCACATCACCCTGTCGCCGGCGAACTTCGAGATGGTCGGCGCCTACCTGCTGGGCGGCTCGCTGCTGATGCGCCGATGATCAAGAGCCCGCCGGCTCGGCCGGGCCTCACGCCGCGAGGGCGCCGGGAGCTCCCGAGCCGGCCCACCGACACCGGTGGTCGCGGCCGTGGACGGCGCGCCGCGCCCAGGCGGCGCCGGCCGTAGCGACGCCCGCCAGCCAGAGCCGGGCCCGCGTCCCGCTCACATCTGTCTCGCATCCCGGCGGCCCACCCTGGCGAGGGTCAGGCCGTCCGAGGAGGAGCGAATTGATCACGTCAGCTGAACACCCGGGTCCGCGGATGGCACCACGCCCGGCGGCGGTGGTGCCCGGACCGGCCGGCAGCGCGGTGGCTGCCCTGCGCCGGCTGCGGGCCGACCCCCTCACCCGGTTCCTCGACCTGCGCCGCGAGTACGGCCCGGTGGTGCACCTCGCCACCTGGCCCGTGTCGGCCTACCTGGTCAGCGACCCGGAGGCGATCGCCGACGCGCTGGTCGGCGGCCACCATTCCTACGGCAAGGGGGCGGCGCGGCGCGGCCGCGGCGGGCGCGTGAAGGTCGTCCAGCCGCTGTCGCTCCTGCTCGGCCGGGGGCTGCTGACCAGCTCCGGACCGGCGCACCGCACGAACCGGCGGCTCATGCAGCCGCTGTTCCACCGTCGACGGATCGCCGGCTACGGCGCCGCGTTCAGCGCGATCGCGGACTCCACCGCCCGATCCTGGCACGACGGCCAGCGCCTCGACGTCCACACCGAGATGACCGAGATGACGTTGGAGATCGTCGCACGGACCCTGTTCGACGTTGCGCTCGACGACACCCTGATCGAGGTCGTCCGCACCGCGCTGAACGAGAACATGCCGGTCGCCGGCCGCCTCGCGCTGCCGGGCTTCGGCGCCGCCGAGCGGTTGCCGCTGCCCGCCGCTCGCCGCCGGCGGGCTTCCCGCGACGCCCTGGATCGCATGGTCTACGGCCTGATCGCCCGGCGGCGGGCGGCCGGCGCCACCGGCGACGACCTGCTCTGCCTGCTGCTGTCCACCCAGGATGCCGAAACCGGCGTGCGGATGGACGACACCCAGGTCCGCGACGAGGCGCTGACGCTGCTGCTCGCCGGCCACGAGACCACGGCGAACGCGCTGTCATGGACGTTCCATCTCCTCGGCGCCAACCCGCAGGCCGAACGGGAGCTGCACGCCGAGCTCGACACGGTGCTGGGCGAGCGACCCCCGACGATCGACGATCTTCCCCGGCTGACGTACACCCAGGCCGTGCTGAACGAATCCCTGCGGCTCTACCCCCCCGTCTGGGCGATGGGGCGCCACCTCGCCGAGGACCGCGAAGTCGGCGGGCATCTGCTGCCGGCCGGCTCCACGCTGCTGTTCAGCCAGTGGGTGGTGCATCGCGACGAGCGCTGGTGGCCGGATCCGGACCGGTTCGATCCCACCCGCTGGCTGCGCTCCGGCACGGATGCGGCCGACGCCGGCACCAGCGCCGGCACCAGCGCCGGCACCAGCGCCGAGGCGGTGCCCGACCGCCCGCGGTTCGCCTACTTCCCCTTCGGGGGCGGTCCCCGCCAGTGCATCGGCAACACGTTCGCGCTCGCCGAGGGCGCGCTGGCGCTCGCCGCGATCGCCCGGCGCTGGTCGTTGCGCCCTGTGCCCGGCATCGACGTCGTTCCGCAGCCGCTGGTCACGCTGCGCCCGCGGGACGGACTACCGATGACCGCGCACATCCGGCGGCTGAGCTGATCGGGCCGGCGCGGCCATCGCCCGCCCACAAGTCCTGCGGAAATCACTCCGAACGACTGGGAAGCTACCTGTACGATGGGATGAATGCCAAAAATTCACGCACGGGTGCTGCAGACAGCCCCGCCGTGCGGAACGGCAGCGCTCCCCCTGGCTCACCTGGCATCTTCTGACGCCGTGCCTCCGATGAC
>NZ_JANEZT010000399.1 GCF_025403405.1 Frankia tisae
GCCCTGACCCCCCTCGGCCGCAGCCTCGCCGAGCCGATCACCGCCCTGCGTCGCTGGACCGAGACCCACATCAACGAGATCGAACGCGCCCGCGCCGCGGCGGCGGACTGAACCTTCCGCCACTGTCGGTCTCCGGGAGAAACGGGCCAACCAGTCCGGGCCTGGGTTGCGCGGCGAGGTCGCGTCGCGGCAGCGCCAGGGGCGTGGACAGGATGAGCAGACCAGCGGCCGCGATCGCGATCCGCAGGCCGGTGATGCCTGCCAGC
The DNA here is from genome assembly GCF_025403405.1 of Frankia tisae. Taxonomy (GTDB): domain Bacteria; phylum Actinomycetota; class Actinomycetes; order Frankiales; family Frankiaceae; genus Frankia; species Frankia tisai. The sequence continues at coordinate 267 of NZ_JANEZT010000399.1, forward strand.
AGGCCCCAGAGTGCCGTCAGGGTGGCGATGCTGACTTTGCTGGTGACCGACCAGGCCGACAGCGTCCGGGCGACCCGCTCGGCATCGGTGTGCTCGAGCCGGTAGGTGGCGAACACGGGGTTGAACACGCCCATGCAGGCGACCAGGCCGAGTTGGACGGCGATGACGAGCACGATCCCGACCGTGCCGGGCCGGATGAAGGCCAACCCGAGCGACCAGCACGCCCGCAGTGCGCCGGCGACGAGCAGGACCCGATGTGCTCCGTGACGTGCGACGAGGGGCCGGGCCAGGCGGGAGCCGACGAGCCCACCCACGCAGGGCACCCCGAACGCCAGGCCGTACTGCCACGGCTCGAAGCCGAGGCGGCCGAGCATGAGGACTGCGACCAGCGGAGACGTCGCCATGATCAGTCCGTTGACCAGGATCGTGTTGACGAACAGCGACCGCAGCGCCGGGTGGCTCAGGATGTACCGCCAGCCCTCGGCGAGGTCGCGAACACGTGTCCTCGGTACGTCGGCCAACGCGGGGCGTGGCTCGCTTCCGCCGATCGCGCGGATCCCCGCTGCCGAGAGCAGGTAACTGACCGCGTCGGCCAGCACGGTCGTCACCGGTCCGAACAGCCCGATCGCGGCCCCGCCGAGTGGCGGCCCGACGATGGTGGCGGTCCAGGTCGTCGATTCGAGCCGGCCATTCGCGGCGAGCAGGTCCTCGCCCCGCAGGAGCGCTTTCACGTAGGCGCCACTGGCAGCCGTGAAGGCGATGTCGGCCGCGGCGACCGTCACCGACACCACGAGGAGCTGGGCGAAGGTGAGCCAGCCGAACGCGAACGCGGCGGGGACGCTCAGCACCGCGACGAACCGGGTCAGGTCCATCGCCACCATCACCGGCCGCTTGCGGCGGAACTCGACCCACGGTCCGAGCGGCACCGCCACCAGCGCCCCCGCCGCCAGCCCCGCCGCCGCGAGCACCGCCACCTCGGTCGGCCCGGCGTGCAGCACGAGGATCGCGATCAGGGGGAACGCGTCGAACGCCAGCCACGTGCCGAGGGAGCTGGCCGCGTACGCGGCCCAGAGCCACCCGAAGCGCCATCCCGCAGACCGTCCCGCGACCACCATCCGCCCCAGCCCTTCCCGACGCCTCCGGACAACATCTCGTTGACCAGAAGGATCCAAGTGGGCAGGAGAAGTGCGAAGCAAACAACCGCCGCGCCGGCGAGCCACAACTCCGGGTTGTGCGGCGACTCCAGTCGACCCTGACCTGGCTCCGTACGGTGTCGGTGCCGGTGTCGTAAACTTCCCGCATGAGCGTCGCCGAACAGCAAAAAATCGCCCTTATCCAGTCTATGTGGCATCACGACATCGTGGACCAAGCCCGTCTTGGATTCACGGCGGAGATAGTGAAGTTGGGACATGACGAGTCTCGCCTTGATTTTTTCCAGGTCGCCGGTGCATTCGAGCTGCCGTTGCATGTCGCTCGACTGGCCCGGACGGGGCGCTATGAAGCCATTGTGGCCGCGGGACTGATTGTAAACGGTGGCATCTACCGGCATGAATTCGTCTCTTCGGCGGTCATCGACGGCCTGATGCGTGCCCAGCTCGACTTGAATGTTCCAGTCTTCTCGGTGGTCCTGACTCCGCACAATTTCCACGATTCCGTCGAGCATGAGCAGTTCTTCCACGATCATTTCGTGAAGAAGGGGGCCGAGGCCGCTCGCGCCTGCACGGCAACGCTGGAATCGCTGCGGAATATTGAGAGCTAGTCCTTCGTTCCGAGGTTCTCGCACCATCAGGTTGAAGCTGCAGACCTCACGGTAACGTCGGGCGGCATGGATCTTGAGTCTGTGCGAACGTTCGTCTCCGTCTCGGACACCGGTCAGTTCCAGCACATCGCCGCCGAGATGGCGATCGCCCAGCGCATCGCCAAGCTGGAAGAAGATTTCGGCGTGCGACTGTTCACCCGCACCACGCATCGATGTCATCGAGGCAGTACGGGTCGTCGACGATCCCCACCAGCTCCTCACCGGTCCGACCGGCCACCCATTACGATCTGCGCCGCATCCCGTTGTACGACCCGACACCGGTCTACCCGCATTCCCTGATCTGGCATCGCGACAACTCCCACCCGGCGCTCGCCACGCTCCACCACCACCTCGCTTCGATCCGGTCCAGGCGGCGCGACACCGGGATCTGGACGCCGGCGTGGGCAACTCGACAGGTGTGAAAGAGCTGCGCGCGACCGCACCCCCGCGGGACCTCGGCTCCGAACACCGCGGCGCTGCGAGGTGAAAGCGCCGGCGCTGCAGCGCAGACCCAACCTTCCGCGGCCGCCGGGCCCTCTATGGGAATGGAGCCGGCAACGCCTTTGGGCCTCCAGGGATATTCTCTGATTCAGAATCGTGCGCGCAACGCGCGCTTTGTCCTGGTGCCACCGGCCCACGAGCTCCAGTCGTGCGATCGGCAGGTCCGACCTGTCGGGATAACCAGGCGGCCTGCCACCAGGACGGTCGTCGACGTCATGCGCAACGACATCCCGGTGCCGGTGATCTCCGCCGGCACGACCATCCACGAGGCGCTGGAACGGATGTTCGCCGCCGGGGCCCAGGTGTCGGCGGTGGAGGCGGGGTCCCATCTCGTCGGCGTCATCCGCCTGGCCGATCTGGCGCAGCGGCTCGCCGCCGCCCAGGGCTCCCCGTCCATCGAGCGGATCACCGGGCTGATTCATCCGGCGGACTTCGTGTCTCCGGACGCGCCGCTGGAGGCGGTCCGACGCACGCTCGCCCGCGATCCCGCCGGGGTCGTCATCGTCCGCGGTCGGGATGGCCGGCGTCTCGGCTACGTCACCGCCGAACTCCTACTCACCAGCCCCGACCAGGACGACGGGCCGTCCGCTCCGTCCGTGGGCCAGCCGGGAACCGTCGCTCCCATTCTCCTGCCGTCCCGCCCGCCTCTCTCGAAGATCGGACGTCGCGCGACTGCCACGTGAGCGGCTCCTGTACGGGATCAGCGCTGGCCGGCCAGGGCACCACCGCGATCGGGGTGGTCGAGGTCGCCGACCTCGGGCCCGCGGACACGGTGCTGGTGCAGGCCGCCGAAGCCCACCGAGCCGCCGAACATCGCACCACCGTCGGAAAGACGGTTCTCCTTCCCTGACCGCCCGCGTCCCAGGGGTGATCAAGATGGTGGTCGAGGTGGAGCGGGGCGGCGAGCGAAAGCCCAGGCCCAGGCCCGTCGCGTCGCGCTGCGGCACCTCCAGGTGGCACCGAACTGCGACGTGACCCGGCCAAGGCGAACGTTCACCCCATGGACACGGCCGCGACCCGCCGCAATGACGACGTTCCGGCGCCGTGACCCAAGAGATGCCGAACCACCCGACCGGCGGGTGCGCGGGGGATGTACCGTACGCCGGTCCCGGCGTCCGAGAGATCGCGGCGCCCGGGACCGGTCGCCCCTGCCCCCGGTCGCGCCTTTGGAGTGCCTGTCAAGATGACGCGTCGCAAGGATGAGGCGGCGCCACCCGCCGCAACCACCGCCACCGCCGGTGGGCGCCTGCCCGTGCCTGCTCTCATCGCGACCCTCACCGCCCTCGTCGGGCTGATCGACGTCATCACCGCGATCAGCCACCGACCGACCGGGTGGACCTGGCTCGGCCGGTTGATCCCCGGGATGGTGACGCAGGCCGCGACCGGGACCAGCGTGGGCGCCGGCCTGCTGCTCATCGGGCTGGCCCACGGGCTGCGCCGGCGCAAGCGGCGGGCCTGGCGGGCGGCGCTGGCCCTGTCCGGTGCGGCCGTGCTGCTGGACCTCGCCCGGGGGCTCGCCGTCGTCCCCGCTGCGATCGACCTCGTCCCGTTCGCCGTCCTGATCGCCGCCCGGCGCCGTTTCCCCGCCGCCGGCGATCCACGGACCCGGTGGCGGGCGCTGGGCGCCCTCACCGCACTGGCCGCCGCGGACCTGACCGTCGGGCTCGCCCTCATCCACTTCCGCCACGGCAGCGGCGACCTCGGCGCGCACGTCGAGCACGTGCTGGCGGGCCTCGCGGGGATCACCGGACCGGTCCGGTTCGGCCGCGACGGCGACGGCGACCTCGTCGGCGCGGTCCTACTGGCCCTCGGCGCGCTCACCGTCGGCGTCCCCGGCTACCTGGCGTTACGGCCGGCCACCCCGATCGCCGCGCTGACGGCGGCCGACGGCACCCGGCTGCGGGCGCTGCTGACCCGCCACGGCGGCCGGGACTCCCTGGGCTATGTGGCCCTGCGGCGCGACCGCAGCGTGCTGTGGTCCCCGTCGGGCAAGGCCGCGATCAGCTACCGGGTCGTCGGCGGGGTGGCGCTCGCCGCCGGCGATCCGATCGGCGACCCGGAGGCCTGGCCGGGGGCGATCCGCCCGTTCCTCGACCTCGCCGCCGCCCATGCCTGGGTGCCTGCGGTCCTCGGCTGCAGCCCCGACGGCGGACGCGCCTACCAGCGGGCCGGCCTGCGGGTCCTCGAACTCGGCGACGAGGCGGTCGTGCGGACCGCGACGTTCAGCCTGGACGGGCGGGCGATGCGCGGCGTGCGGCAGGCCGTGGCCCGGGTCGAACGCGCCGGCTACACGGCCCGGATCGACCGGGTCGCCGACCTGGACCCCGCCGAACGGGCGGCGCTGGCGGACCGGGCGTCGGCCTGGCGTTCCTGCGGCACCGAACGCGGCTTCTCCATGGCGCTGGGCCGCGTCGGCGCCCCCGAGGATCCCGACAGCGTGGTCGTGCGGGCATTCCAGGACGGACGCCTGCGCGGCCTGCTGACCTTCCTGCCCTGGGGCTCGGACGGCCTGTCCCTGGACGCGATGCGCCGCGACCGGACCGCCGGGAACGGGCTGACCGAGTTCATGGTCGTCGCCCTGCTCCGCGACGCCCACCGGCTCGGCGTCACCCGGGTGTCACTCAACTTCGCCGCCTTCCGCGCCACCCTGGCCCGCGGTGAGCGCCTCGGCGCGACGCCCGCGCTGCGGCTGACACGCCGGCTGCTGCTCACCGCGTCCCGCTGGTTCCAGATCGAGTCGATCTACCGGTTCAACGCCAAGTTCGACCCGGACTGGCAGCCCCGCTACGGCTGCTACCCGACCACCCGCGATCTTCCCCGCGTCATGCTCGCCGCCCTGCGCGCCGAGGCCCTGCTCACCCGCCCCTCGCTACCCGGAGGCCGGCCGCGCCTGCCCTCGGCACCCCTCGGCCGCGAAAGCGAGCAGCCCAACCCGACACCCGTCTCCTCGACCGGTGGCTCCCCGGCTGGTGACTCCCCGGCCGCGGAATCGGCGGCAGGCGACGCCGCGGCCGACCACTCGCCACAGGCAGGATCCGCCGGGTCAGAGTCCGCAGGGTCAGAGTCCGAACGGGCGGGGTTCCCGGCACGGACCACCGGCCGCCGCAGAGATGGTCTACATCCGGCGGACGGCGGCCACTCCCGGGAGGCTCGACGCGGCCGGGAGCCCGGACAGGCCCACGAGGGCAGCCATCCCCGCGAGGGCGCCCGC
>NZ_JANEZT010000039.1 GCF_025403405.1 Frankia tisae
CCATCCTCCCGCTTCGAGGAGGCCATGTCCGCCATGGTCAACGTCACTGGTCCTGAAGATCCCGTCTCGCCCTACGCTACCGAGGTCTCGATGATCCTCATGTCTCACGGGAGTCTGACAGACAGGGCCCGGCGAACGTCTTCGTCCGAGAGGACATCATCCTGCCCACGCTCGACAGGTGGATCGCCCGCGCGCTCGCACCACCGCAGCTGTCCGACACCCTGCAGGCCATGGCGGCAGCCCAGGCCAGTCCGTCATCCGACGATCTCGCCGTCTCTCAGGCCCGTCGGGCGATCGAAGAGAGCAACACCAAGCTGGCCCGCTACCGAGCGGCCCTGGACGCCGGCGCCGACCCCGTGGTCGTCACCGGCTGGATCGCCCAAGCCCAAGCAGAGAAGACCACCGCAGAACGGAAACTCCGCGAGGCCAGGAAGGAAGAGGAACGAACACTGACCCGCGAGGAGATCAGTACCATGGTCGAGACGCTCGGCGACATGGCCAGCGCGCTCGCTGAGGCCGAGCCCGCAGAGAAGGCTGACCTGTACCGCCAACTCAACCTGCGACTGACCTACCAACCCACGACCAGCACAGTAAGGGCCGACATGAAGATCAGCGCAACCTACTGTGGGGTAATGGATCGTGTCCGAGGGGGGACTTGAACCCCCACGCCCGATAAAGGGCACTAGCACCTCAAGCTAGCGCGTCTGCCATTCCGCCACCCGGACAGGTGGTCGCGGGGTGTCTCACCCGCGTACGTCTGCGATGTTACACGGCCGGAGCGAGTGCCTGGCGCTACCCCCGGCCACCGGCAGATCAAGGCCGTGGGGGCGCGGAACACCGGACCCCGCTAGGTCAAGCGTAGGCCGAGTTGCCGGTGGACCTCTGCGACGTCGAAGTAGTAGCCCTCAGGGGAGGGGACCCTCGCCGTCGACGGACCGCGGTCGGCCGGTGGAAGGCGTCGACGCTGGCCCGGATGGCGGGGCGGCCCCGTACGGCGAGGCTGTGGCGACTTCGTCGGCCAGGATGGTCTTTCCCGCAGCATCCCGGCCATCGACAGCGACGCGAAGCGGCCACCGCGAGCGCTGATGAGCAGGTCACCGAGAGCACGGATGACCATTGCGAAGGTCCCCGGGACCGGGTCGGCGGCCATGCCAGGCGAGCCTGCTGATCTTTGATGCGCGATGCCGGGATGATGACCGGGTAATGCGGGAGACTTGGGTGGTGCCAGCCATGACCAAGGGCCATCCGCGGCCCGATGACCTCAGCATCGGCAGTGCCTCCCTGTCCGACGTGGCGGACCTGCTTGCGTTGTGGGAGGCCGCGGCGGAGAACGAGTCACGCCCGGCGGACACGGCGGACGCCGTGCGCATCCTGCTCATCCGCGACCCCGACGCCTGCCTGGTCGCGCGGCAGGGCGGCCGGATCGTCGGCTCGCTGATAACGGGCTGGGACGGCTGGCGGGCGCACCTCTACCGGTTGGCCGTCCACCCCGGCATGCGACGTCAGGGCATCGGCCGCGCGCTGCTCGACGCCGCGGCCGCCCGGCTCCGCTCGCTGGGGGCGACCCGCCTCGACGCGATGGTGCTCGAGGACAACGAGCTCGGCCACATGCTGTGGCGGGCGGCCGGCTTCCAGTCGCAGGAGGAGTGGCGTAGATGGGTCACACCGCTCCGATAGGCGGCAGCACTTTAGGTCGTTCCCGCCAGACTTGTGTAGGAGAACTCCGCACGCCAGCACTGGCTGGCCGAGCGCATTCTGGACTGGTCGCCTGTTCCGGCCACCCATCTGCGTCCGACCTTCTTCGCCGCATGGCTGGTGTCCTTCTACCCGCCGGACGGAACGCTACCGTTGCCCTTCGGTGACAGCCGGCACGCCCCGATCGCGGCCGAGGACCAGGCTCGCGTGATCACCGTGATCACCGTGATCCCGGTGAGCCCCGCGCCGCACGCCGGACGGGTCTACCCGCTGTTCGGCCCGAAGGAGCTGAACCACTACGAGATCGCGGAGGAGATGACGCAGGCGCTGGGCAGGCCGGTCACCTATCGGCTCGTCAGTCTCGACGAGTTCACGAAGGAGTTGCAGAACCGAGGCTTCGGCGAATACACCGGCCAGCACCTGCGCCCGGTCGCGAGTGATTACGTCAACGGGGTGTTCGCGGGCACCAACGACGTGGTGAAGACAGCGGGTGGAAAAGAGCCACAGACCGTGCGGGAGTGCGTGACGCGCAACAGGAAGTACTACGAAGATAGGTCCACCAGCGACTTCTGGTCATCAGCGGCCGATCGTCCTCGTTCGACGCGTGTGCTTCGGGCTCAGGTTTGACCGGTGGCGGTGTGCAGGGTGTGCTGGGCGGCGGCGTGGGCCCAGTGGCCTTTGCATCGCGCGGTCGCAGGCGCCGCAGCGGAACGCACACCCTCGAGGCCGGCGCGCTTGCGGTGAGCACGGGTCCCGCTCTCAGTCCCCCCGGGCGTCCGGTGTCAACGTGGGCGCGGGCCGCTGTGCCATCGCCGCCCAGAGGCCCGCGTAGCGACCGCCGCGAGCGAGGAGCGTGTCGTGCGTACCGTCCTCGACGATAAGGCCGTTGTCGACGACGAGGATCCGGTGCGAGGCGCGTGCGGTCTGCAACCGGTGGGCGATGAGCAGGGTGGTGCGCCCGGCGGCGACGAGCCCCATGGCCCGCTGCACCCGCGCCTCGGTGGCCAGATCGAGGTTGGCCGTCGCCTCGTCGAGCAGGAGGATCGCCGGATCGACGAGCAGTGCCCGCGCGAGGCTCAGGAGCTGACGCTGCCCCGCAGACAGTGATCGGCCCTGCTCGCTGACGGACGTCAGATAGCCGTGTGGCAGGCCGGCGATGAACTCGTGTGCGCCCACCGCGCGCGCGGCGCGCTCGACGTCGAGGTCGGAGGCGGACGGCCGCCCGTAGGCGATGTTGGAACGGATGGTCCCCGAGAACAAAAAGGGTTCCTGCGGCACGAAACCCAGCTGGTGGCGGTAGGCGGCCAGATCCAGGTCTCGCAGGGCGACACCGTCGATGCGGACCGTCCCGTCGCTGGCATCGTAGAAGCGGGCCACGAGCTTCACGAGGGTGGACTTGCCCGCCCCGGTGGTGCCAACGAGGGCGACGACCTGGCCGGCCGGGATGGACAGCGACACGTCGTCCATGGCGACCAGGCCGGTGCTCTCGTAGCTGAAGCTGACGCGCTCGAGGCGGATCTCGCCGCGCAGCCGCCCGGGCACGACGGGGTCCACCGCTTCGGGTGTGCCGATCGGGGTCTGCAGCAACTCGCGCAACTGGGTCATGCCGACCCGGGCCTGCAGCCACTGGTCGAACACCGTCGACAGCTGCTGGATCGGGGTGAAGAACTGATCCAGGTAGAGCAGGAACGCGATCAGTAGGCCCGAGCTGAGCGACCCCTGCTCGATGCGGTGAGCCCCGACCGACAGCGCGATGGCCTTCGCGATCGTGCTCAGCAGCTGCAGGAACGGGAAGAAGCGCGCCATCAGTTCGAACGAACGCGACCGCGCCTCGCAGTACGACTCGGCCAGCGACCGGAACCGTGCCTCGTTGGCGGCCTGCTGGTTGTACGCCTGGCTGACGTCGACCCCGGACAGGCTCTCCTGCAGATCGGCGTACAGCAGCGAGATCCGTTCGCGCGCGATCAGGTAGGTCCGTGTCGAGACCCGGCGGAACCACAGCGTCGAGATCACCAGGGGTACGAGCAGAACCGAGACCGCGAGGGCGAGCGACGGGTCGGACAGCCCGAGAACGACGGCGATGCCGCCGCAGGTCATCAGGCTCACCGTCGCGGTGACCAGGCCCTGCTGCAGGAGCTGGGCGAACGCCTCGACATCCGAGGTCATCCTGGTCATGATCTTGCCGGCCTGGTGTCGCTCGTAGTAGCTCAGCGACAGCCGCAGCAGGTGCGCGAACGTCCGTACCCGCAGGCCGAACAACATCCTTTCCGCGGTCCGCTGGGTGTAGAAGGTCATCAGCCGCTGGTTCGCCCAGCTGACCAGCTGCGACGCAAGAAGGATGCCGCACACCGCCAGGAGCACCCGCCGCGATTCGCGCAGGACCCCGTGGTCGATGCCGAAGCGGATCAGCTCCGGAGTGGTCAGTCCCAACACGGCGTCGACGACCGTCAGAAGGGCCGCGAACGCCAGGGGTGCGGCGAACGGCCGGAAGATGTCGCGCATGCCGAAGTCCTCCCGGGCGGACGCCGCCGCGTCGAGATCGACGTGCGGCTCGCCGCTCAGCGGGGGCAACCGGTCCACAGCGGCGAACAGCTCGGGCGACATGGTCGCGAGGCCCGCCAACCGCGCGGTGTCGCCGGGGTGCCCGCCACCCCCGACCGAGGATCGGGCCGCCGCGTCGCCGGCATAGGTGCTGACCTTGGCGGCGCCTAGCCGCGACACGTCCCGCGGCCAAGCCGTGGGGTCCAACGCGGGCACCTGAGCGCCAGTGAGCTCGGTGAGCTCGGTCTCGGGGCCGGCCAGCAGTTCACGGAACAGCTCCGACCGGGCCAGCAGCTCCTCGGTCGTGCCCTGGTCGACAATGTGGCCACCGTCCAGCACGATGACCCGGTCGGCGAGCTGCAGGGTGGAGTACCGCTTGGCGATCAGGACGGTCGTCCGCTGGGCGAGCACCTCCTCGAAGGAACGGTGGATCGCATGCTCGGTGCGGGTGTCGATCGCCGAGGCCGAGTCGTCCAGCACGAGCACACGCGGATTGGCCAGGGCCACCCGCGCGAGCGCGATGCGCTGCCGCTGCCCGCCGGAGAGGGTGTAGCCCCGTTCGCCGACCACGGTTGCGTAGCCGTCGGGGAGGCTGGAGATGAAGCCATGGGCGTGGGCGGCGACGGCGGCGTGCTCGACGTCGTCGTCGGAGGCGGCGGGACGAGCGAAGGCGATGTTGTCCCGGATCGTCGCGGAGAAGAGGAAGCCCTCCTCGAACACGATCCCCACGGCCGCGCGCAACGAGGCGAGCGTGTAGTCGCGGACGTCCCGCTCGTCGACGCGCACTGTTCCGGAGGTGGGGTCGTAGAACCGGGCGAGCAACAGCGCCAGCGTCGACTTGCCCGAACCGGAGGCGCCGACGATCGCGATCCGCTCCCCCGGCTCGATGCGCAGGGTGATGTCGCGTAGTACCGGCTCGCCGCCGGGGTAGGCGAAATCGACGTGGTCGAACTCGAGCCGCCCGGCCGGCCGCGCGAGGGGCACGGCGTCCGGGCGTTCCCGCACCCGCGACTCGGCCGACAGGAGTTCGACGAGGCGGGCTGCGCCGGCCCGAGCCTGCTGGCTCGTGGTGAGGATGCTGGACAGGAAACGGACCGGCGTGACGAGCTGGAGGACGTAGCTGGAGAACGCGAGCAGGACTCCGAGGGTCACCTCCCCCCGCATGACCAGCCACCCGCCCAGCGCGAGCACGGCGAGCTGGGTCAGCCCGGGGAAGGCGTCCAGCGAGGCGGTGAATACCGAGGTGATCCGCGCCGCGCGAAGTCGCGACTGGAACAACGTGCGCGCCTCGGCGCTCAGCGCCTCCTGCTCCTGCGCCTCCTGGCCGAACGCCTTGACGATCCGCACGCCGGTGACGGCCTCTTCGACGACGCCGGCCACCGAGCCCTTGTAGAGCTGGTCCGTCCAGGTGGCCGGGAAGGTCCGGGCGCGGAACCGGGTCGCGACCACCACGAACGTCGGCACCGAGACCGCCATGACCAGGGTCAGCACCGGTGACAGCCACAGCATCACGCCGAGCGCGACGACCAGGAGGGTCAGGTTCCCGTACGCGATGCCCAGTTGCTGCAGGAACATCTGGATCAGCGTCAGGTCCGAGGTCGCCCGGGACATGATGTCGCCGGTGCGGAAGGCGGCCCGCGCGGAGGCGTCGAGGTACTGCAGGTGATGGTGGACGCGCAACTGGAGGTCGCGTTGGCTGCGCGTCGCCGCCTTGCCGCCGATCGACCGACGCAGGTATTGCAGGACGAAGCTGACCAGCCCCGCGGCGACGAGGATCGCGATCCAGGTGGCCAGCGAACGATGCCTGGTCAGGATCGTGTCGTCGATGATCACCTGCTGGATCAGTGGGAGCATCGCCAGCGTGGCCTGGCCGAGGACCGCCAGGGCGATGCCGATCCGGATGTCACGCACGTTCCGGCCCAGCAGCGGGCCCAGCATCCGCAGGGTTCCTCGGTACCGGCCGCTCACCGTGCTACCAACGGCGTGGGATTAAGCAGACGCCAGACCGCGACCGTTAGCATGCCTTAGTTTCTACGAAGCCGGAGCCGGACATGCAACCAGCTTTCGCTACGCGGACCATGACCTGGATCCGCCAGATTTCGATGAATGACGGGTTGCGGTCAGCGGGTTACCGACGGCAGCGGTGGTAGTCCCAGGTTGCCGCGCAGCGTCGTCCTGCCGCCCCTGCCCCTGCGCGAGCCAGCCGCACTGCTGACGTAGCTCGCGTCATGAGCACAGTCATCACCCGCCCGGCCAAGCCCGGCGCCCCGGCGATGGCTCAAGATGGGATATATCTCGATCGATTATGTGAAGATAGGGCTATGGTCGACTCTACTCGTCGAGACGACGTCGCGACGCTTGAGCATCTGCCGTCGGTGACCCGGCTGCTGGCCGGGTTCGGCGTCGAGGTGCGCGGGGGAGATCTCTCCGCGGCCACCGGCCCGAGCGGCCCGGCGCTGCGCGACCTCATGCTGCGCAACGGTGTGGTCGCGCTGCCCGACCAGATCCTCGACCCCGACCAGCACGTGGCGCTGGCCGCCCGGTTCGGCCGGGTCACCCCGTCGAGCGCGGTGATCCCTGGACTCAACCGCATGTACCCCCAGATCAAGGTCTTCGACAACCGACGGTGGGACGGCGCTCTGGACGCCTGGCACAGCGTCATGCCCTACATGCCTGAGCCTGCCGCGGTCTCTGTGCTCTACCTGCGGGTCGCTCCTCCCGGCGGCACCCGGCTGCAGTGGCTGTCGACCGAGTCGGCCTACGACAGCCTCGACGGCGATCTCAAGGCTCGGATACGCCCGCTGCGCGCCGTGCACCATTCGCCGGTCCTGGACGAGTACGTGCGCGCGTTCGGCCCAGGCTGCTGGAACGGGCGCGAAATCACCCGCCTCGACCCGGTGGAGCATCCGGTCGTGCGTGTGCATCCGGAAACGGGCCGGCTGGGCCTGTTCATCGACCCCTGGAGCACCCAGTCCCTCGTCGGGGTGCCGCCGGCAGAGGGCCGCCGCCTACTGAGCCGCCTCATCAACCACCTGACCCGGCCGGAGCACGAGGCGTCGTACACGGCGCAGCCGGGCACGGTCGTACTGGCCGACATGCGCGTGCTTCTGATGCGCGTCGTCGACACCTCCGGGCCGCGCATCCTTCACCGAGTGAGCGTGTACGACGTGCAATCCACCGGACCAGCAGACGACCTTCGGTGACGGTCGCCGCGGATCTCGATACTGGGCGGGTGGCGAGAACCGACCCGAACACAGTCCAGTCCGTCCGACGGGCGGCGAGCCTGCTGAACTGCTTCGCCGACAGCCGTCAGGACAAAACGCTCACCGAACTCGCCGCCGCCACGGGCCTGACGACCAGCACCGCGCACCGGTTGCTCCGCACGCTCGCCCAGGCCGGTCTGCTGTGGCACGACCCGCGTTCGGAGCGCTACCTGCCGGGTCCCTCCCTGCTCCGCCTCGCCCGATCCGTCCTGGACAGCGGCGACGTCGCGAGCACGCGGGAGGTGATGGAGAGCCTCGCCGTGCGGACGCTGCTGCCGGTGTCTCTCGTGGTGCGCGTCGGTGGCGCGGTGGAAACGGTGCTGCGCGTCGGGGCGGACGGCTCCGCCGTGCCCGACGCGCGCGAGCTACCCCGCCTTCCGCTGCACGCGACGGCGTTGGGCAAGGTGCTCCTCGCCTACGCCGTGCCCGACGTCGGCCAGGCGGACTACGGCACGGGAGACGCACTCGACTCCTTGCCGCGGTTCACCCCATCGACGATCACTTCGGCCGGGAACCTCGCGGAGGACCTCGACCTTACCCGGTCCCGGGGGTACGCGGCGGAGGCCCTCGAGCACCGACCGGACCAGCGTGGCGTCGCCGTGCCGGTCCGCGGCGACGACGGGCAGGTGGTGGCCTCGCTGGGGGTCGTCGGCACCACCGAGTCGCTCCCCCCCGAGGCGGTGCCGAAGCTGGGCCTAGAACTCGCGGCCGCCGCGGGTGCGCTCAGCCTGCCCCGTGCGCTCCTGCGCGACGCCGCCGGCGCCGTCGCCCAGCCGGACGAGGCATGCTAAGTCCACCGGATCAGTGGTGTTTGCCGCATCGCGGGAAATAACCCTTTACCAGGGTTCGCGTACCGGGTAGCGTGGCCACTGCTCAAGGAGGCCACTGTGACCGTCGACCGCCGCTTCGCGCGGAGCGACCAACGCCGCGCCCACGTCAAAGCGCCGCGGCCGTCCGACCGTGGGTGGCTCTTGACCCAACGGCGCGCGGTCGATCTCATGCGTAACAGTGCCGCGGTCTGTCCACTCTAGTGACGTGAGTCGACGGCGCCGGAGCGCGTCCGTTTCGGCCAGTTGATTCCACGGTGAAGGCTCTCGGCCGCCAGCCGGGCGCGAGGCGCTATGCGCCCAGGTATTTCGACACCGGTTCCCCCTCATCGGGACGCCCGTTCGTGTCTCTGCGCGGCCGTATCCGTCATAGGCGCGGTTCCGCCATGCCCCGCCTTCTCATTCTTCCGTACCCACGCGGCGACCACAGGTTCCCGTGTGCGATTCGCGATGCCCAGAAAAGGCTAAGGACGACACCGTTCCGTTCAGGACCTTCCCCTAACCGGCGAGACCGAAGGCGAGGATCGCGTCGATGGCTACCACCGTCGTTCCCACCCAGATCGAGATCCGTCCGCTCATTGCCCACTTCGGGGCCGAGATCACCGGCGTCGACATCAGCCGGCCGCTGGAGGCCGACGAGGTCGCGGCAATCCGGCGCGCTTGGCTCGGCTACCAGGTCGTCTTCTTCCCCGGCCAGCACATCGGCCCGGACGAGCAGACGGCGTTCGCCGAGCGGTTCGGCGAGTTGACCGCGCCGAGCGCAATCTTGTCCCCCCTCGACGACAAGCACCGCAAGGTCGTCGAGTTCGACAGCCGTCGGCACCCGGAGGACTTCGGCAAGGGCAACCGCCACCACGGCTGGCACGCCGACATCACCTTCCAGGCGACCCCGCCCGCTGGCTCGGTTTTCAACGTCGTGAAGCTGCCCTCGATCGGCGGCACGACGGCGTTCGCGTCGGCCCAGGCGGCCTACGACTCGCTGAGCCGGCCGATCCAAAACCTGCTCGACGGGCTCGTCGCAGTTCACGACGTCGGTGCCTACGCCGGCCGGCGCGGGCATATCAGCGCCATCGGGTCGTGGGAGGGCCAGCCAGTGGATGGCAGCACGGTCGAGCACCCGGTCGTGGCCGTCCACCCCGAGACCGGCCGGAAGGGCCTGTTCGTCAACCCTCAGATGACCCGCCACATCAAGGGCCTCTCGCCGCTGGAGAGCAGCGCGCTGCTGGACCTGCTCTACGACCACGCCCTGCAGCCGGAGAACGTGATCCAGTACCGGTGGAGCGAAGGTGACGTGGCGTTCTGGGACAACCGCGCGATCTGGCACCGTCGGGTCTCCGACTTCGACCTTGCCGAGACACGCATCGTGCATCGCGTCCAGCTGCGCGGCTCCGTTCCCGTCGGTCCCGCCGCGTCTCCGGCCGAAGCGCCGTGACGGCGCCGGGGCCCCCGGCCGAGGCGGAGCGCGTCGAGGGCGCCACGGCCGGTGGCAAGGCCACCCACCCCGGACCGTCTCCGTGTACGACGCACATCGTATTGATCTTCGAAAAAACTTTCTACATATAGATTCTAAAATACTCTCCAAATATAGGCATAGAGACAAACTATAGGTATAGTGAAAAGTATGCTGCGCTCCTTCAGGTTGACCGCGCGACGCAAGGTCGACCTCATGCGAGTCATCGCCGGCGCCTGTTGATGCTGTAGCGCAGCCCCCCTACTCACCGTCAGCGGCGGTCCGCCGCGGCTCGGCCGCGCCATGTCTTAGGGCCGGTTCGTGTCCTCGATCAGTGAAGCCGGACGGCCTTCTCCTGGCCGGCCCCGCCGCCACCTCGCACCTCTGCGGCATGTCCGTAGCCGACCTGTCGTCGGACATATTTCCCTACCCACGAAAGGACTCCCACATGGGCTACCAGCTCGATGGTAAGCGCGCTATCGTCACGGGCGGCGGTACCGGCATCGGCTATTCCATCGCCCTCGAACTGGCCCGGCAAGGCGCCTCGGTCGCCATTACCTCCCGACGTTCCAGCGTTCTCGACGACGCCGTCAAGCGCATCAACGACGAGGGCGGTGCGAATGTCCTCGCGGTCACTGCCGACACTGGGGACGACGACTCGGTCAGGGCCCTCGTCGAGACCGTCCGCCGCGAACTCGGCGGCGTTGACATCCTCGTCAACAACGCGGCCGAGCAGCCCGCACAGCTCGGGCCGAGCTACACCGATGCCACCGACGAGTGGTTCCAGCGGCAGATCAACGTCAAGGTTATTGGCTATTTGCGCACGATTCGCGCCGTTGTCCCGCTGATGATCGAGAACAAGTGGGGCCGCATCATCAACATCAGCGGCACCGGCTCTCGCCAGACCGTCTCGGTCATCGGCTCCGTCCGCAATGCCAGCGTCACCGCGTTGACGAAGAACGTCGCCGACGAGGTCGGCAAGTACGGCATCAATGTCACCGTCGTGCACCCGGGTGCGACCCGCACCGAGCGCTACGAGGAACTGCAGAACCGGACGGTCATCAACGAAGCGACCCGCAACGCACACATCAACAACGTCATCGGCCGCGTCGTCGAACCCGAAGAGGTCGCATGGGTCGTGGCCTTCCTCGCCTCGCCCCGCAGCGTCGCCATCACCGGCGACGGGATCGTTGCCGGCGGCGGCATCCCCGGATTCATCTACTACTGACCACGGCCCGACTACACCCAAAGGGTTTCCATGACCACCCTCGCCACGTCCACAATCGGCGCGACCGACCTGCACACCCTGCTCGCCAGCTCCGCGGAGTTCGCGCTCCTCGACGTCCGCGAAGCGCGGGTGACGGCCGAGAAGGGTTCGATCCTGCTCGGGGTGGCTGTGCCGCTCAGCTCCCTCGAGCTGCGGATCGACGGGCTCGTACCGCGGCGGAGCACCCCTGTGATCGTTTACGACGGCGGGGAGAACGACGACCTTGCCGAGCGCGCCGCAGCGCGGCTCTCCGAGCTCGGCTACACGGACGTCAAAATCCTCGATGGGGGCCTTCGCGCTTGGGCCGACGCGGGCTTCAAGGTGCAGTTCGGTGGCGACCATGTGATCGGCCAGGCGTTCGGCGAATGGATCGAGGCGGTGTACGACACCCCGCACATCAGCGTCCCGGACTACCTCGCCAAGGTCGCCGCCGGTGACGACGTGGTCCTGCTCGACAGCCGTCCGATCGGCGAATTCGGGAATCACAGCCTGCCGGGCGGGACCTCGATCCCGGGCGCCGAGCTGGTCTACCGTGCGGCTGGGGTCGTGACATCACCCGACTCCCTGGTTGTGGTCCACTGCGCCGGACGCACCCGCAGCATTCTCGGCGCGCAGGTCCTCATCAACGCTGGACTGCCGAACAGGGTGGTCGCTCTCGAAGGCGGCACCCAGTCGTGGGTGCTCGAGGGGCACGAGCTCGAGCACGGCAAGCATTCGGCCGCGCTGCTGCCGAGCGGTGCCGCCCTCGACGACGCGCACGCCGCGGCCGGGCGTATCCGAGACCGGTTCGGCATCCGGTCGATCGACAAGGCCACGCTCGCGCGGTTCCGCTCCGAGACCGACCACCGATCCCTGTACGTCCTGGACGTCCGTCCCCCGGAGGAGTTCGAGGCGGGACACCTCGCCGAGACGGTGTCGGCACCGAGCTGGGACGTCGCGCCCTGGGTGTTCCGGTACATCGCCACCCACAACGGCCGGATCGTGCTGGTCGACAACGACGGGGTGCGCGCCACTGTCGCGGCGTCCTGGATCGAGCAGGTCGGCTGGGGCGAGGTGTACGTCCTGACCGATGCCTTCGCCGGGGAGCAGCTCGAGACCGGCGCGGTCGCACGAGTCGCCCTCGACGAGCCCGACGCCGTCGAGTCGATCACCCCCGCCGCGTTGCAGACGCTTCTCAACGACGCCGACTCGATCACGGTCCTGGACCTACAGCCGAGCTTCGAATACAAGCAGGCGCACATCCCCGGTGCCGCCTTCGCGATCCGGTCGCATCTGGCCGGGTCCGCCGACTCGATCCCGGGGGACGGAACGATCGTGCTCACCAGCGACGACGGATTGCTGGCACGCTACGCGGCCCGGGACCTGTCCGGCGTGACGTCGCGTCCGGTGCGGGCCCTAGCCGGCGGCACCGCCGCCTGGCGCGAGGCCGGCCTGCCGCTGGAGTCCGACAACCAGAGCTGGCTGCACGACGCCGACGACGCCGTCTCTTCGGGCTGGCGCGAGACCGACCCGGAACGGCGCAAGGCCGCCTTTCGCCACTACCTGGCGTGGGAGCTCGGCCTGGTGGCCGAGCTCGACGTCGACGACACCGTCCCGTTCAAGAGGTTCTCCTCGCCCGGAGCGGCCGCATGACCACGACCGAACTCGAGGTATCGGCCGCCGGAGGCTCGGTCGAGGTCGCTGCGCAGCCGGTAACCCGGACCGTCGTCGAGGATCTGACGGCGCGAGGCAGGCGCAGCCCGGCTCGCGCCGCCCTACGAACCTGGCGGGGACGCGTCCTGCGGTTCGCGATCCCGGTGCTGCTCGTCGGGTTGTGGCAGCTGGCCTCGGCGGTCGGTTGGGTGGACGAGTTCACCCTGCCACCGCCGAGCAAGATACTCGAGGCCTACAAGGAACTCTGGACGGCCGGTGACCTTCAGGCAGCGCTGCCGGTGTCACTGCGACGTGCCGGCATCGGCCTGTTCTTCGGCGTCGCGATCGGCCTCGGCCTGGGCCTGTTCGCCGGGCTCTGGAAGCTCGGCGAGGAGATCTTCGACGCGCCGCTGCAGATGCTGCGCACCATCCCCTTCATCGCGGTGGTGCCGCTGTTCATCACCTGGTTCGGCATCGGCGAGAAGCCGAAGCTGATCCTCATCGCCGCGGCGACCGTCTTCCCCGTCTACCTGAACACCTACCACGGGGTTCGCGGCATCGACAAGAAGCTCGTCGAGGCAGGCCAGATCTTCGGGCTACGCGGCTGGCGCCTGGCCACTCAGGTGATCCTGCCGACCGCGCTGCCCGCCGCCCTCACCGGTTTGCGCTACGCCTCCGGCGTGGCTCTGCTCGCCCTCGTCCTGGCCGAGCAGATCAACGCCCGCGCGGGCATCGGCTACCTGCTCAACAACGCCAACCAGAACCAACGCCCCGACATCGTCATCGCCGGGATCCTGATCTACGCGCTGCTCGGCATCGTCGTCGACATCGTGATGCGGCTCGTCGAACACTTCGCACTCCCCTGGAGACCCCGTGTCACCATCGGCTGAACCCCTCGACACGACGGCCGGACCGCCCCAGGTCCTCTCTGCGGCCGAGGAATACATCGTCGATGTGCGCGGTGTCCGGCGGGTGTTCGGTGACCGAGCAGTGCTGGACGGCGTCGATCTGCGGTTGCGCCAAGGTGACTTCATCGCGCTGCTGGGCCCGTCCGGAGCCGGCAAGACCACCCTGCTGCGCATCCTGGCCGGCTTGGACGCCGCGGACGGTGGTCAGGTACTGGCGCCCAAGGCCCGGTCGGTGGTGTTCCAGGAACCACGGCTCGTTCCGGCCCGGCGGGTCTGGCGCAACGTCGTGCTGGGCAGCCGTCGAGCGCGGCATGAGCGCGGTCGCGCGATAGCGGCGCTCGCCGAGGTCGGCCTCGCCACGCACGCCGACGCGTGGCCGGTGACGCTGTCCGGCGGCGAGGCCCAGCGGGTCGCGCTGGCTCGGGCGCTCGCCACCGAACCTGGACTGCTGCTGCTCGACGAGCCCTTCGCCGCACTCGACGCGCTGACCCGCATCCGGATGCATGACCTGGTGGGTGAGCTCGTCAAGCGACACAGGCCGGCAGTACTCCTCGTCACCCACGACGTCGACGAGGCAATCCTGCTGGCCGACCGGATCCTGATCCTCTCCGACGGCTCCATCGGCGTCGACGTCACCGTTGACATTGACGAGCCCCGCCGCCGGAGTGACCCGCGGTTCCAGGACCTGCGCCAGCAACTGCTCGACAAGCTCGGCGTCGGACGCGCGGCGCGCGCGGCGGCTCTGGCCGAGATCGGTTCCTGACCGACCTCGAACGTTCCGCCCCGATCCACCGCCCAATCCCTGCAAGGAGAAATCTCGTGTCCGTCCCTGCCCGTTTCACGGCCCGCGCCGGTCGCCGGCTCGCCGCGCTCACCTCCGTCGTCGTGCTCGGCGCGACCCTTGCGGCCTGCAGCAGCTCCTCCGGGTCCACCGAGAACGGGTCGACTGGTCATTCCGGTGACCAGTCGAACGTCACCTTGACCTTCGGCTTCCAGACCGCCGACTACCCGGCGCTACTCAAGGCGTCGGGCCTGTTCAACAATCTGCCGTACAAGCTCGACACCCCGGTCATCTCGGGCCCCGCCGCGCAGATCTCGGCGCTGTACTCGAAGGCGACCGACTTCGGCCTGGTCGGCGAGAACACCGCTGCGTTCGAGGCCGCGAACGCCGACACCGACCTGTCCAAGAGCGAGCCGAAGATCTACACCATCGCGGGTTACAGCGCGCCGGGAAACCCGCACCCGTCCCCGGCGCTCTACGTCAGGACGTCGGCGAACATCAACAGCATCCAGGACCTCAGGGGCCACTCGATCGCCTACAACTTCGGCGGCAACATCTACGCCGGCTACGTGAAGATCCTGGCTCAGGCCGGTTTGACCCTGAACGACATCAAGCCGGTACGGCTGCCCGACAACCAGTCGGCGGCGGCCGCGTTCGTCGCCGGGCAGGTGGACGCGGTCGTGTCCGGTTACACCTCGGTTGCCAAGGTCGTCGACTCGGGCCAGGCCAAACTGCTCATCGACAACGAAAGCCTCGGGATTCGCGGCGGTGCCGGCTTCATCACCCGTCCGGACGTGCTGACGGAACAGGCCAAGCTGGCGGCGGCGAAGGACTTCTTCGGCCGGTTCAGCACGTTCTACAGCGTCTGGTACCCGAACCACGAGGCCGAGGTCACCAAGATCTACGAGAGCGTCCTGAAGCAGACTCCGGCGATCGCAAAGATCAACTTCGAGACGCAGAAGCCGGGCAAGCTCTACCAGATCGGCGACCCGCAGTTCATCAAGGACCAGCAGGCCATCGTCGACGCGGCCTTCAAAGCCAACGGGGTGAAGCACGACTACGACATCTCGAAGGTGTTCAACCCGATCTTCGACGCCGTCGCGGTGCCGTCATGACAGCGCCAGTAAAGGAAACGAACATGAGCCACGACGACCGTCAGCTTCATCTGAACGTCAACATCACCAACATCGGTCGGCACCCCGCGGCGTGGCGCTTCCTCGACGACCCGGCCGCGTATGTCGACGTCGACTTCTACAAGAAGATCGCCACCGTCGCCGAGCGTGGCACCTTCGACGCCGTGTTCCTGTCCGACGGCCTCGCGCTGCACCAGGAACCGCCGGTCGAGCCCTACCAGTCGCTCGAACCGACCGTGCTGCTCACCGCCCTGGCGGGCGTGACCGAGCACATCGGCCTGATCGGCACCGCGTCAACCACCTTCAACGACCCTTTCAACCTGGCGCGGCGCTTCGCCTCGCTCGACCACGTCAGCAAGGGCCGGATCGCGCTCAACGTCGTCACGACGTACTCGCCGCAGGCCGCCGCGAACTTCAGCTTCGACGAGTCCCCCGACCACGACGCCCGCTACGCCCGCGCCGAGGAGTTCGTCGACATCGTCACCAAGCTCTGGGACAGCTGGGAGGACGGCGCGATCGTCGGTAACAAGGTCACCGGACTGTTCACCGACGGCGACAGGATCCACACCATCGACCACGTCGGCAAACACTTCTCGGTGCGTGGGCCGTCGATCGTGCCCCGGTCGCCGCAGGGGCGACCGGTGCTCGTGCAGGCCGGCTCGTCCGAGGTCGGCAAGGCGCTCGGCGCACGAGTGGGCGACATCATCTTCACCGCGCAGACGACCCACACCGGGGCGCGGGAGTTCTACACCGACATGCGTGCCCGGGCCGCCGGTCACGGCCGCAACCCGGACCACCTGGTGATCCTGCCGGGGCTTTACCCCATCGTCGGTTCCACCGAGTCCGAGGCGCACGCCCGCAAGGACGAACTGGACTCGCTGTTCGACTTCGACCGAGAACTCCCGCGGCTGGCCGCCCAGCTCGGTGTCGACGTCGTCGACCTGGACCTGGACAAGGAGCTGCCCTACGACAGACTGGTCGATGTCTCCGAGGTCAAGGGCTCTCGCGGCTTCTTCGAGTCGACCGTCAGACAGTCCCGTGAGCAGGGTTGGGCGGTCCGCGAACTGATCCTGCGCAACGGCGGCGCCCACCGGCAGATCGTCGGCGCTCCCGAGCAGATCGCCGACAGCATCGAACACTGGTTCCGCGCCCGCGCGGCGGACGGCTTCAACCTCAACTTCGACGTCTTCCCGACGGGCCTGGAGCTGTTCACCGACCACGTCATCCCGGAGCTCCGCCGCCGAGGCCTGTTCCGTCACGAGTACACAGGCAGCACCCTGCGCGAGCACCTCGGCCTGCCCCGCCCGCAGAGCGGGCACCAAGCCGCGGTCAGCGTCTGAGGCATCGTGAAGGGGGTAGATACGTTGACCATCACCGAAACGACCCAGCTCATCAGCGTGGCCGAACTTCGGGCCGCGCTGTTGGACGGCGGCGAAATCGCCGTCGCCGACATCCGCGAAGGAGACGACTACGCGGCCGGCCACATCTCGGTCGCCGTCCCCATCCCGGACAGCGAACTGGAGCTGGCGATCACCACGCGCGTGCCGCGACGCGGCGTCCGCCTCGTCGTCGCCGACCAGGACGGCGGCGCCACAGCCGAGTCGGCCGCCACCCGACTGGCCAGCCTCGGCTACAACGACGTGCGCATCCTGCAGGGCGGCGTGCCGGCGTGGGCCGCTGCCGGCAACGAGCTGATCACCGGGCTCAACTCGCTCAGCAAGGCGCTCGGCGAGTTCGTCGAACGCGGCCAGCACACGCCGCGCATCACCGTCGAGCAGCTCAAGGCCAAGCTCGACAACGGCGAGGACGTCGTGGTGCTGGACACCCGCCCACTGCCCGAATACCGGCACATCGCCATCCCGTCCGGACACCCCGCGCCCGGTGCCGAACTGCTCTACCGCGTCTTCGACCACATCCAGTCCCCCACCACCCAGGTAGTCGTGAACTGCGCGGGACGGACACGGGCGATCATCGGCGCTCAGGCGCTGATCAACGCCGGCGTGACGAACCCCGTGGTTTCGCTGGAGAACGGTACGTCGGCCTGGCTCTTCGCCGGCTACGAGCCGGTGCGGGGCGCGGAGGACCTGATCGACGCACCGTCCCCCGAAGGCCTGTCACGCGCGACGGATGCCGCCGTCCGCATCCGCACCCGGTTCGGCGTCGGCCACCTGGACGGCGCGGCTCTCGACCGTTTCCACGCCGACGATGAGCGCACCACGTACGTCCTCGATGTCCGCACTCCCGAGGAGTTCGTCGCCGGGCACCTGCCGGGCGCCGTCTCGGCCCCCGGCGGCCAGTTGGTGCAGGCCACCGACCTGTATGTGGGCACCCGCAACGCTCGCATCGTGCTCGCCGACTCCCCCGACCTGGTCCGGTCGTCGATCACCGCGTCGTGGCTGCGCCAGCTCGGCCTGGACGAGGTGTCGGTCTACGCAGGCGCGCCGGACGAACTCACGGAGACCGGCACCGGCCCGGTCGCCGATCCTGTCGCGGGCCTCGCCGCGGCCACCATCTCGGTGGACGACCTGGCGGCCGACCTCGCCACCGGCAAGGAGGTGACGGTGATCGACCTGCAGCCGGCCCCGGCGTACTTCGAGACCCCGCACTACCTGCCCGGGTCCGTCGCGGCCCGCCGCTCCACGCTGCTGCGCGACCCGACGCTGCTCGCCAACGCCCAGCGCCGCGGCGCGGTGGTGCTGACGTCGTCTGACGGCAGGCTCGCCCGCCTCGCCGCCGCGGAACTGACCGACGTCACCGGCAGCCCGGTGCTCGCCCTCGCCGGCGGCATCGACGCGTGGGTTGCCGCGGGCCACCCAACGGCGACGGGTACTGAGGTGACCCCACTCACCCTGGCCGATGCCCTCCCCCCCGTTCCTGACCTGGAGGCACGCAGGCAGGCGTTTTCCCAATACGTCAGCTGGGGCGACCGGATCACCGACCAGCTCGAGCGGGACGGCCTCGTGCAGTTCCGCGAGTTTCGCCCGGAGGGCTCCGATGACTGAGACGACAACGCTCGACGACGCTCCCGTCGCGTACGGCTCGCAGCAGCTGCGCGACCTGATCGCGCACATCGACGCACGGGTGATCGAGCGGGACCAGCAGGCTCGTCCTCCGTACGACGAGGTCGCGCTGTTGAAGCAGGCCCGCATCGGGGCACTCCGGCTGCCGCTGGAGCAGGGTGGCTCGGGCGCGACCCTGCTCCAGCTCTTCACGACCGTCATCGACCTCGGCGAGGCCGACCCGAACGTAGCGCATAGCCTGCGCAACCACTACCAGTTCGTCGAGAGCCTGCTCCGGATGCCGGACCCGGCGAACGAGCGCTGGATCGACCACGTCCGCGCCGGGCGCCTGTTCGGGTTGGCGGCGACCGAACTGAGCACCGAAAGGGCCGGCCGCCGCCAGCAGGAGTTCGCCACCACGGTCACCCGCACCGACGATGGCCTGCGACTGAACGGCGTGAAGTTTTACAGCACCGGTAACCTCTACGCCGACCTACTCGTCGTCGCCGCCACCGGCCCGGACGGCAAACCCGCGCGCCTGGCGATCCCCGCCGACCGCCCCGGCGTGAGTATCCCGAACGACTGGGACGGCATCGGTCAGCGGTTCACCGGCAGCGGCACGACCCGTTTCCAGGATGTGCCGGTCGAGGAGGACGACTTCGTCGGATCCGGTGCAATCTACGGCAACACCCCGTACCTGGCGACCTTCCCGCAGTTGTATCTGACGGCCATAATCGCCGGCATCGTCCGGCGCGTCGCCCGCGACGCCGCCGAGATCGTCCGGGTCAAGCAACGCACCTTCTACCATTCGTCGGCTGATCAGTCGGCGCAGGACCCGATCCTGCAACAGAGCGTCGGCTACTTCGCCAGCCAGGCGTTCGTCGCCGAATCGGCCGTGCTGGCGGCCGCGGTCGCACTGGAGGCTGCCACCGAATCCAGGGGTGGGGCGGACGAGAACGAGCTGGCTTTGCATGCCTCGCTCCGGGCCGCAAAGGCGAAGGTTGTCATCGATGAGCAGGCGCTGCGCACCGCGGGCGAACTGTTCGACGTCGGCGGCGGGCAGGCCGTACGACAGTCCAGCCACCTCGACCGCCACTGGCGCAACATCCGCACTCTCGCGTCCCACAACCCGCGCACCTTCAAGGCCCGGGCGATCGGGGCGTACGAGATCGACGGCACCCCCCTACCGAATGGCGCGTTCTTCTGAGCCGTCACCACCCCTGCGACGAGACATGAAGACAGCGCCCAGAAAATTGCGTCTAAACGCCAATGTGCTGACCTACGACCGAAACGACGCGGCTTGGCAACTCGACGAACAACCGGTCCACGACGTCACCGACATCAGCCACTACGCCCAGATCGCCCGGATCACCGAGGTGGGCAAGTTCGATGCGGTGTTCTTCGCTGACGTCGTCACCGCGCTGTGGGACAAGCTTCGAGGACGACGCAATCATCGCCCACAGCGCGACCGGCCGGTACATCGACCCCAATCGGGTGCACACTATCGACTACCGCGGTCCGTCCTTCTCGGTCACCGGCCCGCTCACCGTCCCCGCTCTCCGCAGGGACGTCCGGTGACCGTGCAGGCAGGCGACTCCCCGTCCAGACGGGCGGGATCGCTCCAGACCACCCGGAAACGCGCAGGTGTCAGACGTTACGGAAGACCGGTGGCCGTTTCTCAACGAACGCGGCCATGCCCTCCTTCTGGTCGGCGGTCGCGAAGGTGGAATGGAACAGGCGACGTTCGAACAGGATGCCCTCGGCGAGCGTCGTCTCGAAGGCGCGGTCGACCGCCTCCGTGACCATCACCGCCGCCGGCCCCGACACTCCGGCGATCTTCCTGGCCACCGCCAAGGCCTCGTCCAACAGGTCTGCGGCGGGAACGATCCGCGAAACGAGCCCGGCGCGCTCGGCCTCGTCGGCGCCCATCGTGCGGCCGGTCAGGCACAGGTCCATCGCCTTCGCCTTGCCCACCGCGCGGGTCAGCCGCTGCGAGCCCCCCATGCCGGGAATCACCCCGAGGGTGATCTCCGGCTGGCCGAACTTCGCGGTGTCCGCGGCGAGCAGCACGTCACACATCATCGCCAGTTCACAGCCGCCACCCAGTGCGTATCCGGAGACCGCGGCGATCAGCGGAGTACGCACCCTGCTCAGGGCGTCCCAGCCGGCGAACCAGTCGGCCGCGTAGACGTCGCTGAAGCTTTTCGGCTGCATCTCCTTGATGTCCGCCCCGGCGGCGAACGCCTTCGCCGAACCGGTGAGGACGATCGCCCCGACCGACGGGTCACGGTCCAGCTCCGCCGCGGCCGCGATGACCTCCCCCATCACCTGGAGGTTGAGGGCGTTAAGCGCCTTCGGCCGGTTGAGGGTGATCAGGGCGACGCCGGGATGTGGCCGATCGATGAGAATGGTCTCGTAACCGGTGGTTGCAGGCACGCCGGTGGTTGCAGCGTCGACGGTTCCCGCGGCGCCGTTCGCGTCATTCATAGACGGTTTCCTCGTCGTGACGGGCGCCCATGGCGCCCTCGCGGATGGCGGTGATGACGGCCGAGAAGTCCCGGCCGGGACCGTCTACGCGGACGAAGTCCGCATAGATCTCGGCGGCGGTGCGCCCCAGCACCGTCTGCACCCCTTCGGCGTCGGCGGCCGACCGGGCGAGCCGGAGATCCTTGAGCATCAGACCGGAGGCGAAGCCGCCGCTGTAGGCCCGGTTGGCGGGGCTGGTCGGCACCGGCCCTGGGACGGGACAGTTGGTCGTCAGGGCCCAGCACTGCCCGGACGCGGTGGACGCGACGTCGAACAGGGCCTGGTCGGTGAGGCCGAGGCGTTGGCCGAGCACGAACGCCTCGCTCACCGCGATCATCGAGATGCCGAGAATCATGTTGTTGCAGATCTTGGCAGCCTGACCGGCTCCGGACGCTCCGCAGTGGATCGCCCGTGAACCCATCGCGCGCAGCAGCGGCTCGGCCGAAGCGACGGACGCCGGGTCTCCCCCGACCATGAACGTCAGGGTCGCCGCCTCGGCGCCGACCACGCCGCCGGAGACCGGCGCGTCGATGGCGCGGCATCCCGCCTCGATCGCCAGGGCGGCGGCGGCCCGCGCGGCGGCGACGTCGATGGTGGAGCAGTCGAGGAACAGGGTTCCCGGCCCGACCGCGGGGAGGATGTCCCGGTAGCAGTCCAGGACGTGGCGACCGCTGGGCAGCATGGTGATGACGATCTCGGCGCCCCGGGCGGCGCCGGCGGCGCTCGCAGCGGTGCCGACAGAGGCACGCGCGGCCCGCGCGACCGCTTCCGGCACCGGGTCGAACCCGGTCACCGACGCACCGGCCCGCACGAGGTTTACCGCCATCGGCCCGCCCATGTTGCCCAGGCCGAGAAAGGCGATTCTCCGATCGGCGAGTTCCATGATTGCGACCTCCTTGTCAATCTCACCGACGCTCACCGGCGGGTTCCCTCCTCGGCGAGTCCAAGCCCGAGCTCGTGTCCACCAGGCCCAGGCGGCGCGAAGAAGTCGGCGACGAGGTCGTCGCCAACGTCCGCCAGCCGCTGCGGAGTCCAGTGCGGGCTGCGGTCCTTGTCGATGATCTGCGCCCGGATGCCCTCCGCCAGGTCGGGCGAGTGCAGGCAGGCACTGGAAACCCGGAACTCCTGGTCGAGCGCCGCCTCGAGGGTCGGTAGCCTGGCGGCGAGCCGCAGCGCGCGCAGGGTCACCTTGAGCGCGGTCGGGGACTTGCGCCCGATCTCCTTGGCCGCGGACCTGGCCTCCTGCCCCTGCTCGCCGAGCCGAGCCAGGATCTCCTCGACCGTCGACGCGCCGTAGCAGGCGTCGATCCACCCCGCCTGGGCGGCAAGATCGCTTGCCGGGGCGGGTTCGGCGAACGCCGCCACCACACCCGCCGGCTGGTCGCCGTCCAGCCCGCCGCGGCCCAGTGCCTCGGCCAGCGCGTCGAGCCGGTGGCTGGGCACGAAATGGTCGGCGAGTCCGCAGTGGATCACGTCGGCACCGGTGAGCTGGGCGGTCGTGAGCGCGGCGTGGGTGCCCAGTTCACCCGGCGCCCGGGACAGCAGGTAGGTGCCGCCGACGTCCGGGACGAACCCGATACCGACCTCGGGCATGGCGATGCGGGAACGTTCCGTCACGACGCGCAGCGCGCCATGCGCGGAAATTCCGACCCCGCCGCCCATCACCAGACCGTCCATGAACGCCACGTACGGTTTCGGATACCGGTGGATACGCGCGTTGAGCCGGTACTCCTCGGCCCAGAAGTCCAGCGAACCGGTGCCCCCGGAACGGGCGTCGTCGTAGATCGCGCGGATGTCGCCCCCGGCGCACAGCCCCCGGTCCCCGGCGCCCTCGATCAGCACAGCGCGGATCCGCTCGTCATGCTCCCAGCGGTCGAGCACGTCCGCGATGGTCCGCACCATGCCATGGGTCAGCGCGTTGATGGCGCGGGGCCGGTTCAGCGTTATCCGGCCCAGGCCTCCCTGAACCGCGACCAGCACATCGGTCATGGCGCCGCCGCCAGCATCGAACGGGACACGATGACCCGCATGATCTCGTTCGTTCCTTCCAGGATCTGGTGGACCCGCAGATCGCGGACGATCTTCTCCAGGCCGTACTCGCTCAGATAGCCGTAGCCGCCGTGCAGTTGCAGGGCCTGGTTCGCGACTTCGAATCCGGTGTCGGTCGCGAAGCGTTTCGCCATCGCGCAGAGCGGGGTGGCGTCATGCTCACCGGCGTCCAGCGCGGCTGCGGCGCGCCACAGCAGGGTGCGCGCAGCCTCCAGGCCGGTGCGCATGTCCGCCAGCCGGAAGCGCAACGCCTGGGCGTCGGCGAGCTTCGCGCCGAACGCCTCCCGCTCCAGCAGGTGCCGCACCGCCTTGCCCAACGCGGCCTCCGCCCCGCCGAGCGAACACGCCGAGATGTTCAGCCGCCCGCCGTCCAGCGCGGACATCGCGACGGCGAACCCGCCGCCCTCGGGACCGAGCCGGTCGCCCGCCGGGACCCGCGCGCCGTCGAGGATGACCTGGCGGGTCGGCTGGGCATTCCAGCCCATCTTCGCCTCGTTGGGGCCGAAGGACATTCCTGGGTTCGCCCGGTCGACGACGAACGCCGATATCCCCTTCGGACCGGGACCGCCCGTGCGGGCGAGCACCACGTAGATGTCGGCAGCTCCGGCGCCGGAGATGAACTGCTTGACTCCGTCGAGGATGTAGACGTCACCCTCGCGCCGGGCCCGCGTCGACAGGGCGGCGGCGTCGGAGCCTGCTCCCGGTTCGGTCAGGCAGTAGCTGGCCAGGTGCTCCATGGAACACAGCGCCGGGACGAAGCGGGAACGCTGCCCCGCGTCGCCGTAGCGGTCGATCATCGCGGTGACCATGTTGTGGATGGAGAGATAGGCGGCTATCGACGGGCACCCCGTCGCCAGCGCCTCGAAGATCACCGCGGAGTCGAGCCGACCGAGTCCACTGCCGCCCACGTCCTCGGCGACACAGATCCCGCCCATGCCGAGCTGCGCGGCCTTACGGAGCACGTCGACGGGAAAATGCTTGGTCTGGTCCCACCGCAGCGCGTTCGGTTCGAGATGTTCGGCGGCGAACGCGGCCGCGGTGTCGCGCAGCGCGTGCTGTTCCTCGGTGAGAATCATCGGGTGGACCGTCAGCTCATCGTCGGGATGACGAAGCTGGCGCCCTCTTTGGTGCCACCGGGCCAGCGAGAGGTGACGGTCTTGGTGCGCGTGTAGAAACGGATGGAATCGGGACCGTGCTGGTTGAGATCCCCGAAACCGGACCGCTTCCAGCCGCCGAAGGTGTGATAAGCGATCGGGACCGGGATCGGCACGTTCACCCCGACCATGCCGGTGTTGACGCGGCTGGTGAAATCGCGGGCGGTGTCACCGTCGCGCGTGAAGATGGCGACCCCGTTGCCGTACTCGTGTTCGCTCGGCAGCCGCAGCGCCTCGGCGTAGTCCCGGGCACGGACCACCGTGAGCACCGGGCCGAAGATCTCCTCCCGATAGATCCGCATGTCCGGGGTGACATGGTCGAACAGCGTGCCGCCGAGGAAGAAGCCGCCCTCATAGCCGGCAACAACATGCTCGCTACCGTCGACGACCAGGTCCGCGCCCTCCTCGACGCCGCTGCGGACATAGTCGCGCACGCGCTGGACCGCGGCCGCGGTGATCAGCGGGCCGAAGTCGACGCCTGCGTCGTCCGAGGCGCCGACCTTCAGGGCGCGCACCCGCGCGGCGAGCCGTTCGACGAGCGCGTCCGCCGTGGCCTCCCCGACCGGGACCGCCACCGAGATGGCCATGCACCGCTCCCCCGCGGACCCGTAACCGGCTCCGACGAGGGCATCGACGACCTGGTCGAGGTCGGCGTCCGGCATCACGATCATGTGGTTCTTCGCGCCGCCGAAGCACTGCGCGCGCTTGCCGTGCGCCGCCGCCGTGGCATAGATGTACTCGGCGATCGCCGACGAACCGACGAACCCGATCGCCTGGATCCTCGGGTCGGTCAGCAGCACGTCCACGGCCACCTTGTCGCCGTTCACCACGTTGAGCACCCCCGGCGGCAGGCCGGCGTCGACAAAGAGTTCCGCCAGCCGCAGCGGCACCGACGGGTCACGCTCGGACGGCTTGAGCACGAACGCATTGCCGCAGGCGATGGCCGGGGCGGCCTTCCACAACGGGATCATCGCCGGGAAGTTGAACGGGGTGATCCCGGCGACCACGCCGAGCGGCTGACGCATCGAGTAGACGTCGATCCCGGTGCCCGCGCTCGCGGAGAAATCGCCCTTCAGCAGGTGCGGAATGCCGATCGCGAACTCGACCACCTCCAGCCCCCGCTCGATGTCACCGACCGCGTCGGCGATCGTCTTACCGTGTTCGGACGACAGCAGCCGGGCCAGGCTCTCGCGCTCGGCGCGGACCAGTTCCACAAAACGCATCAGCACCCGCGCCCGGCGCTGCGGATTCCACCGCGCCCACTCGAGCTGTGCCGCGGCTGCATCGGTGATGACGGCGTCGACCTCGGCCTGCGACGCCAGTGGGACGCGGGCCTGGACCCGGCCGGTGTTCGGATCGAACACGTCACCGAACCGGCCGGATGTTCCGGGCAGCAACTTGCCGCCTACAAAATGATGCAACTCGTTCACGATGTCAGCCACCTGATTCCCAGCGGGAGGACCGCTTGACGAACAGAGCCCCGTCACGTGTGCGGGACGGGACATGGATGGGATCCACGAGCTCGGCGGGCACCTCGACGTGGCGCGAACGCACGTACTCGGCAAGCCCCTTCGCCTGCGGGTCGGGACGGGTCGCCGAGGCGACCCCCTCGCCGAGCAGGCCGACGACGACGAAGTTCACCGCCCGCAGGTTCGCGAGCTCGTAGCGGCGCACCTGCAGCCCCCGTGCCTCTGGCACCAGCTCGGCGAAGCGCTGCGCGGTCAGCTCGGCGGCGAGCCAGGCGTAGGTCGCGGCGTCGCGGGCCCAGACACCGACGTTGGCGTTGCCGCCCTTGTCCCCGGAGCGGGCGCCCACCAGCAGACCCAGCGGGATCCGTACCGTGCCACCCGGAGCGCTCGGGAACAGCGGAGCACTCGGGGACGGCGGAGCACTCGGGGACGGCGTCACCGGCAATGTCCGCGCAGGAGGCGCCGCGGTGGCCGGGGCCATCGGGCTGTGCGGGATGGCGATCCCGCGGCCGTCGTCGAGGACGACGCGATGCTCCACCGCGTCCCGCCCGACGAGCGTCGGCCAGTACACGCCGTACGCGCTCTCGGCGGTCGGCGGGGTCGTCGTGTGGAAGCCGGCGTACCCGCCCAGGGCCAGCGCCATCGTTGCGTCCGAAAACGCCCGGCCCACCCGCTTCGGATCAGGGTCCTTCACCGTGATCCGCAGGTGCGCCGTCGCCAGGGCGTTGTCGTCGGCGTCGGGATGGTCGAACCGCAGCAGCCGCACGTCGACGGCGTCGAACGCGTTCTCGCCGCCGAGCAGGTCGAACAGCTCCCGGCGGGCCCAGGCGGCCTTCGCCTCGATGTCGAGACCGGTCAGGACGAGCGTCATCGTGTTGCGGTAGCCGCCCAGGTAGTTCATCGCGACCTTCAACGTGCCCGGCGGCGGGCTTCCCCGGGTGCCGGAGATCCGCACCCGGTGCGGACCGGCCTGGGTCAGGCTCACCGTGTCGAAGTGCGCGACCACGTCGGGGTTCGGGTAGGCGGGCTCGGCGATCTCGTAGAGCAGCTGTGCGGTGACCGTACCGACGGACACCAGTCCGCCGGTGTCGGCGTGCTTGGTGATGACGCTGGAGCCGTCGGCGGCGACCTCGGCGATCGGGAACCCCGGATACCGCCGGTCGGTGACCTCCGACAGGAACGCGTAGTTCCCGCCGCAGGCCTGCGGTCCGCACTCGATGACGTGGCCGGCCGCGACCGCGCCGGCGAGCCGGTCCCAGTCGGTGCGCGCCCATCCGTGCCACCAGGCCGCCGGGCCGACGACGAGGGATGCGTCGGTCACCCGAGGGGTGACGACGACGTCCGCTCCCGCCGCCAGCGCGGCGGCGATGCCCCAGCCGCCGAGGTAGGCGTTCGCGGTCACCGGTTCGACCCCGCTCGCGGCCAGCTCGGCGAACGGGCGCCCGGTGTCCAGGTGCGCGAAGGACTCGCCGGCCGCTCGCAACGGCCCGATCCGGTCCGTCAGGTCGTCTCCGGTGACATGGGCGACCCGAGGCGACAGGCCGAGCCCGGCGGCGACCTTGGTGACCTGTTCGGCCAGGCCCGCGGGGTTGAGGCCGCCCGCGTTGACGACGATGCGGATTCCACGGTCCAGGCACGTGCCGAGCACCTGTTCGAGCTGGGCGAGGAACGTCCGCGCGTAGCCCGCACCGGGGTCCCGTCTGCGGGCCTTCCACAGGATCAGCATCGTCAGCTCGGCGAGATAGTCGCCGGTGAGCACGTCGATCGGGCCGCCGTCGACCATGAGCCGCGCGGCGTCGATCCGGTCGCCGTAGAAACCCGAGCAGTTGGCGATGCGGACCGGGCGCCGGACCGGCTGGTCGGTGGCCATCAGCGCCCGCTCCAGACCGGCCGGCGCTTCTCGCTGAACGCCCGCGGCCCCTCCTGGGCGTCGGCGCTGAGATAGACCGGCTCCCAGATCCGCTCCGCCTCGCGGTACGCCTCGGACAGGGGAAGCTGGGCAAGCAGACCGACGGTGCGCTTCGCGGCCCGCACCGACAGCGGCGCGTTGGCCGCGATCGTCTCGGCGAGCTCCC
This sequence comes from Frankia tisae, assembly GCF_025403405.1. Taxonomy (GTDB): domain Bacteria; phylum Actinomycetota; class Actinomycetes; order Frankiales; family Frankiaceae; genus Frankia; species Frankia tisai. The sequence goes on from NZ_JANEZT010000039.1 coordinate 27,770, forward strand.
GCGCCCGACCGGCGAGATCGGTTCCCGCGACGACCTCGTTGACGAGGCCGAGCTCGTAGGCGCGCCGGGCGGCCATCGGCTCGCCGGTGAGCAGCATCTGCATCGCGATCCGGGGCGGCAGCAGGTAGGGCAGCGGCGCGGCCCAGGGCGCACCGCGGCCGACCCTGGCCTCGGTGATCGCGAATCTGGCGTGCTCGGCGGCGACGACCAGGTCACAGCACTGCGTCAGGAGGAATCCACCGGCGTAGGCGACGCCGTTGACGGCGGCGACGACGGGCTTGTCGACCTCGATGTTCCGGCCGGGTTGGGGCACGTAGTCCGGTGGTGGCACCCCAAGCGCCTGTGTCGCCATCTCCTTCAGGTCGCCCCCGGCGCAGAACGCCCGATCGCCCGCGGCGGTGAGCACGAGAACGGACGCGTCCCCGTCCGCGTTGAACCTGGCGAAACCGTCCCACAGGCCCCGGCGGACCTCGGCGGACAGCGTGTTGCGGGCCTCCGGCCGGTCGATGGTCAGCCACGCGACCCGGTCGTCCCGCCGGTAGGTGACCGCTGTCTCTTATACA
>NZ_JANEZT010000003.1 GCF_025403405.1 Frankia tisae
TGCCGGATCCAAGGTCCGGTGGTCTCCCCCGCTCCCGGAGGTTGCGTCGGCCATTGCTGGAGGTTGATGACGCTCACGGGCAGGCGAACCGGGACTAACCTCCAGCAATGGCTGGTCGCACTGTGGCCGGGACTCGCACGGAGGTTGACGCGATCTGCGGCCCGAGGGCGGCATTCATGCCTCGCCCCCGTCCCCAGCGGCGCGTCTGCGTCTGGGCATCGCCCTCGCGGGGTAGGGGCTCCTCGATGCACGCCGGGCGCCACCGCCGCGTGCCTGGCGCGCCGACGCCGTCGAGGAGCCTCCATGCACGAACTCGCCATCACGCAGAGTGTGGTCGACGCGATCGTGGAGCGGACCGGCCCGGCCCGGGTGAACGCGGTGCGGCTGGTCATCGGGCGGCTGTCGGGCGTCGTGCCGGACTCCATCCGGTTCTGCTTCGACCTGGTGACCGCTGATACACCGCTGGCGGATGCCGTCCTGACCATCGACGAGCCCGCGGGCCGGGCCCGGTGCCGGCGGTGCGGCGCCGAGTTCGTGGCGGACGACGTCCTCGTTCTCTGCGGCTGCGGCTGCGCGGACGTGGCCGTGGACGGCGGCGACGACCTGCGGATCGCCTCCGTGCGCCTGACGCCCGCAGCGAAAGCCAGCTGACGCCCACGGGGAGGGGACCGACCGATGTGCGAGACCTGCGGTTGCGACGATCCGACGGCTGCGCCCCGACTGACCTCGTTCCCGGCCGACGCCGGAGAGGCTGGCCGCTCGGGGCATGAGCACCCCCACGAGCACCCTCTCGCCGATGCCGATGCCGATGACCGGACGCTGCACTTGGAGCAGCGGGTGCTGGCGAAGAACGATGACCTTGCTCGGCGGACCCGGGCGTGGCTGGCTGCGCGCAACGTGCTCGCGGTCAACCTTATGAGCTCGCCCGGCTCCGGCAAGACCACCCTGCTGGAGCGGACCGTTCGGGATCTCGCCGAGGGGTGGCCGCTCGCGGTGGTGGAGGGCGATCAGGAGAGCGCGCGGGACGCCGAGCGGATTCGGGCCGGTGGCATCCCGGTCGTGCAGATCAATACCGGGCGTGGCTGCCACCTCGATGCGGACATGGTCGACCGCGCGCTGCGGGTCCTGGAGCCGCCCGTGGATGCGGTCGTGTTCGTCGAGAACGTCGGCAACCTGGTCTGCCCGGCGCTGTTCGATCTGGGAGAGGGCGCCCGGGTGGTCCTCACCTCGGTAACGGAAGGTGAAGACAAGCCGTTGAAGTATCCGCACATGTTCGCGCAGGCCGACCTGGTCCTGCTCACGAAGTGTGACCTGGTGCCGTTCCTGGCCGTGGACGTCGATCGCAACATCAGGTTGATTCGTCGGGTCAACCCCGCGGCTGATGTCCTGACGCTGTCCGCGCTTCACCTGCCAGCCGACTCTGCCGGCGCAGACGCGGAGCCCGGCCTCTCCGCCTGGTACGCCTGGCTGCGTGCGCGTCGTGCGCGGGTGGATCCCCGGCCGCGGACCGGTGCGGGTGGGCGGGGTTTGGCGAGACCGGCCCCGGGCAGCCCGTCCACAGGCAACTAAAAGTGCTTTCACGGGCACGTCGAGTTATTCATGGTGGGGGTGTGCAGCTCGGTCGCGTCGCGGCCCCGCCGGAAGGGACACCGTCGTGGGCAGCCTCGAGCAGGCCCGTTGTGGGCAACGGTCGCGATGACAGCGGCCGGCGCGACGACCGAAGTACCCGCCGGGTTCGACGCGGCGCGCGCGGTCGCCGACGCGGTGCTCTACGAGGGCTACCTGCTCTACCCCTACCGCCGGTCCTCGGGCAAGAACCGGATGCGCTGGCAGTTCGGGGTGCTGGCACCGCCGGGATGGACCGCAGAGCAGCCCGCGGCGGGGGCGCCGGGCGTCTCGGGCTCGGCCGACGGGTCGTTCCAGCAGGCCGACTGCCTGCTGGAAGCGCCCGGGTCGGCGACGGTCTTCCTGCGGCTGAGGTTCCTGCAGGTGATCCGGCGCCGCGTCGAGCAGCGGGATGCCAGCGGGCGTTTCGTGCCGGTCGACGAGCTCGACGTGGATGGCACCCGCGAGCTGAGCTTCGACGAGGGGCGCCCCTGCGAGGTTGACCTCACCGTGGCGTTGTCCGACCTGATCGACCCGGAACACGGACCGCTGTCGATTCCGGTGCTCGTCCCAGGCGGCGTCGACGCCGAACCGCTGGGTCGGCGGCCGGGCGAGGCGCGGGTGGTGCGCCGCCGGTGGCCGGTGACGGCCGCCGTGCACCTGTCCGCGACCCGGGCCGAGGCGCCGTTCCGGCTCCACCGCCTGCGGGTGGTGGTCGAGAACACGGTCGCGGATCTGGCCGCGGGCCGGCCGCGCGCCGAGGCGCTGCACCGCTCGCTGGTCGCGGCGCACAGTCTGCTCGGCGTGCGCGGCGGGCGGTTCCTGTCGCTGCTCGACCCGCCCGCCTGGGCGGCGACCGCGGCCCGTGCGTGCGAGAACCTGAGGGTGTTCCCCGTCCTCGCCGGCGGCGCCAGGGACGTCATGTTGTGTTCGCCGATCATCCTCTACGACGATCCCCGGACGGCCCCGGAAAGCCCCGGGGATCTGTTCGACGCCACCGAGATCGACGAGATCCTCTCGCTGCGCACCGCTGCGTTGACCGAGGAGGAGAAGCGTGAGGCGCGGGCGACGGACCGCCGTGCCGCCGAGATCCTCGACCGGGTCGACGGCATCCCGCGCGCCATGCTCGACCGCCTGCACGGCGCCGTGCGCTCGCTGCGGCCGGTCGAGCCGCCCCCCGCCCCGCCGCCGGCGGACGCCGGGGCGCGCGGAGACGCCGGGGCGCGCGCAGACGCACAGCCACAGCCGGCGGCGGCCGGGCACCCGGATCCTGATCCGCATCCGGTGTGGTGGGAACCGGAGGCCGACCGGTCGGTCCACCCCGACCGGGACAGTGTGCTGGTCGCCGGCGTCACCGTCGCGCGTGGCAGCCGGGTCCGGCTGCGCCCCCGCCCACGGGGCTCCGACGCCCACGACATGTTCCTCGCCGGCCGTGTCGCCTGGGTGGAGGCGATCTTCCTCGACGTCGACGGCACCCGGCACGCCGCGGTGACGCTCGACGGCGACGGGGCTGGTGATCTTCATCGGGCCGCCGGCCGTTACTTCTACTTCGCCCCCGACGAGCTTGACCCGCTCGACGTCCCGACGGACGCGGATCGGACGAGTGCGCCATGACCGTCGCCTGTCCTGACTCGGGGACATCACGGACGCTCGTCGCCGGTGTCGGGAACATCTTCCTCGGCGACGACGGATTCGGCGTCGAGGTTGTCCGCCGGCTCGATCCGGCGACCCTGCCCGACGGGGTCGACGTCGCCGACTACGGCATCCGGGGCCTGCACCTCGCCTTCGCGCTGCTCGACGGCCGCTATGACACGGTGATCATCGTCGATGCGCTGCCGACCGGCGAACCACCCGGGACCCTCACGGTCCTGCGGCCCGACGTCGGCACGGCTCCGGCGGTGGACGCCCAGGCAGCCGACGCCCCGGCGATGGGTGCCTCGGCGATGGGTGCCCCGGTGGTCGACGCGCATGGCATGTCCCCGGACGTGGTGCTGCGGCTGGTGCGTGATCTCGGTGGAGAGATCGGTCGGGTCATCGTCGTCGGCTGCCGTCCCGCCGTCGTGGCGGAGCGGATGGAGCTGTCCGGCGCGGTGCGCGCGGCCGTCGATGACGCGGTCGACCTCATCGGCGCCATTCTCCGGGACCCCCGACTGGTGGGAGCCGGGCACGGTACGTGACGCAAGGGAGGGGTCGAGATGACGGCCACGGACGAGCGGCCGGCCACGCAGGCACGGCCGGGGGGCGGCGTCGACGAGGTCCACATCCTCTGGATCTCCGAGGGGATGAGCTGCGACGGGGACACGGTCTCGGTGACCGCAGCCTCGCAGCCTGCCATCGAGGATGTGGTCACCGGTGTCATACCGGGTCTGCCGACGGTCCACCTGCACAACAAGGTGCTTTCGCCGACGATGGGCGGTGAGGAGTTCCTGGCCCCCTTCCGCGCCGCGGCCCGCGACGAGCTGGGGCCGTTCGTCCTCGTCATCGAGGGGTCCATTCCCAACGAGAAGATCAACGGCGATGGCTACTGGACGTCGTTCGGCAACGACCCGGACACTGGTCAGCCGCTGACCATCAACTGGTGGATCGACCGGCTCGCGCCGCGGGCCTGGGCGGTCATCGCCATCGGCACCTGCGCCGCCTACGGCGGTATCCACGCCATGGCGGGCAACCCGACCGGCTCGATGGGCCTGCTCGACTATCTGGGGCGCGACTTCACCTCGGCCGGCAACCTGCCGATCGTCAACGTTCCGGGCTGCCCGGTGCAGCCGGACGACTTCATGGAGACCCTGACCTGGTTGCTGTACCACGCGGCCGGGGCCGCCCCGCCGCCGCCGCTGGACGACCAGCTCCGGCCACAGTGGATCTTCGGGCGGACCGTGCACGAGGGCTGCGACCGTGCGGGCTACTACGAGCAGGGCGATTTCGCGACGGACTACAACTCGCCGAAATGCCAGGTGAAGATCGGCTGCTGGGGTCCGGTGGTGAACTGCAACGTCCCCAAGCGGGGTTGGATGGGCGGCGTGGGCGGTTGCCCGAACGTCGGGGGCATCTGCATTGCCTGCACGATGCCCGGGTTCCCCGACAAGTTCATGCCGTTCATGGACATGCCGCCGGGGGCGAGCCTGTCCTCGCTCGCGGTGAAACCGTACGGGTCGATCATCCGGCGCCTTCGAGGCATCACCAACTCGACGGTGAACCGGGAGCCGAGATGGCGGCACAACCGGGACCTGCTGACCACCGGCTATAACCCGAGTTACCGGCCATGATTCACTGAAGGGACGTGTGCGATGACGGCCACCGAGCAGATGAGGGCCGCGGAGAAGCCCGGCCAGATCGTCGAGATGGCGTGGGACCCCATCACGCGCATCATCGGTAATCTCGGGATCTACACGAAAATCGATTTCGCCAACCGGCGGGTAACCGAATGCCACAGCACCTCCTCGCTGTTCCGTGGATATTCGGTTTTCATGAAGGGAAAGGATCCGCGGGACGCCGGCTTCATCACCAGCCGGATCTGCGGCATCTGCGGTGACAACCACACCACCTGCTCGGTCTACGCCCAGAACATGGCGTACGGGATCGCCAACCCGCCGATGGCAGAGTGGATCATCAATCTGGGTGAGGCCGCCGAGTACCTGTTCGACCACACAATCTTCCAGGACAACCTGGTGTTCGTGGACTTCTGCGAGGCGATGGTCAAGGAGACCAACCCCGGCGTGCTGGCGCGGGCCGAGGCGACCGCGTCGCCGCGCGCCGGGGTGCACGGCCTGCGCACGATCGCCGACATCATGCGGGCGCTCAACCCGTTCGAGGGCCAGGTGTACAACGAGGCGCTGCGGGTCAGCCGCATCACCCGGGAAATGTTCTGTCTGATGGAGGGCAGGCACGTCCACCCCTCGACGCTGTATCCGGGCGGGGTCGGCACGATGCCCGAACCGTCCGTCTTCACCGACTACCTCACCCGGCTGATGGAGATCCTCGACTTCATCAAGAAGGCCGTGGCGCTGAACGACGACCTGTTCGACTTCTGGTACGACGCGCTGCCGGGATACGAGGAGGTCGGCCGCCGGCGCGTCCTGCTGGGTTGCTGGGGGGCCTTCCAGGATCCGAGTGTGGTCGACTACCGGTACGAGCACATGACGGACTGGGGGCGCGCGATGTTCGTGACTCCCGGCATCGTCGTCGACGGAAAACTGCTGACCACCGATCTGGTGAAGATAAATCTGGGTATCCGCATTCTGCTCGGCAGTTCCTTCTACCGGGACTGGGTGAACGAGGAGCCCTTCGTCGAGCGGGATCCGCTGGGTAACCCTGTCGACATGCGTCACCCGTGGAACCAGACGACCTTCCCGGATCCCCAGAAGCGGGACTTCGGCGAGAAGTACAGCTGGGTGATGAGCCCGCGCTGGTTCGACGAGGGCAGCGGCGACCATCTGGCGCTCGACACCGGCGGCGGCCCGTTCGCCCGCCTCTACGTCACGGCGCTCGCGGGCCTGGTCGACACGCCGTACGTGACCGCGCGCGACGGCGCGGTGAAGATCTCGCTGCCCCGCAGCCGCACCCTGCCCGCCATGGACCTGAAGTGGTCCCCGCCCGCCTGGTCGAACGCGATCGAACGGGACCGGGCCCGGGTGTACTTCGTCGCCTACGCCGCGGGAATGGCACTGCACTTCCTGGAGCGGGCGATGACGCGGGTGCGCTCCGGCGACACCCGGACCTTCACCGACTTCGAGGTGCCGGACGAGACGATCGGCTGCGGCTTCCACGAGGCGGTGCGCGGGGTCCTGTCCCATCACATGGTCGTGCGGGACGGGAAGATCGCCAACTATCATCCGTACCCGCCGACGCCGTGGAACGGCAGCCCACGGGACTCGTTCGGCACGCCGGGCCCCTACGAGGACGCGGTCCAGAACATGCCGATCTTCGAGGAGAACGGCCCGGAGTCGTTCAAGGGCGTCGACGTGATGCGCGCGGTGCGCAGCTTCGATCCCTGCCTGCCCTGCGGGGTCCACATGTACCTGGGCGGGGGCCGCACGCTGCGCACCGTGCACTCGCCGATGTTCGGGGCGAGTCATGGCTGATCCGGTCGTCGAGGGCGGCCATCGCCTCGACGACCGGGCGGTGCGGGAGCGGCTGACCCACCTCGACGAGGCGCTTGCCCAGGTGGAGCGGATCCCGGGGCCGAGCGGCGAACTGGCTCTGGACGCGGTGGCCACGCTCGCGTCGGTGTACGGCGAGGCACTCGCGCGGGTGGCCGGATACGCCGCCGGCGCCGCCGACATGACCGCCGCGCTGACCGCCGACGAGCTGATCGGACATCTGCTCGTCCTGCACGACGCGCACCCCGAGTCGGTGGGCCAGCGGGTGACCCGGGCGATCGAGCGGCTGCGACCGGCGGTCCGCGACCGGGGCGGCGAGCTCGAGCTGGTCGGCATCGAGCGGGGCGTGGCGGAGGTCAGCCTGACCCTGGGGGGATGCGGCTCGGCGGCGGGGGAGGTCCTGGACGCGGTGCGCGAGGCCGTGCTGGCGGTCGCGCCCGAGCTGTCGGACGTCCGGCGCCAGGCCGTCTCGGGTGGCGCCCACCGGACCGCCTTCGTCCCCCTCGAGGCGGTGCTCACCCCGCCGCTGGCCGGGAGCGTGCGGCCGTGACGACCGAGTTGCGTCCCGCGACCGCCCCCGGCGGTGCCTTGGACCGGGTGGTGCGGGCCGGTGTCGTCCGGGCCGGGCAGGACGGTGAGCGGTGCGATCTGTGCGCCGCCCCCGTGCCGAACGATCACCGGCATCTGCTCGACGAGTCGCGCGATTCGGTGCTGTGCCTGTGCCGGGCCTGCGCGCTGCTGTTCGACCGGGACGCCGCCGCGCGCGGCCATTACCGGCTCATCCCGCAACGGCGACTGCGCGTGGTCGACCTGGACCGGGACGGGTCCGATCCCCGAGCACTGGGTATCCCGGTCGGGTTGGCGTTCGTCGTCCCTGGCGACGACGGCGAGGTACGCGCCCGCTACCCGAGCCCGATGGGCGCGACCCACTGGGACCTGGAACCCGTCGCCTGGCGGCGGCTCGTCGCCAGGGCTCCGGTGCTGGCCGGCCTGACCCCCCGGGTCGAGGCGCTGTTGGCGAACACCGTACGCAACCGCCGGGAGTTCTGGATCGTCCCGATCGACGACTGTTACCGACTTGTCGCGATCGTCCGACGCGAGTGGACGGGGTTGTCGGGGGGCAGCCACGTCTGGCCCGCGGTCGACGACTTCTTCGCCGCGCTGCCCGCCCGTTCCCGCCGCGGCTCCCCGCTGGGCCGCGGCTCCCCGCTGGGCCGCAGCACCACGCCCGGCGACGCGGGCGACTGACCAGGGAGGGAAAACACCATGACACCGATCCGAGTCGGCGAGCCCGACGTCCATCCGGACGCGACCTCGCACGTCAGGGGGGTCCGGGAGGGCAACGCCCTCGGTTCCTACGAGATGGAGCCGGGTCACCACCTCGACGGCACCGCCGATGCCCGCCGATCGACCGGCATCCGGCCGCATGACCGCAATCCGATCTTGCCGAGCATGCCCAACCTGCCACCGGGCTAGCCGGCGCGCGGCGCACCGCTGCGCACACCAGAGGGTCGTTCCGAGGAGGGAATCGATGAGCAGCCGTAAGAAGCTCCTGGTCGCCGCCGGCGCCGGCCTGGCCGGCATGGTGTGGCGGGAGTACCCGTCCATGGTCCGGTACCTGCGCATCAAGCGGATGTGATGGTGGCCGGCCCCACCCGGTCCGCACCCGCGCCGGCCAGGCCCGCCGGGCGCAGCCCCGGGCAGCCCGGCGGCCGGCGGCGATGCCGCATCACCGTCCGCGGCCTTGTGCAGGGTGTCGGGTTCCGTCCCTTTGTCCACGCGGCCGCGACCGACCTGGCCCTCGCCGGCTGGGTCTGCAACGACAGCGACGGCGTGATCGTGGAGGTCGAGGGCGCCCCCGGCGCGGTGGAGGAGTTCGGCCGGCGGCTGACCGCTGACGCCCCACCGCTGGCCGTGATCGAGCAGGTCACGGCGACGGACCTGGCACCCCGCGGTGATTCGGCGTTCACGATCGCCCGCTCCCACGCGGGGAACACCCCGCGCACGATGGTGTCCCCGGACGTCGCGACCTGCCCGGACTGCCTGCGTGAACTCGCCGACCCGGCCGACCGCCGCTACCGCCATCCGTTCATCACCTGCACCAACTGTGGACCGCGATTCACGATCATCACCGGGCTGCCGTATGACCGGCCGGCCACGACGATGGCCGGATTCCCCATGTGCGCCGCGTGCGAGCGGGAGTACCGCGACCCGCGGGACCGCCGTTTCCACGCGCAGCCGATTGCCTGCCCGGACTGCGGGCCCCGCCTGGAGTTCATCCCGGCGACGGGACCGGCGGTTCCCGGCGACGACGCCCTGGCTGCGGCGGCCCGGCTGCTGACCTGCGGAGATGTCCTCGCGGTGAAGGGCATCGGCGGCTACCACCTGGCCTGCCTCGCCACGGACCAGGCGGCTGTGACGACGTTGCGGCGTCGCAAGCGGCGCGGGGACAAACCGTTCGCCGTCATGGTCGCCGACCTCACCGCCGCGCGGCGCCTCGCCCGCCTCGGCCCGCGGGAGGCGATGGTGCTGGCCGGCCCCGCCCGCCCGATCGTTCTGGTCGACCGGCGGGACGACGGCCGACCCACGTTGGCGGCCGCGGTCGCGCCGAACAGTCCCGACCTCGGCCTGTTCCTGCCCTACACCCCGGTGCACCATCTGCTGCTCGCCGCGGTGGCAGCGGCCGGTGCATCGCCGGGGCCGTTGGTGATGACGTCGGGCAACCTCGGCGGCGAACCCATCGCCGTCGACGACGCCGACGCCCGCCGCCGGCTCGAACCTCTCGCCGACGGCTGGCTGCGTCACGACCGACCGATCCACGTGCCCTGCGACGACTCGGTCGTCCGGGTCGTCGACGGTGACGTGCTGCCGGTCCGCCGCTCCCGGGGATTCGCCCCCCTGCCGGTGCCGTTGCCGTTCGCCGTGACGCCGACCCTGGCGGTGGGCGCCGACCTGAAGAACACCTGCGCGCTGGGCGCCGATCGCTCCGCCTGGCTCAGCGGTCACATCGGGGACATGGACGACGCCGACACGCTGCGGACCTTCACCGCCGCCGAACATCATCTCGAACGGCTCACGGGCATCCGCCCGGCCACGCTCGTCACCGACGCGCACCCGGGTTACCGATCCCGGCAGTGGGCTTGGCGGCACGCGGCCGGGCGACCCGTGCGTACGGTGCAGCATCACCACGCGCACGTGGTGGCGGTGATGGCGGAGCACGGTCTGGCCGGGGACCGTCCCGTCGTGGGCTTCGCCTTCGACGGCACGGGTTACGGCACCGACGGGGCGGTGTGGGGCGGCGAGGCGTTGATCGCCGACTATCGCGGCTTCGAGCGTTTCGCCCACCTCGCCTACGTGCCGCTGCCCGGCGGGGACGCGGCCGTGCGCCGCCCGTACCGGATGGCCCTCGCGCACCTGTGGGCCGCCGGCGTCGGCTGGGACGGGGACCTGCCTCCCGTGGCGGCCTGCCCCCCGGCGGAGCGGCGCGTCCTGGCCCACCAGCTCGCCACCGGGCTGGCCTGCGTGCCCACCACCAGCATGGGACGGCTGTTCGATGCGGTGAGCTCCCTGCTCGGCGTCCGCCACCGCGCCGACTTCGAGGCCCAGGCGGCGATCGAGCTGGAGGCCCGCGCCCGCCGTGACCCTGACGCCTTGCACGCCTTGCACGCCTGGCGCAACCGGTACGCCTTCGCGATCGGCCGACCGGTGCCGGATGGTCCGCTGATCGCCGATGCGGCGCCCGTCATCTGTGGGCTCGTGCGCGACACCCGGCGTGGGCTCGCCGTCGAGGCGATGAGCGCCGGCCTGCACGGCGCAGTGGTGGCCCTGGTCGTCGATCTGGCGCGGCGAGCCCGGTCCGACCGGGGACTCGATGTCATGGCGCTGACCGGGGGGGTGTTCCAGAACGTGCTGCTCGCGACGGCGGCCGCGCGGGCGCTGCGTGCAGACGGCTTCACAGTGCTGAGGCACCGGCGGGTGCCGCCGAACGACGGCGGCCTCGCGCTGGGCCAGCTCGCGGTCGGCGCGGCCGCTGCGGCTGAGGCGCACGTGCAGGGAAGTGGTTGAAATGTCGAATCCGATCCGGCGGCGGGGCTGCCCGCTGCGCCGGCGAGCGAGGGGGTGAGCAGCGGTGTGTCTCGCGGTTCCGGGACGGGTCGTCGCCATCGGGGAACGGGACGGCATCCCGATGGCCGAGGTGGATTTCGGGGGAGTGCGCAAGGACGTCTGCCTGCAGTACCTGCCGGACACCAGGATCGGCGAGTACGTGATCGTCCACGTCGGGTTCGCGCTCCAGCGGCTCGACGAGCAGTCCGCACTGGAGACGCTGGCCACCATCGCCCGGATGGGGCTGCTCGCCGAGGAATTCGGCGGTGGGTCGGGCCCGTCGGCCCGTGCCGCCCAGACGGAGGGGGTGAATCGGTGAAATACCTCGAGGAGTTCAGCGACCCGGAGCTGGCCGGTCGGCTGTTGGAACAGATTCATGCGGTGACGACCAGGCCATGGTCGATCATGGAGGTCTGCGGCGGGCAGACCCATTCGCTGATCCGGCACGGGATCGACCAGTTGCTGCCCGCGGGCGTCGAGATGATCCACGGCCCCGGCTGCCCCGTCTGCGTCACCCCGCTGGAGATCATCGATCGTGCTCTGGAGATCGCCTCCCGACCAGGGGTCATTTTCTGCTCGTTCGGCGACATGCTGCGGGTGCCTGGCAGCGGCCGGGACCTGTTCCGGGTGAAGAGCACGGGCGCCGACGTGCGGGTGGTGTACTCGCCGCTGGACGCCCTGACGATCGCCCGGCAGAAGCCGGACCGGCAGGTGGTGTTCTTCGGGATCGGGTTCGAGACCACGGCGCCGGCCAATGCGATGACCGTCTACCAGGCGCGGCGGTGCGGGGTGCGCAACTTCTCGCTGCTCGTCTCGCACGTCCTGGTCCCGCCGGCGATTGCCGCGATCATGGAATCGCCCAGCTGCCGTGTCCAGGCCTTCCTCGCCGCCGGACATGTGTGCAGCGTGATGGGCACCGGGCAGTACCCGGACCTCGCCCGCCGGTACCGGGTGCCGATCGTCGTCACCGGATTCGAGCCACTCGACCTCCTCGAGGGCATCCGGCGGACCGTGATGCAACTGGAGGCGGGCCGCCACGAGCTGGACAACGCCTACCCACGGGCCGTGCCGGCGGCCGGGAACCCGGCCGCCATCGCGATGCTGCGGGACGTCTTCACGGTGACCGACCGGGCCTGGCGCGGCATCGGGGTGATACCGAACAGCGGCTGGCGGCTGTCGGAGGCCTACCGGGAGTTCGACGCTGAGACGCGCTTCGCCGTCGGCGACATCCACACGGCGGAGTCCTCGGTGTGCCGCTCGGGCGAGGTACTGCAGGGCCTGATCAAGCCGCATGAGTGCGCCGCCTTCGGGCACCGGTGCACGCCACGGACGCCGCTCGGTGCCACGATGGTGTCCGCCGAGGGGGCGTGCGCGGCCTACTATCTCTACCGGCGGCTCGACCAGCCGAACGCGACGGCCCGGGCCGGCGCCCCACCCGCGCGTGAGGTGGCCCGTGCCTGACCTCGCCGCCTGGACCTGTCCCGCCCCGCTGGCGGATTCCCCCACCATCGTCATGGGACATGGCGGCGGCGGCGCGATGTCCGCCGAGCTCGTCGAGCACCTGTTCCTGCCGGCGTTCCGGGACCCGGCCGCCGCGACCGAGCTGGGGGACGCCGCCGTTGTCGCGCTCGGCGGCGCGCGGGTGGCCTTCACCACCGACTCCTTCGTCGTGCGCCCCCTGTTCTTCCCCGGCGGCTGTATCGGTGACCTCGCGGTCAACGGAACTGTGAACGACCTGGCCATGGTGGGTGCGACACCGTGCTACCTGGCAACCGCCTTCATCCTGGAGGAGGGCACCGAGCTCGCCGAGCTCGGCAGGGTCGCCGAGGCTCTGGGCGCGGCGGCTCGGGTGGCCGGGGTCCGGCTCGTCACCGGGGACACGAAGGTCGTCGACGCCGGCCACGGTGACCGGGTCTACATCAACACGACCGGCCTCGGGCTGGTTCCCGACGGCGTTGACATCAGACCGGGACGAGCCCGCCCGGGAGACGCCGTCCTCGTGAGCGGCGAGATCGGGGCGCATGGGATCGCCGTCCTCAGCTGCCGCGAGGGACTGGAGTTCTCGACGGAGGTCCACAGTGACACCGCGCCGCTGAATGGTCTCGTCGCCGCCATGCTCGACACCGGCGCGGACATCCACACGCTGCGCGACCCCACCCGTGGCGGCCTGGCCGCGACCCTCAACGAGATCGCGCGGGGTGCGCGGGTGGGGATCGCCGTCACCGAGCGGGCCGTCCCCGTGGCGCCTGCGGTCGCGGACGCCTGCAGCATCCTCGGGCTCGACCCGTTCGCCATCGCCAACGAGGGGAGACTCGTGGCCGTGGTGCCGGCGGCGGACGCCGATCGGGTGCTGGCGGTGATGCGGGCGCATCCGGACGGCCGGGACGCCACCGCGATCGGCACCGTCACCGAGGACAATGCGGGAATGGTGGTCGCCAGGACCGGGCTCGGTGGAACCCGCGTGATCGACCTGCCGATCGGCTCGGAGCTCCCGCGTATCTGCTGAGGCGACACCGCCACTCCGGTTCCACACCGCGAGGCACGCCAACCAGGAAATGACCCGGAGGAGCGAGACGGGGAAACGCATGCACTGACCACCTCTCGATAACGGATCTGGCGTGCCCGCGGCATGGTGATAGCGACAAGCATAACCGGACCGGTCGGCGGTGTCGAACACTAGTTCGCATCATTCTTGGCCCTGTGGTTGTTTCTTGAGGAAGTGGTCGTGACAGCGAGGAATACGCCGCCGGACCGGCGAGGAACCCCGTGCCGTGTCACTCGCATCGGCGGCCGCTATGCGCAGGCCGGTGGGATGGGCTCGGTGGGTCGGGGTCCGCATGGTGCCGAAGCGGGTATGATTGGCGGCCTGGTACCCAGGTCCGCCGCGTGGCGGTTGGGCGGACGGGGGCGTCATGGTCGAGATGATGGTCTTTCTGGTGCTGTTGAGGTGAGTCGTGAGTACAGGTAAGGTCCTTCGGTTCGATCACGTGCGGGGTTACGGCTTCATAGCCCCCAGTGACGGCGGCGACGATATTTTTCTGCACGCAAACGATCTTCTGGTGGAGAAGAATCTCATCGTTCCCGGAACCTTCATGGAGTTCGACGTCGAGGAGGGCGAGCGTGGCCTAAAGGCCAGCGCGGCGCGTATCGTCAGCTCCGGTCCCTCGGCTCCTCCCGCCGCGCCGCGGGTAGCTGCGCATGCCGACGATTCCGACGGTCTTTGTGACGTCCTCCCGGTCGGTGAACTCACGCAGGAGGTGACCGAGACGCTGCTGCGTGTCGAGCCCACCCTCACCGGGACGCAGATCGTCAGGATCAGGAGCGAGCTGATCCGGATCGCCGAGAAGTACGGCTGGGTCGAGAACTGACCGGCGCGCGTGCGACGGCGGGCGAGCCGCGGCCTGCGGGGCCGGCGATCACCCCGCGGTGGTTACAGCTCGGTGGTGCCTGACAAGCAGGTAACCGTTCCGCCTGCGACCCAGACTGTGCCGTCGGCGTCCGTCGAGATATGGATCCGGCCGGCCCGATGCAGCACCGAGCCCTGGCTGGCCGTGTAGGGCGCGCTCGCGCGGCCGGTGCGCAGTAGCCACTGCGCGAGCGATGCGTTCAGGCTGCCCGTCACCGGATCCTCCACCGTGGCGTCGCCCGCCGGTACGAATGCCCGTACCTCGAACGCCGTCGTCGAGCCGGGCGGCCACGGCCCGACGACACCGAGCGGCAGATCGACGCCGCGCGGTCGCAGCGCCAGGACCGACTCGGCGTGCTCAAGCAGGACGGCGATCCAGCCAGGGCCGTTGTCCACCCATTCCGCCGCGACGACGTCGTCGGCGGCGATGCCGAGCATGGCGCTGATCCGCGCGACGAGTGTCCCCTCGACCGGCCCGGAGCGCCGCAACGGCGGCGCCGCGAAGGCGAGGCCGTCCGCCGTCCGCCGCAGGGGCACGAGCCCCACCCCGCACTCCTGGACGATCCGGGCCGGTCGAGCCGACGCCGGCCGCTCGCTGAGCCAGGCATGGCAGGTGCCGAGCGTGGGATGCCCGGCGAACGGCAGCTCGGTCGACGGGGTGAAGATCCGGACCCGGTAGTCGGCCGCCGGTGACGTCGGCGGCAGGACAAAGGTGGTCTCCGACAGGTTCGTCCAGCGGGCGAACCGCCGCATCGCGTCGTCGTCGAGTCCCGTTCCGTCCAGGACCACCGCCACGGGATTGCCCTGGTAGGGCGTGGTGGTGAAGACGTCGACCTGACGGAACGGGCGACTCATTCGGGCGCGCCGGGTCGGTCGCGGCCGAGCTGCCCGTCGCCCCGACCCGGGTCGAGGCTCTTGTGTGCCGATCCCGTGGCCGCCCGCGGCGGCTTGCTGCGAACCTCCACGCCGCCCATCACCGCTACCGCCCGGATGCGCACGACGGGCGCTCCCGATCGGCGTGGCGTGTCGGCCACCTTGACGGTGCGGCCGCCCATGACCGATACGCCGGTCACCTCGACCTCCACCCCCTCCGGAACGATGATCTCGATGCCGCCCATCACCGCGACCGCCGTGATCATCAGCGTCTCCGTGGGGAAGGCGACCTCCCGCAGGTCCAGCTCGATGCCGCCCATCACCGCGACGGCACGGGTGTGCCGGCTCGGGCGCCACCGCCCGCCGCGCTCGTTGCCGCTCATCACGGCGACCGTCCAGTCCACCTCGGCCGGTCCCCGCCGGGTCGGGTCCAGCGCGTGGTCGGGTCCGACCGAGCTGGTCGCGGCGTCGCCGGAAGGGGCCAGCCCGGCGGGCTGAGTCGGCTGAGCCGGCCGGGGCGGCTCAGCCGACTCAGCCACTGCGGCGAACAGGCTCGGCTGGTTCGGCAGATCGATCGTCAGGGGGGCGAAGTCCGCGCGGGTCCGGGCGGCGTAGGCGGCACCGACCCGCTCGTCGTACTCCGCGAAGGTCAGTCGCCCCTCGGCGAGCGCCTGGCGCAGGAGCTGTGCAATCTCCTCCCGCTCCGCGTCGGAGACGCGCAGGCCCGGCGTCGGCGGGGGGTCGGGAATCTCGGCCATGCGGAGCAGACTAGCCAGTGGTCGGACGAGCCGGCGGCCCTCGGTCGATCCCGGTGACCGTGGTTTTTGCCCGCCGTCATGGTCCGCCTCCGGTGCCAGGTCGGCGGCTCGCTCATCCCGGGTGCGCCGGCCCGGATGAACATCACCTGGCTGCTCACCGACGGCTACCTCGCCCGCATGCGCCGACCGCCGTCCACGGCAGCCGACCGCCGTCCACGGCGGCCTTTCCTATCCGAACATTCGGCAAACGTGCTAAATTTCATCCGCAGCTGCGGGTTATTCGTCTCAGAGTCTCCGCAGATGCTGATTACTGATGCAGTCGGAGGACGGGGCGAGTCATCGAAGGTGGACATGGAGACGGCGTCGCGAACGCCCCGCGGTTGCAGCGCCGTCGTTCCGTCCGCGGCGAGCAGGCGGTGCTCTGGCTGCTGCTGACCTGCGTTCTGCTGGCGTCATCGGCCTACGGGGTGCTGCTGCTGCTCGGACCGTTCGTGAAGACGGTCGGCGGCAGCGAGGCGACCTACGGCGCGTTGTCCGCCGCGGCGGCGGTGCCGACCGCCGCCGCGCTTGCGCTGCTGCTGCGGTTTCCGCGTGCAGTGCCTCCGCAACTGCTGCTGGCCGGGTCCTGCCTGGTGTACGCGGGCGCCGCGGCGCTGATGGCCGGGGTGCATTCCCGTAATGGCGTGCTCGTGGTCGCGGCGATCGTGATGGGCACGGCCTGGGCGGTGACGTACACGGCGGCGCCGATGATCGCCTCCGAGCTCGCCACGGACCGCAGTCGGGCCACGCTCATCGGCTACGCGACCGGGACCATCCAGGCCGGGTTCGGGATCGGTCCCGTCCTCGGCAATGCCCTGCGTGACGCCGGAATGTCCTACCAGCAGGTGTTCGCCGTCGGGGCGGCACTCGCGCTCGCCGCGGCCGTGCTGGTCGTCCCGCTCACCATCGAGCTGCGCCGCCTGGCCGCCGGGCCGGCGGCCGGTGGACAGCGCGACGCCGCCGATGAGAAGCCCCTGTCCCAGCCCGTGCGGGAGCCGGGGCACCCGGGTCGCGCGGCGGGGACCGGGTGGCGTGGCGCGCTGCGGTCGCCCAGCGTGGTTCCACTTGCGATGGTGCTGCTCAGCGCGTGCGTGTTCACCACCATGAACAGCTTCCAGACCACCTTCGCGGACAGCCGGCAGCTCGACTTCGACATCTTCTACGTGACCTACACGGTGGCGGTCATCGCCGTGCGGCTGGGTCTTGCCCGGATGCTGCCCGACAGTGCATCCGACCGGGTGGTCGCCGTGACGACCGTGGGGATGACCGCGGCGGCGGTGGCCTTCGTGTTCGTCGGGACGAGCCCGGTGCTGTACTGCCTCGCCTCGCTGCTGCTCGGCTGCACCTACGGCCTGGGCCTGCCCGCCTTCCAGGCCCGCGCGGTGAACCTCGCCGGCCCCGAGGAACGCGTGCGGATGCTGCCGATGGCGGGCCTGCTGTTCGAGGTCGCGATCCTCGTCTTTCCGCTCATCGCCGGGGCGGTCGTCCACTCCTCCGGCTACCGGGGGCTGTTCGTGCTGCTCATCGCGATCACAGGCGTCGTCATGGCGCTCGGCCAGATTCGCGGTCGGCCTCGGCTCGACGCGCAGCCGACGGGGGCGGCGCCGGCGCGGGCGCGGGCGGCGTCGAGGCGGCCGTAGTCTCGGCCGCGGGTCCATCGAACGACTGAACCAGCCACGGCCTGAACCAGCCACGGCCAGGGGGGCAGATGTACTTCTCCGCGAACTACGGTGAGGCACGAGAGCGTTTTCTCGCTGCGGCCCGCGATCGTGGCGCGCACCTCGAGTCGTTCCCCCTCGGGGAGCTGCGGGGGGCTCGGGACGAGCTGCTGAGCACGGACGTGGCCCGGATCGGCGCGAGCCGCGGGCCCTCCGTGCTCGTCCTGGTCAGCGGCACCCATGGCGCGGAGGGATTCGCCGGGTCGGCCTGTCAGCTTCGGGCCTTGCACGAGGCCGCGTGGACGGGCCTGCCGGTCGTCCTGGTGCACGCGCTCAACCCGTTCGGCTTCTCCCATCGTCGCCGGGTGAACGAGGACAACATCGACGTCAACCGCAACTTCGTCGACCACGCCGCCGTGCCGCCCGACGGCGGCTACGGCATGCTGCACTCCGCGTTGCTGCCCACAGACTGGGACGGTCCCGGGCACGCCGAGGCCGACGCCCTGCTCCTCGCGCATGCCGGCCGGCTCGGGGTGCGCGAGGTGCAGCAGATCGTCACCTCCGGCCAGTACACCCATCCGGACGGGTTGTTCTACGGCGGTTCGGCGCCGAGCTGGTCCCACGAGACCTGGCACACGATCATCCGCGAGTACCTGACGGGATACGAGCGGGTCGCATATGTCGACCTGCATACGGGGCTCGGCGAGCGGGCCGCTGCCGAGCCGATCTTCCGCGGTGGCCTGGACCCGGGCGCGCCGCGGCGGGCCCGAGCCTGGTACGGGGACGCGTTGACGAACTCCGAGGAGGGCACGTCGAGCTCGACGCCGATCGGCGGCAACTCCGCCCGAGCCCTGCTCCAGGACCTCGGTAAGGCGGAGATCACGGCCATCACCTGCGAGTTCGGCACCCAGGACGGGCTGACCGTGCTGCGCGCGCTGCAGGCGGACAACTGGCTCTGGCAGCAGCGTGAGCCGGTGGACGCCGAGCGGGTCGCCCGGATCGGGCAGCTCATGCGGGAGGCCTTCGACCCGCCGGACGAGCAGTGGCGCGCCGACGTGCTCGATCGAGGGACCGCCGTGATCGGCCAGGCCGCCGCCGGGGTGCTCGCCGAGTCGATCGGGACGGGCTGAGGTAAAGACCGGCCCCCGCCCTGGTTCGGCTTACTTGCCTTAAGCGGGTACGACCAGGTCGTGTTCGGCACGGGCCACGGCGGGTGCCTCGGCGGCGGGAACGAGGCGATGATGGAGCCGCCCGTCCGGGAACAGTGTGGTGACCAGGCGGAGGTCCGCCCGGTGCCGCAGTCCCCGGGGGCGCAGATCGCGCGCCGCGTCGGCGAGCACCAGATAGGCGACGGGGCCGCCGGCCGACTCCATGACGGCGCCGGTTGCCGCGATGTCGCCGGTTTCCGGGACGGCGGCAGTGTCCGGGACGGCGCCGGTTTCCGGGACGGCGACGGCGTCCGAGCCGAGCTCGGCCAACTCCGCCTGCGTCGCCTGAACAAGGTTCGGCTCGCCGGCCCAGACCGTGCCCGTGCCGTGCACCAGGACCGCGGCGGCGCTGGTCTGGGCGGCGCGGACGACCGAGTAGAGCCGACCGTCGGGCAGCAGGGAGCGGCAGCGGATCTCCACGCCGTGCCGGCGGGCCCAGTCGACGGCCGAGTGGTGGAGAACCTTCGCGCCGTGCCGCGACATCGTCATCATCGTGTCGTAGTCGATGGTGGCCAGCGTGCGCGCACTCGGCACGAGACGCGGATCGGCGGTGCAGATTCCCGGCGAGTCGGAGAAGATCTCGCAGGCGGGAGCGCCGATGGCGATCGCGGCCGCGATCGCGGACAGGTCCGAGCTGTTGCGGCCCATCATGACCGGCCGCCCGTCGTCGCCGACGGCCTGCCCGCCGGGGACGACGAGCACCGTCCCGGCGGGGTCGATGCGGCTGGCGAGCGCGGTGGGGTCGAGCGAACGCAGCTCGGCGTGGTGGGGATCGCCGGCACCGAGGAAGCCGGTGTCGGCCGCGGTCAACGGGACCGCGGCGAGCCCGGCGTCGCGCAGGGCGGAGGTCATCAGTGCCACGTTGACGGTCTCGCCGGTCATGAGCGCGGCGGCGAGCAGGTCCCGGTCGGGCTCGGGGCTGACCGCGCGCAGCGCCCGGCCGAGCCGGTCGGTCTCGCCGGCCACCGCGCTGACCACGACGACGGCCCGGCCCGGGGCGTCCGCCGCACCGGTCGAGGGCTCGGAGCTGTCGGCGTGCAGACGGGCGGCGACGTGGCGGGCGATGAGGTGATGGGCGCCCGGCGCGGCGAACGCCGCCCCGCCGAACTTCAGGACGACGACGTCCCCCGGGCCGGTCACCACGATCTCGGCGTCGAGGGCGTCGAGGGCGTCACAGCCATGACATCTCGGCGGCCAGGCCCACGATCTGCAGGGCGTTGAGGGCCGCACCGACGGTGAGATTGTCGGCGACGACCCACAGCCACAGGGCGCACGGGTCGTCGACGTCGGCCCGCACCCGCCCGACGTGGACGAGCCGGCGCTCGGTCGGCGACGAGCAGACCGGCTGCGGCATCGGGTAGCCATCCGCCGGGTCGTTGCCGTAGACCCGCAGGTCCGGGGCGGCTCGCAGCGCGGCGAGGGCGTCGTCGGGGGTGACGGGGGCGGTGAAGCTGACGTGCACCGCCTCCGAGTGGCCGTTGACCACGGGAACCCGCACCGCGGTCGCCGCGACCCGCAGCCCCGGCATGTCCATGATCTTGCGGGGTTCGCGACGTAGCTTGCGTTCCTCGTGGGAGTGCCCGTCGGCGTCGCGCAGGCCGATCTCGGGGATCAGGTTGAACGCCAGCGGCTGGCCGAACTTCCCGGGCCGGGCGTCGGCGGGATCGGCGCCGTCGAGCAGTGCCCGGGTGGTGCCGGCGAGCTCCTCCAGTCCCCGCAGGCCGCCGCCGGAGGCCGACTGGTAGCTGGACACGATCACTCGGTCGAGCTCGCCGAGGGCGCGCAGGGGATGCAGGGCCCGCACGAGCTGGATCGTCGAGCAGTTCGGGTTGGCCACGATGCCGCGGGCCGGGCGCGAGCGCAGCGTCTGCGGGTTGACCTGGGGGACGACGAGCGGGACGTCGTCGTCCATCCGGAACGCGGAGCTGTTGTCGACGACGAGCGCGCCCGCGGCGGCGACCACCGGCGCCCACTGCGTGCTGATCGGGGCGCCCGCGCTGAACACCGCGACGTCCACCCCCGCGGGATCGAAGTCCGCCAGCGCGACGACCGGCTCGACCTTCAGTTCCAGTCCCAGCTCGGCACCGAGATCGCGGCCCGCCGAGCCCCCCGACGCGACGGGAACGACCCGGCCCACGTCGGGCAGCAGTCCCGCCTCGAGCAGGGCCAGGCATTCCCGGCCGACGACCCCGGTCGCGCCGATGACGGCGATGTCCACTGCGCTTGTCCCCTTCCACCATGTTCCTGGTCCGCTGACCTGCTGGTCCGTCGACCTGCTGTCGTCGCGGGGTCAGCTGGAGCTGACGGTGTTCTCGTCCGCGAACTGCGCGTCGAGGTCCACCCAGCCGCCGTCGACGAACAGGACCTCGCCGTTGACGTAGGTGGCGGCGTCGGAGGCGAGGAAGACCGCGGGACCGGCGATTTCGGCGGGTCGGGCCCAGCGGCCGAGGGCGACCTTGTCGGCGTAGGCGCCGGCCCAGGCGGCGCTGGCGCGGATCGGCACCGTCAGCGCGGTCTCGACGGGGCCGGGGGCGATCGCGTTGACGCGGACCCCGAACGGCCCGAGCTCGGCGGCCAGCACCCGGACCATCTGCGCCAGTGCCGCCTTCGTGCCCGCGTAGATCACCTGGCCGGGTTCGACCGCGCGGCTGCTGATCGACGAGATGACGATGATGCTTCCGCCGCCCTGCTTCGCCATGATCCGGCCGGCGCCGCGCAGGACGTGGAAGCTGCCGCGCAGGTTGACGTCGGTGACCGCGGTGTAGTCGTCGTCGGTGTAGTCGACCAGCGGCTTGCGGATGTTGATGCCGGGGGTGCCGACGGCGATGTCGAGGCGGCCCCGGTCCGCGACCACGCGGGCGAACAGGTCGTCCACCTCGGCGGAGACGCGCACGTCGACGGTGGACGCCTTCGCGGTGCCACCGGCGGCGACGATGGTCGCCACCGTCTCCTCGACGCCGGTGGTGTCGACGTCAGCACATTCGACGACGGCGCCCTGTTCGGCCAGGGCGATCGCGATGGCCTGTCCGATGCCCGACGCCGCGCCGACGACCGCCGCGACCCTGTCTGTCAGTTCCAGCATCTCCAGCTCCCGAAGCCTCGGTCTACGTGGTGGGTCCGCCGTGATCGGCGGGTGGGGGGTCGCCCGTCAGGGGGACGGCGTGGCTGCTGCCGGCGCCGACCCCGCCGCGCGGCGCAGGAAGTTCTCGACGATCGCGTCCACCGTCGCGGTCTCACGGATGTGCACGGCGCAGAGGATGCGGTCGCCGGGAACGGTGTGCCGCTCGAAGTGCTCGTTGACCGCCGCGTCGTCGCAGCGCGGACGGCTGAGGTAGAGCCCGCGCGGGACGCCGATCCCGGCGAGGCGGCCGCTGTCGGGATCGAACGGTGCCGCCGGGGCGAGCGTCGCCGCGATCTCGCCGGCCAACCGGGTCACGTCGGGGTCCTGGCCGCCCGGCCCGACCTCCGGGTACATCACGGCGCCGGGCAGCCGGCCGTAGGCCCGCATGGCGCAGTACGCGACCGGGTTGTAGGTGCGCAGCGCGGACAGTACCGGGAAGCCGCCGGTGACGACGGCGTCCTCGAGCAGCGCCAGCCAGCTCGTGCTGAACACCGGTCCGCGACGCAGCCGGGCGCTGACGAACTGCACGCCGATGTGGAGGAACCGCCGGCCGGCCGCGGTCGCCATCCAGCTCGCCCCCAGCACGGACACCGGCTGCCCGCTGGCCCGGTCGACGTTGACGACGAGATGTTCGGCCTCGCGCAGCAGGCCGGGACGGGCGGCGAACAGCTCCGCCATCCGCAGGTCGGGCAGGGCCGCGACGAGCCCCTCCTGCAGCCAGCGGTCCTCCGCCGAGCCGAGCTCGCAGTCCTGGGAGAATCGGACGACTGCGTAGGGCTGCGAGGCCTCGGCTGCGGCGGCCGACGCGGCCGGCGGCGACGACATGGACATCATCTCCCCGTTCTGATGACCGTCGGTGCGGTGCCGGGATCGTTCAGGCGAACTTGGCCGCGACGCTGCCCGCGGCCTCGAACGCGCTGGTCGCCGGGGCCACCACCGCCTGGTAAAGCTCGATGAAGTAGGCCACCCACAGGTTCGCGACGGTCCGGATGTGCGCGAGCACCTTGGCCTCGTCGGCGGGCGAGGCCACCAGCGAGGTGAGCACCCCCCAGACGAAGTCGGCGTGCTCGTCTTCGATGTCGGTGCCGACGTGGCGCCGGGCGCCGGCGAGTTTCTCCCGGCCGAGCTGCTCCTCCAGGTTCTTCACCCAGGACGGCTGGGTCTTCGTCGTCGTGTACTCGACGAAGTAGACGCTGCACAGCAGGGCCAGCGGGGTGCCCTCGAACTCCATGCCGTACTGCAGGTAGCCGGTGAGCAGCTTGGTGGCCTGGAACGGCTCGGTGGCGTAGATCTCCGCCTTGGTCACGCCGACCTTCGCGAGGTCGCCGGCGAACCACTCGTCGTGGAGCATCTCGTCCTCGACGTAGTGGGCCCACGCCGCGCCGCGCACCGGGTCGCGCTTGGTGAAGTAGCCGATGGCCAGGGCGTCGATCGTGCGCTTGCGGCGCAGCCGGAGGATGGTCTCGACGTTGTGGCGCTTGTAGTACTCCAGGTTGATCTCTTCGCCGCGGGCCTGGTGGTCCGCGTACGGGATCTCGTCGTAGAACTTCTTGATCATCGTGTCGAGCATGGTGTCGACCTGCGTGCGCAGGTCCGTCAGGTCAGCGGTGCGGGCGGCGGCGGCCGCCCTCGGGTCCCCGTACCAGGTGCGCGGGTCGTCGGTCATCGGTGGGCTCCTTCGGCGGTGGGCGGTGTGCGGCCGGCTCGCCGAGGAATCGACGTGCCCGCGGCGGGCCGAGCCGTGGTGCTGCGCTGCCGCGGCCGGTCAGCAGCCGCAGGTCGGAGTGCGGCGCCGGCGCATCCGGCGCGGGGCGGGGCCGGCGAGCCGGGTCCCCGCCGGGTCGGACATGACCGTGTCGGCGCAGGTGAAGGTGAGCGCGTACCGGGTCGTCGGGGTCAACCCGAACCCGAGGTGGACGATCCCGTCGGCCGCGCCGTACATCTCGTTCATCCCGCAGTTCCCCGGCTGCTGGTCGAGCACGGGGTTGAGCCCGATGCCGAACTCCCACACGACCCGGTAGGCCTCGTCGGTGGCGAACAGCTCGTCCAGTGCGTCGACCGCGCGTTTGCCCGCGGCGTCCACCGCATGGCAGCCGGTGACCATGCCGTCGGCGAGGTCGAGCACCACCGTGGCGGTGCGCAGCACGTCCAGGTCGTCGAAGAGCCGGGCCTGCTCGGCGAGCACCGCGGGGTTGTCACCACGGTGCACGATGGGGGCGCCGCGCAGAGCGATCTGCCCGTCCAGCGCCAGCCGGCGGCTGGTGTCGAACCGGTAGAGGTCCGTGGGGACGGCGCTGGCCTCGCCGGACGGCGCGATCTGCTGTTCGCCGGCCGCGAGCGCGCCGGCCTGCTGGTTCCACTCGTAGTCGCCGGAGATGACGAAGCGGGCGGAGGCGTGCCCGGCGAGGTCCGCCAGCGTGACGTGGTCGGCCTCGCCGAGCGCGTCGAACAGCCGGTCCGCGCGGGACTCCAGCGCCACCGAGTCGGTCTGCTCCACCACCGTGAGGAAGTAGGCGACCTGGGAGTCGGTGACGGGCGTCGAGCCGCAGGGCATCACCGCGATCCGCCGGCCCGGCCCGACCGTCGTGGGGTCGGGGGAGACGAGGAAGCGGTCCGGGCAGACGACGAACACGTCGGCGTCGGCGGGGATTCGCTGCGCGAGCAGGGCGTCGGTGAGGCTTTCCTCGGCGTCGAGGGTGCGGTGCACGACGCTGCGGTAGCGGCTGCTGGGCGCGAGGGTGAAGTCCGCGGCCCGGTCGGCCTGGGTCAGCAGGCAGAACGTGGAGTTCGGGCCGGCGAACTCCCGATGCAGGTCGGGACGCACGAGGAACTGTGCCATGGGGACCACCAGGGGGCGCGGCGCGAGAGGCTGGTTGGCGGGAGGACCGGGAGGACCGGGGCGGACCGGTGGCGGTGCGAACGCGGGCCGGGCGAGCGGCCCAGTCGGGGTGGGTCGGCCCGGTCCGGCCGACCCACCCCTTCTCAACGGCATTAGCCGAGGAGGGTGCCCAGGTAGCGGTCGTTCTTCTTCACCTGGATCTTCTTCTGCGCGACCTTCTCCACAGTGATCACCTCCTTCCGTCAATCCGTTGGAATGCGGTGGACAGACGAGGGAGACCCTCGCCCGGACCGATCAGTTGGCCAAACCGACCGGACTCTTGAGGGGCATCGCGGACGTTACCGTCGGCGTGCCGAGCAGGACGTCGCCCAGATCGTTCGTGACGACTGTTCCCGGGGAAATGATGTCGAGATGGTACTGGGTGTAGGGCGTGAGCCCGATTCCCCAATGTAGACAGCCCTCGGAGGATCCGTAGACCTCGTTCATGGCGTGATTACCAGGAAGCAGATCGAGGGTGGTGTTCAGCGCGTGCCCGATTTCCCAGACTATGCGATAGCGGGAGTCGACTTGGAAGAGCGCCTCGAACATCTCCAGGATACCATGACCGGCGGGGTCGGGGGAAGTCATTTCGGTGATGAGACCGTTTTCGACCCGGGCCACGACCGCGTTCTCGTGCAGCGGCCAGAGTTCACCGTGAATACGCTCCTGGTCGCGCCGGGAGAAGGACGGCGTGCCGGAATGCAGGATCGGGTATCCCTGGATCACGATCTCGCCGTCCAGGGGGAGCCGGAGATAGTCCCCGAACTCTCTGATCTCGATGGGAAGCACACTGATCTCGCCCGCGGGCACGATCTGCTGTTCGCCCCAGTCGACGAGACCGGCCTGCTGGTTCCACACCAGCTCGCGGTCGAACAGGCGCAGGGTCGCGGCCGTGCCGTGGCGCGCGTCGCGGTACTCCAGCGCCTCGCCGCGCTCGGCGAGCTCGAAGAAGCGGTCGGAGAAATCCTCCTGGGCCTGCGGATCGGTGGCCTCGACGCAGCGCAGGAAGTGCCGCAGCGTCGCGCGGTCGGTCGGGGTCGAGTTGCAGGCCATCCCGAGCAGTTTGCGGCGGGGACCGAGGACGTCCACGGGCGGCGACTGAAAGAAGCAGTCGGGCGACATGACCAGCACATGGGCCTGTTCCGGCACTTCCTCACGCATGAGCCGGGCGAACTCATCCTCGCCACCGCGGAACTCCAGGATGCGGTAGTCCAGGTACTGGGCAGTCCGGACGAGCCGGATGTCGTCCAGCAGGGAGGCATTCGTGACGAGACAGAAGACGGTGTCGGTCGGATCCCCGAACTGTCGAATCCTGGCGGGATCGACGACGAGCTCGGACTCGGGCATCTTTGTACTCCTCCTGACGCGCACGGGCCTGGGCTATGGATGCCGCGGGGCCGGTGGAATGTCGGACGAGGCCGGGCCGGATCGAGCGCCGGAAAAAGGTCCCAAAAGGGCCCAGAGAAGCCTCGTGAGGACGGCGCGCTGGTGCGTTGAGTTCCATGCCAGCGGGGTTTCGCGGTGACCGCGAATGCCTTGGGAGGCGGCGCCCGACGCAAGCCGTGGACCGGACGGACTGCGGCGCCTGCCGATTTGGTCCGTGGACCGGAACGGACCGACAATGTGAAACTATAACGTGCTCGGGGGTGGGCTGTGAGGTCTTTCGGAAAGATTCCCCGGGCGGCCGGATTACTCCGGTCGTGGGATTGTCCTTGGACGGGCTCGGGGTTCAGGCTGCGGGTCAGACCAAGGCGCGGGGATCGGGACGCAGGTCCGCATCTCGCGCCGGTCGTAGCCGGGCGGCAGGGTCACGCCGGTGACGTGGACGGGCACGCCGTAGAGGTCACTGAGGCTCTCGCCGGTGACGACGTCGTCGGGATGACCGTCGGCGATCACCACCCCGTCGCGCATGAGCACCGCCCGGTTGGAGTAGGTGAGCGCATGCGACGGTTGGTGGGTGGTCATGATGACGGCATGCCCCTCCCGGGCGAGCTCGGCGACGACGTGCAGGGTGCGCACCTCGTTGCCGTAGTCCAGCGCGGCGGTCGGCTCGTCCAGGATGAGGATCGCCGCCTGTTGGACGAGCGCGCGGGCGAGCAGCACGAGCTGGCGCTCGCCACCCGACAGCGCAGCGAAGGACCGGTCGGCCAGGCGGGCGATCCCGAGCCGGTCGAGCTGGGCCAGGGCGCTGCGGCGATCGGCGGCGCCGGGCGCCTCGAGCAGGCCGAGATGGGGCGTGCGGCCCATGACGGCGATGTCGAGCGCGGTGAACGGGAACGGCGAGGAGGTGCTCTGCGGAACGTAGGCCACGCTGCGGGCGAGTTCCCGCGGCGCCAGTGTGCCGATGTCCCGCCCGGTGATGCGCACCGTGCCGCTTTCCGGCTTGAGTAGGCCGAGCAGGCAGCGCAGCAGAGTCGTCTTGCCGGCGCCGTTGGGCCCGAGCAGGCAGCAGACCTCGGTCGCGCGCACACTCAGCGAGACGTCGGTGATCCGGTGGCCGTGCCGGCCGTAGCCGAACGACAGCCCACTGACCTCGACGTCCGGCGTCTCGGTTGTCACAGCCATTGCCGGCCTGCCTTCGCGAGCAGGGCGACGAAGAACGGCGCGCCGATGAGTGCGGTGAGGATGCCCAGGGGGAGGTCGAGGGAGGAGGCGGTGCGGGCGACGTCGTCGACGGCGAGCAGGTAGCCGGCCCCGATGAGGGCGGTGACCGGCAGCAGCCGGTTGAACGACGGCCCGACGGCGAACCGGGCCAGGTGCGGGACGACGAGCCCCACCCAGCCGATGATGCCGGCGACGCTGACCGCGGTCGCCGTCATGAGCGTCGAGGCGCCGATCGTCAGTGCCCAGATCCGCGTACGGTTGACGCCCAGCGACCGGGCTTCGTCGTCGCCGGTGGCGAGGACCGTCAGCTGCCAGCGCACCGCGTACAGGATCACCAGGCAGACCGCGACGATGATCGCGGGCACGATCAGCCCGTGCATGCTCGCCCGGGCCAGGCTGCCGAACAGCCAGAAGGTGATCTCCGGCAGGGTCGTCTCCGGGTTGGCGAAGTACTGCACGCTGGAGATGAGTGCGTTGAACATCGCGCCGATGATGATGCCGCCGAGCACCAGGATGATCAGCGATCCCTTCCCGACCACCCGGGAGATGGTCAGCGACAGCACCGCGGCGAGCAACCCGCTGCCGAACGCGATGATCTGCAGCAGCGTCGTGTCCAGGCCGATGAGGATCGACACGGAGGCGCCGAAGCCGGCCCCCGCCGCCACCCCGAGGATCTCGGGGGAGACCAGCGGGTTGCGGAACATCGTCTGGTAGGCGGCGCCGGAGGAGGCCAGCGCCGCCCCGACGAGCAGCGCGGCGAGGATCCGGGGCATCCGGATGTCCATCACCACGGCCCGGTTCTGCCCGGGGACGTCGCCCCCGAGGCCGAACAGCTCGTGGGCGAGGACGCGCACGACGCTCACCGGGCCCAGCGTGTACCGGCCCAGCCCGAAGGAGACCACGATCAGGACCAGCAGGCCCACGGCGAGCAGCACGACGCGCAGGTGATCGCCGAGTGTCGCGCGGATCCGTGCGCTCGCGGCCGCCCGGGCACCGGGCCTGCGGTCCTGAACCGCCGGGTCACCGCCCTCGCCGACGCTCTCGACGACACCTTGGTCGACGCGCTGGCCGATGACCCCGCCGGCATCCTGGTCGACGACCTCGCCGGCACCGTCCTGCTCGGTCGCCGGGACCGGGTCCGTGCCGGTCGGGACAGCGGGCCGGGTCAAGAGTTCACCCGCCGGATGGCGGGCTGCGCGAGCAGCGGCGCCACCTTCGCGGCGAACATCCGCACGGTGCTCTGCTGCAGGGCCAGCGATGCGGTTCCGCTGAACGACGGGCGCAGGTTCACCCGCTGCACGCCGAGCTCGTCGCGTAGTTCCGCGAATCTGCGGGCGACTGTTGCCGGTCCACCGATCACCGCTGTCTCCTCGTGAAACCGGAATGGGTCGAGGTCGGCCGTCCCGACGGCCTCGTGGCCGTGCTCGTCGCCGCCGAGTGCGGCCAGCCGCCGGGTCAGGCGCACGATGATCGGGGTGGCACGTTCCCGGGCGGCGGCATCGGACTCGGCGACGAGGCAGAACCTCTCCACCCGGACATCACCGGCCGTCCCGCCGTGGGAGGTGTAGAGCTCTATGCAGGTGGCGAGTGAGGCGACGGTCTGCACGGCCGACAGCAGCAGCCCGTAGCCGCGGCTGGCCGCCCAGACGATGGTCTCGTCGCTGCTGGCGGCCACCTCGATCGGCGGGTGGGGATGCTGGGCGGGGGTCGGCTCGACCCGGAACTGCGCGCCGTCGGCCAGGCGGGTCCGGCCCCGCCAGTAGCCGACGATCGTGTCGAGGGCGTCGGGCAGGTCGACCCGGACCGGATCGGCGCCCTGGTAGGCCCTGGTGTAGGGGGCGATGGGCCAGCCGACCCCGAGGGTGACCCGGCCGCCGGAAAGCCGGTCGAGCGTCGCGAGGTCCGCCGCCAGCCGGATGGGGTCGTGCAGCGTCAGGTGCAGGGCGGTGAACCCGATCCGGATCCGGCTGGTCGACGCGGCGACGGCGGCCGCCAGCGGGATCGGTGAGGAGCGGGCTTTCATCGTCCGGGAACCGACGGAACTGAGGTGGCCGTCGGTGAACCACAGGCTGTCGTAGCCGAGAGCCTCGGCGACGCGGGCGAGTTCCACTGTCGAGGTGGAACTCGCCCCGTCGAGGTCGCCGCGCCCTCCGGGCAGGCCGAATCGCATGGAGATGGTCATCACTGCGCCGGGGCGCGGTCCTTTCCGAACCGAAAGAGGTGCCGATACCGGGATGAGGTACTTACTTGGAGCTGACCTGCAGGATCTGATCGAGATCCGCTTCAGTGGTGTGGTAGTTGAAAAACTTCGAGTAGAAGTTCTTGGTCTCGGATCGGATGTCGAGGTCGGTGAACAGATCAGGGTGCAGCACCTTCGCCGCCCACTGGATCTGCAGGGCCTCCTCCGGACCGAACCGGTCCCACGGGTAGAGACCCTGCGGGTTGAGATAGACGCGACCGGCCTTGACCGCCTTCAGATCGGCCCACCCCGGCGACTTCGCCAGGTTGTCGATGACGGACTGGGCGGAGTTGGCCGCCAGGCCCTGGTCACCACCCGGTGTTTCGACGATCAGCACGTCCGGATTCCACTGCAGGAGCTGCTCCATCGACACCGTGACGTGGGTACCCTTGACGCCGCTCGCGGAGTCGGTGCCACCGGCGATCTTGATCCAGCCGTCGATGAGGGACTTCCCGCCGTCGACGACCACAGGCGGATAGCTGGCGATGTGCACCACGCTGGGCTGCTCGGTCGCTGGCAGCTTCGCCAGCCGGGACTGGACCATCGCCAGCTTGGCGGTCACGTAGTCGTTGTATGCCTTGGCCTTGGCGGCAGCGGCGCCGCCATACACCTTTCCGGCGAGCTGAATGGACGGGACCAGCTGCGGGAAGGTGTTGAAATCCATGTTGACCGCGGGCAGGCCGGCCTGCTGGAACGGCGTGAGGGTATCGCCGCCGCTGATGGTGGAGACGACGTCCGGCTTGAGCTTGAGAAGCTCCTCCATGTTTACCTTGCCGCCGTTGCGGAAAAGTTCCGGAAGGCCGTTGACGCCCGGGTAGACCTTCCGGAGGAACGGGATCGTCTTGACATTCTGGGGGATGGCCACCAGCTTGTCGCCGACGCCGAGCATGATGTCGGTGACAGTGTGGGCGGGGAACTGCTCCGCGATCCGGTTGATCTTCAGGGGGACCGTCACCTTCTCCCCGGAAAGGCTGGTCACCACCTGGGTGGTGGGCGCCGGCGGGCTGGCGTCCGAGGAGGAACTGCCGCAGCCGGCGGCCAGTGCCGCCACCGCGGCGGCCATCCCCAGGGTCAGCCACCGCCGCGACGCAGTGGGCCGGGCCAACCCGCGGGAACGCATTGTCACCGGTCCGGGCATGCTCGTGCGCCCGCTTCCCGAGTGGCGTTCGACGGACGGGAGATGGGACGAGCTGTGAGGACCGTCCCGATGGGTCGGCAAACCCACGAGGATGCGTCGCGAAAACAGTGCCGAGCGTGATGCCACGTTCTTCCCCCGCCGGGCGAATAGAGTCAAGGAAACAAATGGTGATTAGCTGCGCACGGACGGTGTGCGCTGGGTGCTAACTGCGAGCGAGCGCGCGATGCTTCGGCGCATCTGAGACCCGCGGAAGCGGATGGAATGCACCATAGCCTCCGCATCTGCGTCTGTCACGCGGACAGGGGCCCTGATCTGCGGAAGTAGTCAGACTGCCGCCCGACGGAGGGTCGGCTCGGGTGGCCGCATCGCCGACCGGAACCTGCCTCGGCGGTGGAGGTCGGCGGGGCGGATCGTGCGAAATTTTTGCTGAAATCAGGGCGATGTGGCGATTATCTACGGATGTTTCCCCTTCGAGCCGGAAGATTTCGCGCGGGATGGCCGGCTGGTGGCCGTTGTCTCGGCGTTACGACCGGATGACGCGTAACAGGTTCGTTCTTTTTGGGTGCGCTGAACGTAACGCGCGTGGAGGGATGGTCCGGGATGTGTTCGATCCCGTTCCCGTCCACCAGGGACAAGACGGTCGCCGATGACGCGGCACCCGGCCGGCCGCGCGCACCGGCCGGGACCGGGCGCATCCGCATCTGCGGCACGACCGGTCCAGCGCCGCCGTATCCACCCGACCGCCCGCAGTGGGTTCGGTGCCGCAGTGGGTTCGATGCCGGAGCGGGTGTGGTGCCGGAGTGGGTTCGGTGCCCGGGGGTCAGGCGCGGGTGGGGTGGATGCCCCAGGTACCGCCGACGCTGGCGGCGGGCTCGAGGACGCGTAGGCCGTCCCCGCTGTTGAAGGCGTTCGCCGGGCAGGTCAGCGGCTCGACGGCGATGCTGCGCCGCCGCTCCTGCGGGCCCAGCGTGTCCCCCGTGAAGACCTGCACGTAGCGCCAGGTCTCGTCCATCCAGACCGTCACCGATCCACCGCCCGGCGCCCCGAGCCGCACGCGTGCGCGCCCGTCCGGATCGCGGTCGAGGTCGGTATAGCAGGTGTCCAGGGCGAGGGAACCGACCGGGCGTGGCCGGCGGAAGTCGAATGGCTCGCCGGCGACGGCCCGTGCGCCGGTCGGGATCGAACGGTCGTCGGTCTCCAGCCTCGTCGCCGCCGGCACGGTGAGTTCGACGTCGTCCGCGCGCACCGTCGCACCGTCCGCCCCGACCGCCGTCAGGTAGGGGTGTGCGCCCATCCCGACGGGAGCCGGCTGGCCACCCAGGTTGGTGGCCGTCATGGTGACGGTCAACCCGTCGTCGGCGAGGCGGTACTCCGCGGCGAAGCCGACGGTGAAGGGGTAGCCGCTCTGGGCGCGCAGGATGAACGAGGCGCGGACCGCGGCCGGGCCGAGGCGTTCGAGCTCCCAGGCTGACCAGCGGGTCAGACCGTGGCTGGCGTTGCCGAGCGCCACCTCGTTCACCGGGAGTTGGTGGGTGGTGCCGCCGAACGGGTAGCGGCCGTCCGCGATCCGGTTGGGCCATGGCAGCAGCAGCTGCCCACGCCCGCGGCTGGCCATCGTGGCGACGTCGTAGCCGTCGAGAACCGGCGCGCCGCCGATGGTGTACTCGCGCAGCCCACCCCCGACCTCGGTGATGGTCACGCTGCTGTCCGCGTGCACGAGCTCCACCTGCCGCCCGGACGGCGCCAACGCCTCCACCACGTCCTCCTTCACCCGTCCCATCCGTCCGCCCGCGCTCCTGGCCGCTGGCGCTGGCCGCATCGACAGGGCGTGCTGCGTCTCCCAGTATCCCAAGTCGCCGTCGAGACCGGACCAGCACCGCCGCCCCACCATCGGCGAGCAGATCCCCTGGCGACCGCTGACGCTGGACTCACTGGTCGACGGGTCTAGGGTCGAGGGCGTGCAGACCTGGGACGCGATCCGTGCTCGTCGCAATGTCCGCAGCTACCAGGACCGGCCTGTGCCGGCCGAGGACCTGGAGCGGATCCTGGAGGCCGGGTGGCGTTCGCCCTCGGCGTCGAACCGGCAGCGGTGGGACTTCGTGCTCGTCACCGACCGGGCGGTTCTCGGTGAACTGGCGACGATCTGGCGCGGTGCCGGTCACATCGCGAGCTCGGCGGCGACGATCGTGCTGGTCCTGCCCGAGCCGGAGACGGAGCGCTACCGGCTCATGGACGAGTACGACCTCGGCCAGGCGACGATGCTGATGCTGCTCACGGCGACCGACCTCGGCGTCGGCGGCGGGCACTCGGCTGTCGGCGACCAGGAGGAGGCCCGCCGGATCCTCGGCGTGCCGGAGACCCACCGCGTCGCCTACATGATCGGCCTGGGCTATCCCGCCGACGGGCCGCTGCGGCCGGTGGAGCGCCTCGACCGCCGCCCCTTCGACGAGGTCGTCCACCGCGGCCGCTGGTAGTCGACGAGTCGCCGCGGGGCGCCGGGCGCAGCGCGGCCCGGTCAGGTGTGGCCGGTGGCGAGGCGGGCGGCGATCGTCGGGAACAGGGCGAGCGCGTTGCCCCGGGCGATCCGGTGGCGGGCCGACGGGGTCAGCGCCGGATCGGCGAGGAAAGCGTCGCGGCCCGTAAACACGGCGTCGGCGGGCACGGCGTTGTAGTCCGAGCCGTACAGGATCCGGTCGGCGCCGATGGCGGCCAGCAGCGTCGGCGTGCTGTAGGGGGACATGGGCCCGGCGGTGTCGACGAAGAAGCGGCGCAGGGCCCGGTCGACGGTGGCGGGGTCGGTGCCGTAGCCGAGGCCGCGGGCCAGGGCGAGTCGGGCGGCCTGGTACGGGAAGTAGCCGCCGCCGTGGGCGAGGATCCACCGAATCCGTGGATAGGAATCCAGCACGCCGTTGACGACGAGCTGCACCGCCGCGCGGGTCGTGTCCGCCAGAAAGTCGGCGACGAACGCCGGAACGGCGATGCCGGTCGCGCCGGGCAGAGCGAACGGGTGCACCAGGGCCACCGCGTCGCGTGCGTTCAGCTCGGCCATCACTGGATCCAGCGCCGGATCGCCGAGGTAGGTGAGGCCGTCGTGCGCCATGAGTAGGACGCCGTCGGCATGCAGGTCGTCGTAGGCGTGGCGAATCTCCGCGACGGCGATCTGCGGGGTGGCCCGGGGAATGCAGGCGAGCAGGCCGAACCGGCTGGGATGCTCGCGGACCACGGCGGCGATCGAGTCGTTGGCGAGCCGAGCGAGCTGCGCGGCGAGTGCGGGGGTCGACGTGAACTCGCTCGGAATGGCCGCGGACAGCACGGCCGTCGCAATCCCGCCGCGGTCCATCGTGTCGAGCGCGGCCGTCAGGGACCAGTTCGCGAACGGCGGGCCGCCCACGGGTGGCAGCTGGCCGTGGGCGACCAGCCAGGCGCGTACCTCGGCCGGCATCGCGTGATGGTGCACGTCGATGCGGCCCGTCGCCCCGGTTCGGGCCTGGTCGGCCGTGCTGTCCGAGACGGCCGTGCTGTCCGAGACGGCCGCCGCGGCCGCGCCCGGCGCCGCCGTGGTGGCCCCGGCGACGGCCGCGGCCACGAGGCCGACGGCAGCCCGCCGGTTCGGACCGTGCCGCGGGCGCTCGCCCGGCCGGCTCCCGTCGGGTCCCCCGATGTCAGTGGACATTCTGCTCCTTTTCTGCGTGATCTGGACGCGCGTTCTCGCGCGTCCTCCGGCGGTCTTTGCATTGTGGCGTCCGACTTGGCCTTTCGAGGCGTCAATAGGGCTACTGATCTTTAATTCACCGGGTCGGACTGGAGTGGATTCCGCCCGGTTCCGGTTCCGCGGAACACCTTGATCACCGGTCGGGGGCGGGTCGGTGGACCCTGCATGCCCGACGCGCTGCCGACCGCGATCATGGTGTCCCCGGACGCCGCCACCCCGACGAGGTCGGCTCCACCCACCGCGCCGGGCGCGGAGCCGGTGAGGCCGCCCTCGCCGGCGTCGCGGGACGGAGGGCGTGCCGGTGATGGTGTCTTGCAGGCGGTGCGCACGCGAGACGTGATTGTCGCGGTCGGCCTGGAGTACCGCGAGCTTGGCCGTCTCTGCCTCGCCGACGAGTTCGGCCCCTACCTGCCCCTGCTCCCCGCTGACCGCGTGGGCCCAGGCACCGTCGGCCGTCCTGCCGCCATGACGGCGTGCGCTGGTCCCGATCCGACCGGCCCATCCGCCTTCCGGCCCTGAACCCTCGTAACCAACGTGATCTCAATCGTGAACGCCTCGGTTCGCTTCCGTGGTTCTGCCGCACGGAGAGCGCGACCGGGTCCTCCTGCCTCGGCGTCTCTGTCCGATGTGGAGAGATACATCCATCTTCGTCAGTGGATGGCAGGCTGCATCCCCATGGGCACAGGAGCCATCCCGACAGACGGCACCGCGGGTTCGGCGAAAGCGGTGATTTTCTTCGTTTCCTACACCAAGGAGGATGAGAAGTGGGCCGCCTGGGTCGCCTGGGTGCTGGAAGAGGCGGGCGTGGAGGTGCGGCTACAGGCATGGGATTCCCCGGCGGGAACGAACTTCGTGGTCTGGATCGGCGAGCAGATGACCGTTGCCGCGCGGACGATCGCGATCTGCTCACCGGCGTACTTCGCCGCGCACTGGCGCACGCAGGAATGGACCGATGCCCCGGGCGGACGCAAGCCGACCCCGCTGCGGGTCGCAGACTGCACCCTGCCGGGGATGCTGAGCACGGTCTCCTACTGCGACCTGTACGGCATCGACGAATTTACCGCACAGCGCCGAATTCTCAAAGCAGTAGGCCTCGCCAAACCCGCCGGACCCCCGACGCCTTCCCGGTGGTCTGGCAGCGCCGGCGGCTGTCGGGTCGGTGGAATCTCCCCTTCTCTCGATACCGCTTCTGTTGCGGCGAAGATCCAGGGAAGCTGGAAATGTAGTTACGGAAAACTTGTCGACAAAGTTGACAGGCTGCCCTGTGGCGTCTCGGTGGGATTTACTCCTGGGGAATCATCTCCACGATCATTGATGGACATGAGTACAAAGGCCAGTACGAGATTTTATCGGAGTTCAAGGAAATCGATCGAAGCGGTGAGGAATTGTATAGCATATATATCATTAATTCCGACAGAATGGAGTGCGGAGTTTCTAGCTTGAAGGGAATGAACTTTGTATAGAGGGCGACTTTGTGCAGAACGCGGTAGCGCATATGATTCGAAATTGACGATCAGGCGCTCCGGCGATATCGCGGGCTGTGGCTGGCAGCCCGAGCTCGCCCGGCTCGGCGCTGAGTAGCGGCTCGCGCTGTGACGGCGGATGCTCGCCGCGCGGGGTACCGCCGGCCGGCCATCGGCGTGGCCAGCGCGGAACCGGGCCCCGCGGCCGGCCGCCGCGAGCCCGGCCGCCAGGCTTCAGTTTGCGAAGCCCGGCGGCCGGACGCCGGCTACCAGCGACCCGCCCAACCCGACGTACTGAAGATCGGCACTCGCCTGTGGTCTAGCCCTCCGGGTACGTATCTTCGCTGGCGGGCCGTTCCAGATCCTCGAGGTAAGGCTCCAGCGCCCTGGAGGATTTGCTTCTCGGCGCGCGGCCTCGGCGTGGCGCATCGAGCAGCGATCGCAACTCGAGAAGATCGTCGATCAGCTGGACTGTTCTCGCGTCGCGGAAAAGTGGTCGCAGCTCGTTTAGCATCGCGTCGGTTTCCTCGACGGTAGGAATCTCGTCGATCGAGGCGACTATCGTGACAATATCGGTCATCAGTACCCGCCACCTTCATGATCCGTTGAATAGATCATTCCCGGCACGCCGTTGAGCGGGACGCCAAACAACATGACCATACACCGGTACGGAAAAGTTCACAATCTTGCGCCACTCCTTCTGCCGGCTCGCTATCGGGCTTGCAGGTGCACGGCAGGTGATGGTCTTCGCGAGCGGTGTCCGCTTCCTCCCACAGGGGGATCGCGGTGGGCGCCGTCCGTGCGAGCGGACGATCGGGCGCGGCGCGAAGCTCGTCCGCCGGTTCGACCACCCGGTCCGCACGTCCAGCAGGTCGAAGACGCCCTCCATGCGCGCGGCGATGC
The DNA here is from genome assembly GCF_025403405.1 of Frankia tisae. Taxonomy (GTDB): domain Bacteria; phylum Actinomycetota; class Actinomycetes; order Frankiales; family Frankiaceae; genus Frankia; species Frankia tisai. The sequence continues at coordinate 36,809 of NZ_JANEZT010000003.1, forward strand.
GCGTCAGACCGAGCCGAACGCGGGCCCGTCGAAGGTGTCGACGCGGGTGAAGGTTTCGACCGGGTGGCGGGTCAGCCGGGCTGCGCGCCGCGCGGGATACCCGAGGGCGACCACGGCGGCGATGCCGTGGTCGGGCGGGATGTGCAGCAGGGCCGCCGCCGCGGGCTCGCGCCGGGCGGCGAAGGTGGTCAGCGTCCCGCCGAGGCCGGCGTCCCGGGCCGCCAGCAGGACGTTCTGCGCAAACGGATAGATCGACGCGCCGCCGACGACGCTCTGCCGGTCCAGGTCGACGTCGGTCACTGCGAGCGCGGTGAGCCGCACGGCGAGGACCAGCAGGACGGGCACCTGGTCGAAGGCGTCGACGAAGGCGCTCGGCGCCGGGGTGCGGGCCGCGGCGTCGAGGTCGATCGCGGGCCCGTGCCAGCGCCCGTCCGGCCCGGGGGCAAACGGGCGAACCCCGGCACGGCGCTGCGCCACGTACTCCCGCCAGCCCTCGCGGACGAGGTCCCGCAGCCGCCGGCGCAACTCGGGGTCGCGCACGACAAGCACGACCCATGGCTGCTGGTTGCCTCCGCTCGGGGCGAACCGGGCGGCGTCGAGGACCTGCTCGAGCACCTCGTCCGGCACCGGTTCGGCGGTGAACTCCCGCACGGCGCCGGCGGTGCGCATCACCTCACGCAGTTCCACGCCCACGAGCCTAGCCGGGTCGGCGGACCGCCGGTGGTCCCGCGGTCGACGGTCAGTCGGAGCGGCGGCGGCGCAGGGTGAAGCGTTCCAGCAGGGTGTAGGCGGGCGGCGGGTCGCCAGCCTGGACGCGGGGTGCGTGGTGGTACTCGACGGTGATGGTGGTGGGGCCACCGGGGCGGCTGCCGGGGTCGAGGTCGAACACGGCAATGCCATAGGGGTGGCCGGTCGCGTCCGGGCGGGCCGACCATACGGCCTCCTCGACGGCGTCGGCGGGCGACTTGGCGTAGGCGCCGGTCGACGGGTTGCGGCTGATCTCCGTCCGCCTCGTGATGACCTTGCCCTGCCGGGCGCCGGCCGGAGTGGTGCCGTAGCTGTCGGTGGGCCCGCTGGTCCCGCCGCCGCCGAGGACCAGGTAGACGGTGCCGGCGTCGGTGTCGAAGGTGTCCGCGGAAGGGTCGGTGACCACGGGGCGGGGCCGCAGCGTGTCCACGGTCGCGCCGCCGACGACCTCGGTCCCGCGGTCGCGGTCGAAACCGCGGACCGGGAACGTCCGCTCGTAGTCGTGGTCGTGCCCGGAGACGACGAGGTCGACGCGGTAGCGGTCGAACAGCGGCAGCCAGGCCTGGCGCAGGCCAAGATCCGAACCGTTGCCGGTGGCGGAGCTCGACAGCGGGCACTGGTGCGTCTGGACAATGATCCAGTCGATGGTCCGGTCGGCTCGCGCGGCGGCGAGGGTGTGCTCCAGCCAGCGGGTCTGCAGGTTGCCGCCGGGAGCGAGCGTGCCGTTCGGGCCGGCGGCGAGCGGGCCGGTGTAGAGCCGGTTGTACTGGCTGTGACCGGCGGGGATCGTCGCCGCGCCGTTCGGCGGGACGACGTCGGTCGCCGCGAAGGCGCCGCCGTCCTGGTAGATGACGTCGTCGGCGTCGAGGGAGACGAACAGCGCCGAGCCGACCCGGTAGCTGTAGAAGGTGCCGGCGAGGCCGCGGATCCCGTTCGACGGCAGGCTGAACCGGGTCAGGTAGGAGTCGTAGCCGTGCGGGCCGTTGCCGAACTCGATCTCGTGGTTGCCCAGCGCCGGCATCCACGGCCGGTTCGCCGCGGAGCGGGCCACGTTGACGCCGAAGTCGCGCCACACCGCCGGCTGCTGGGCAAAAGCCAGGTTCGCGTAGCACAGGTCGCCGTTGAGCAGGTGGAACAGTGGCGCGAAGCGTTCGACCGCGTCCACGGCGTGAAACGCGTTGGGAGACGAGATCGTCCACGCCTTGTCGGTGGCCAGATCCCCGTAGCTGGTGAAGCGGAACGGGAACCGGCCGCGGCGCGCGGTGGTGAACGTCCCACCAGGGGCTCCCGGCCCACCGGGGCTGGTATCGGTGCCGGCAGGACCATCGGCGGTGTCGACCCGGTAGACGTAGGCGGTGCCCGGGACGAGGCCGCGCAGCTTCGCGTGGTAGGTCACGACGCGCTGGCCGTTCAGCCCGTCGACGTAGGTCCGCTCCTCGGCGTCGACGAACCGGCCGAACCCGCCGGCCGCGGTGCCGAGCCGCACCCGCGGCCGGCGCACGGCGGCCGGTGACACCCAGGACACCGTCACCGCCGTCGCCGGGTCGTCGCCCCACCCCAGATGCACCTGCTCGGGGACGGTGGCCGGGCCGGTACCGGCGAACGCCGGCTGCCGCCACAGGGTGGGGCCGGCGGCGACGGTCAGCCCGCCGCCGATCGCAGCCGTGCGCAGCAGGGTGCGCCGGGACGGACTGGCCGACCCGGCCGTGGGATTCGCGTCCATCAAAGACCTCCGGAGGGGACTGTCGCCTTCAGGCGTCAGGGAAATCCGGTACGGACTCGTACCGGTTGGACCGGCAACGCTGGTGTAGTTCAGATGCATGTGCTGTCGGGTGACGGTCGGCGTGGGTGGCGCCTACGACCTCGGCTATCACGCCGTGTGGTGCTCGAAGTACCGCCCGTCCCGTCCGGACTGGTCCGGGGCCGCCTTGACGTGCTCATCCGGGAGCGGCGCGCCGAGTGCGGCTGGCCGGTTGTCGCGTCGGGGATCGAACTGGACCCTGTTCATCTGTTCGTCGAGGGGGCTCACCCGACGCATTCCCCGTCGTAGATCGCCAACCAGGTGATGGGTTTCACGTCCCACGTCCCACGTGCTGCGCCGAGTTCGCGCATCTGCGGTCCGGGATGCTCGTCTGGTGGTCCTGGTCCTGGTCCTGGTCCTGGTCCTGGTCCTGGTCGTGCTTCGTTGCCGCTGTCGGTGCCGTGTCTGCTGGGGCTGTGCGACGGTGGATCGACGCGCGGAACGGGCGGCCGTGACAGGAGCCGGGCGGGTCGTCGTCGAGGTCAACGCCCGCCGCACCTCCCCACGCTGCGCGACCTGCGGCCACGTCGCCAGAGAGAACCGGCCCACCCGGGCCGAGTTCGCCTGCGTGCGGTGCGGGCATACCGCGGATGCGGACGAGAACGCGGCTGTCAACATTCTTCGGGCAGGGCTTGTCCTTCGGGCTGGCGCGCAGGCGGCCTGAGAAGCTGACGGCTTCAACCGCCAGAGGAGTCACGGGCGGTCATGCTGTCGCGCCCGGCGGACGGTGAGCGGTCGGGCGCATGGCGATAACGGGACCATTAGGTGAACTCGGCAGATCCTCCAGGACGACGCCGTGAGCGCCGTGATGCTGGGCGGCGCGGACCCGGCCGCGACGGCGGCATCGGTCGAGGTATCGGCTGGTGAAGCTGCCCGGCGTCGCGTAAAGCGTCTGCTTCGGGCCGGATTGCTGGCGTAAAGTTGGCGCTGCGTCGGCCGCGGTCACGCGGTCGGATTCCGCGGCGGGGGCGGGAACGCCTGGGCCGCCGCGGCCTGCGCCGCCGCGGCCTGCGCCGCCGCGGCCTGCGCCGCGCACCCGTGCCCGCCGCCCGCGAGCAGGGAGTGCGCATGCCCGGACTGCTGCACCTGGACTCCTCCGCCGATCTCACCGGTTCGACGACGCGGGCGCTGACCCGGACCTTCGCCGACGCCTGGCGAGGGCTCGGCCCGCAGCACACGGTGACCTACCGCGACCTGCACGCCGACCCGCCGCCGCATCTGAGCGACGCCGCGCTGCACTGGGCGCCGCGGCTGCGCCGCCCGGGGGAGACGCCCGATCCCGCCGCCGCGGCGACGCAGGAGCTCCTGCTCGCCGAGCTGTTTGCCGCCGACGTGCTGGTCATCGGCGCGCCGATGTACAACTGGTCGATCCCGTCGACGCTCAAGGCGTGGATCGACCAGGTGCACGTCCTCGGCGTCACCGCACCATTCGACACCCGGGAGCAGCCGTTGGCCGGCCGCCCGGCCGTCGTCGTCTCCGCCCGCGGCGCGCAGTACGGCCCCGGCAGCCCGACGGCGGGCTGGGACCACGCGGTCCCGCCCGTCGAGCTGGTCCTCGGCCGCTCCCTCGGGATGGCGGTGACGGTCGTGGCGACCGATGCGACGCTGGCCTTCCGGGTGCCGGCGATGGCCGAGCTGCGCGCCACGGCGAAGGCGGAGTTCGATGCTGCCCAGCGCTCCGTCGTCGAGCTCGCCGCCCGACTCGGCCACCAGGCAGCCGTCGCCCGCTAGGCTGCGGTTGGCGTAGGGCCTCAGGAGCCGAAAAGCCCTGCGGAGCGTGGAGCGTGGCCTGCATGATCGGTTTGGGCTATCTCGACGGACCGACAGGCCTTTCATGATCGGCGCGCCGGCGGGCGAGACCCCGCGCTGCCTGTCGCCCCCCGCCGCGAATCGTCAAGCGGAGCGAGACGCACACTACCCTGAAATTCCACCAAACAGAGGCGCGAAGGCGGATGGGTGACGGGCTGGCTGTGCCTCGCGTTCCGCAGGAAACGTCCTTGCCACTCTCTCTCGGAGTCATACATAAATTGGCCACCGAGCGGAAGCGCAACCGAGCGGAAGATTCCGTTCGGTGCTCGAGGCGGGTGTTGTAAGGAGCGAGTGGACTGTTGATGCGATCTATACCGAAATTCGGGAGGAACATGATCGCCAGACGGGCGGATGCGTGTGTCAGGGGTTAGCGGTTCTGTGGTGGCCGGGTTGCCGGGTCTGGCTGGGGTCGAGGTCACGGTGGTGGAACGCGAGGCGGACGGCTCGTGGTCCGCGCATGTGGTGACCGCGGCGGGCGCGGTGGTGTGCGGCCCTGGCTGCGGGACGGCCTCGGGCCGGGTCACGGAGCTCGGCGGGTAGCGGCTGGTGCACCTGGTGGTGGCGCCGGTGGCGCTGACCTGCACAAGACCCGGTTCTCCTGTGGGAACCCCGTCTGCGGGCGGGCGAGTTTCACCGAGGACGGGCCGGTGGCGGCGCACGGCGGGTTCGAGCGGGCCGTCCCGGCGGGCGCGCCCGCGCGCCGGTCGGTGTCCGGGCCGTTGCCGCTGGTCGGGGTGCTGGGGCCTGACGACCATCGCCGTGGCCGACCGGTGGCAGACCGTGTTCGTCGACTCGTCGGGCGGCCACGGCCTGCTCGGCCAGGTCGAGGGCCGGACCGCGTCCGCGACGGCCGCCTGGATCACGGCCCAGCCGGCGCAGTGGCGGGCGAACGTGTGGGCGGTGACGACCGACATGTCCACCGTCTACACGTCGGCGGTGCGCACCGCGCTCCCGCACGCGATCGACCCGTTCCACATTGTCCAGTTGGCGAACAAGGCGGTCGGGGACGTCCGCCGCCGGGTCATCTTCGAGCGCTACGGCCGCCGCGGCCACGCCGACGACCCCGAATACAAGATCAGGGGTTTGCTGGTCCGTAACGTCGAGTCCCTGTCCCGGGCTGCCCGCGGTCGGATGCTGTGGGCCCTGGCCGACACCGGTGACGGCGGCCGCCGGCTCACCGCCGTCCACAAGGCCAGGGAACTGCTGCGCGCCGTGCTCGCGCCGGTCCCGGCCCACACCGGCCGGCCGACCAGCCGCGCCGGGATCGGTAACGCCCTGACCAGGTTCTTCACCTCCTGCGCGACCGTCGGAGTGACCGTCCCCGAAGTCGTGACCTTCGCCGAGACGATCTCGGCTTGGCGACACGAGATCGCCAACGCGGTGCTTCGCGGCCTGTCCAACGCGACCGCGGAGGGAGTCAACCGGCTGATCAAACTTGTCTACCGGGTGGCCTTCGGCCTGACCAACGTCACCAACCAGCAACGCCGCGCCCGCTACGCCGCGTCCCGACACACCCGTCCAATCTGGCTACACATCGTAACAACAGGCCAGGCGCATCCCGTAATCGTCTGATCACAAGTTCTAGTCAAGCGCGAGGAACCACGAATGGCGCACTCGCTGCCACGGTGCCCGGCTGGCCCGATTCGATCAAAGTCGGGCCGGCGCCGTCGGCGCCGGGAATCACCTGCGCCGCAAACATCGCAATTTTCGTCAGGACCGCTGGCAACGGCTCTGTCAGGTCTACCCCGGAGAGATCGGCAAGGCTCCTACCTGCCAGCAGGATGGCTCGGCGTCGCTCCCGACGCGCGGCGAATCATCGACTCACCTGCTAGCGTCAATCGCCGTCCACTTGAAGTAGGTGCGCGGATACCTGAGGGTGGGGCGTGATGGAGGATTCGCCGACTGACCTGGCAGGCGGCTTGTTGGAGGCGGCACCGGATGCAATTATCGGGGTCCGGTCTGACGGGAAGATTGTTCTGGTCAACGCGCAGACTGAGCGTTTGTTCGGCTACGGCCGTAATGAGCTAATCGGTCAGTCGATCGATATCCTGGTTCCCGATGCCGCCCGCGCCGCGCATCCGGCTCACCGTCGTGCCTATCTGGATGATCCGCGGCCGCGGCCGATGGGGGCCGGCCTGGAGCTTGCTGCGCGTCGCCGTGACGGCAGTGAGTTCCCCGCGGAGATCTCGCTGTCCTCCATCGACACCCCCGACGGTGTCATTGTCGCCGCGGCCGTGCGGGATGTGACCGGACGGCTGGATGCCCGCATCGAAAAGGAACGGCTACGCGCCGAGGCGCAACGCGGCCGCCTTGAAGGCCAACTGCACCAGTCGCAGCGGCTCGAGAGCCTCGGACAGCTCGCGGGTGGCGTGGCGCACGACTTCAATAACCTGCTCGGCGTTGTCATCAACTACGCCACGTTCGTCGCCGAGGAGGTCGCCCAGGCCGCGGCGGCGGACGCAGGCACAGATCGGTGGAGCGATGTCCAACGCGATATCGACGAGATCCAACGAGCCGCCGGCCGGGCCACCACTCTGACCCACCAGTTGCTGGCCTTCGGCCGCCGCGAGATCATACAGCCCAGGGTAATCGACCTAAATCAGGTCGTCACTGATATGGAGCACCTGCTGCGCCGTACCCTGGGTGAACATATAATGCTGGAGACCAGTCTCCAGCCCGACCTGTGGCCCGTCATGGCCGACCCCGGCCAGATAGAGCAGGTCCTGACCAACCTCGCCGTCAACGCCCGCGATGCCATGTTCGGCGGCGGCGTCCTGACCATCGACACCACCAACATCGATGCGGATTACGAATACGCCGCCGAACGGCCAGACGTGAAAGTCGGCCGCTACACACAGTTCCGCGTATCCGACAGTGGAACCGGCATGTCACCGGAACTTGTCACCCGGGTCTTCGAGCCATTCTTCACCACCAAGCCGAAAGGCGAAGGATCTGGCCTCGGTCTGGCCACTGTCTATGGAATAATCAGCCAGGCTGGCGGACATTCTGCGATCTACTCCGAGCCCGGAGTCGGCACCACTATCAGATGTCTCCTCCCTGCTGCCACCGCTATGGCGGTCACCGCCGAGGAGGAAGCCACCCCCAAAGCCTCCGCGTGCAACGGAGAAACGGTTCTCCTCGTCGAGGACCAATCCGCCCTCCTCGAGGTCACCCGTCGTCTGCTCACTCGCAACGGCTACCAGGTTCTCACCACAGCCTCCGCCCACGATGCCATCCCCATCGCAGCCGGCCATCCCGGCGAGATACATCTGCTACTCACCGACGTCATCATGCCGCACATGCAGGGGAAGGAGCTTGCCGACCGCATCCGCACCATCCGGCCGGGTATTAGAGTGCTCTACATGTCTGGCTATGCGCACCCCGTTCTCACCACCCAGGGAAAAATCGATCCCGGTGTCATCCTGTTGGAAAAGCCCTTCTCTGAACACCTTCTCCTCGCCAAGGCGCGGGAAGCCCTCGAACCTCGCTCCGGGGTGATTCCCGGCCGGCAGTAAAGGTACCGAGAAGCCCGGCAACCTGCCGGCGATGGCCGAGCCGCGCGCCACGACGAAGGCGGAGTGCGACGCCGCCCACCGCTTTGTCGTCGAGCTCGCCGCCCGCTACCGAAATGCGGGCTAGTGCTTCGGCCCCCAGACTGGGGGCGAAGGCTCGTGAAGAAGGATGTCCCTTCAGGATGGAAAGGATGTCAAAGTTTGCGGAAGTCCCAACTGGTGATCTTCTCGGGGGTGAGGCGGAGCCAGCCGTGGCGGCCGTCGGGCCCGGTCGTGCCGCCGCCGGCGTACTTGGCGGCGAACAGGCGCTCCGGGACCTCCAGTCCGGGGTTCGGCACGTCGGCGCGCGGCGCCTCGCCGACCGGGGCGAACCGGCCGCGCAGCTCCACCCCGCGCAGCTCGCCGTAGCCGATCCCGGCGTCGACGAGCACGGCGGCCCGTGGGTCGCGGGTGAGGTCGGTCCATCGCTGGCTGCGCACGATCGACCACAACCACAGCGCCTGGCCATCCCAGACGAACCACAGCGGGGTCAGGTGTGGGCCGTCGGGGCCGGTCGTCGCCACCCGGCAGACCCGCTCCTCGGCGAGGAAGGCGTCGACCTCCGCTCGCTCCATGGCGATCTTTCGGCCGCGTCGCTGTTCCTGCATGCACCCATCTCCTCGGGCGGAGCCGCGCTGCCGGCGGCCGGATCGGAAACATCGTTCCTGCCAGCCTGGAAGACTATTCTGTGCCTCCAGCCGGCGCTGGTCATCCGGATCGCGGCCGGGCCGGGGAGCACGGCGGGACGGGGCGTGGAGCGGGCGATGACGGACCGGGACGAGCAACGGGTGGACCTCCGCCGCGAGGGCCATGTGCTGGTCGTGTCGATGCGCCGGGAGCGCCGGCGCAACGCGGTCGACCGCGCGATGGCCGACGCCCTCGACGCCGCGCTGAACCTGCTCGACGACGATGACGACCTCTGGGTCGGCGTGCTCACCGGCACCCCGACCGTGTTCTGTGCCGGCAGCGACCTGACCGCCGGCGGCGACTACGTCACCGAGCGGGGCGGGGAGTACGGGGTGGTCCGCCGCCGGCGCCGCACGCCGCTCATCGCCGCGGTCGAGGGCCCCGCGCTCGGCGGCGGCCTGGAGATCGTGCTGGCCTGCGATCTCGTTGTGGCGGCCACCGACGCCCGCTTCGGCCTGCCGGAGGTGACGATCGGGGTCGTCCCTACCTGCGGCGCGCTGTTCCGTGGTCCGCGGGCCCTGCCGCTGAACCTGGCCCGGGAGCTCATCCTCGTCGGTGATCCCTTCGACGCCCGGCGCGCGTACGAGGCGGGCCTGGTCAACGTGCTCGCCGAACCCGGCGGAGCGCTTGACGCGGCCGTCGCCCTGGCCGAGCGGATCTGCCGCAACGCGCCGAGTGCCGTGCGGGCCTGCCTGGCGGCCGTCAACGCCGCCCTCGCCCCCGACGCCGACGCCGCCGGTTGGCAGGCCACCGCCGCCGCCCTCGACGCCATCCGCGACTCCGTCGACGCCGCCGAAGGCGTCCGTGCCTTCCTGGAGAAGCGCCCTGCGGCCTGGACCGGCCGGTAGGCCCCTGCGCGGGACCTCGCGGTCCAGCATGCCCACCGCCCACCGCCCAC